>CAYOBH010000017.1:0-28430 GCA_964402125.1 uncultured Verrucomicrobiota bacterium
TGAGTCCCGCGCTCTGCGGGACGATCCTGCGCATCCCCAAGGAAAAGAAGCATGGTCCGCTTCGTTGGTTCAACACCGCCCTGGGCCGCAGCCGCAGCGGCTATGTCGCCGTAGCCACGGGGCTGGCGCGGCGGCGCGTCCTGACCATCCTGTGCCTGCTCATCGCCATCGTCGGCAGCGTTGTCGTCTTTACCAAGAGCCCGACTTCGTTCCTGCCCGAGGAGGACCAGGGCATGATCATGGGCAGTCTCCAGCTTCCCGAAGGAGCCACCGAAGTCCGGACGCAGGAGGTGCTCGACACCATCACGCCCATGATCATGGGGATGGACGGCGTCGATTTCACCATCGGGGTGACCGGCTTCAGTATGATCGGCGGCAGCAGTGAAAACATGGGATTCATCCTCGTCGGACTGGAAAACTGGAGCAACCGAAAAGAGGCGGCCAAGAGCATCCAGGCCATTCAGCAGCAGTTGACCGCACAGCTGGCCGCCGTCCCCGAGGCGGAGGTACAGCTGTTTGTTCCGCCCGCGATCATGGGTCTTGGAACGAGCGGGGGGCTGGAAATCGAATTGCAGGCGGTATCCGATCCCGATCCGCACAAGCTCGAGGCGGCCATGATGGGCTTCCTTGGCCAGCTCAACACCATGCCCGAGGTCATGTATGCCTACAGCGCGTACAACGCCTCCACACCGAGCTTGTTCCTCGATGTCGACCGCGTGAAGGCCGAGGCGCTGGGCGTGCCGGTTTCGTCCGTGTTTTCCACGCTCCAGAACCAGCTCGGCTCGCGCTACATCAACGACATCAACATCAATGGCCAGGTGAACCGCGTCATCGCCCAGGCGGACTGGAACTATCGCCAGGATCCCTCCTCGATCGGACGCCTCTTCGTCAAGAGCGAGACCGGCGCCATGGTACCGATGGCGTCGCTGGTCAAGGTTTCGACCATTCTGTCGCCCCGTTCCGTGAACCGCTACAACCAGTTCGCCTCGGCATCCATTTCGGCGGTGCTGATGCCCGGCACCAGCTCCGGCGATGTCATGGACAAGATAGAGAAGGTGGCTGCCGAATCGCTGCCTGAGGGGTATGCGATCGACTGGTCGGGGCTCAGCTACCAGGAGCGGAAGTCGTCCGGCCAGTCGACGGGCCTGATCCTGATGGCGCTGGTATTCGGCTACCTGTTCCTCGTTGCGCAGTATGAAAGCTGGACCATTCCGCTGCCGGTCATGCTTTCGGTTTCCGTGGCGCTGTTCGGGGCGTTGGTGAGCCTGTTCCTCATGAAGATGTCGCTCAGCATCTACGCCCAGCTCGGCCTGATCATCCTGATCGGGTTGGCCTGCAAGAACGCCATCCTGATCGTCGAATTCTCCAAGACCCGGCGCGAGCAGGGCTTGTCGACCCTTGAGGCGGCGGCGGATGGCGCGTATCAGCGGTTCCGCGCGGTCTTGATGACGGCCTTCACCTTCATTCTCGGCGTGTTGCCGATGGTGATGGCGACCGGCGCCGGGGCCGCCAGTCGGCGCGCCATCGGGACCACTGTTTTTTGGGGCATGGTTGCGGCCACGGTGTTCGGCATTGTGCTCGTCCCTGCATTGTATGCGTTCTTCGACGGAATGCGGTCCAAAGCCGGATCCTCTTGGAAGAAACACCATGTTGTAGGGTTGCTGATTCTTTTGTGCACTGGATTCCCTCTCCTTACCGGATGCATAAACATAGGGCCCAACCATACTCCTCCCTCCTATCCTGAATTGAACGGTACCACGCCGGAGTCGGTGGATGCGGTGGAGTGGTGGAAGCAGTTTAACGATCCCGAGCTGGATCGGCTGGTGGCGTTGGCGTTGGAGCATAATTCCGACCTGAAAAGTGCCATTGCAACCGTGCGCGAAGCGCGTGCTCAGCTGGGCGTCGTGCGGGGTGGATATGGTCCCTCTGTGGATGGAAATGGACGTGTGGTGCGACAGGAAACGTCAGTGAATGCGGGCGGTTTGGGTTCTGCACAGACGCTGTACAGCGTCGGGCTGGATGCCGTCTGGGAGATTGATCTGTTTGGCGGAACTCGGCGTGGCGTGGAGGCGGCCGTGGCGGATTGGGAAGCGCAGGAGGCGAATCTCGGCGATGTGCAGGTGAGTGTGGCGGCAGAAACAGCGCTGGCCTATTTGCAACTGCGCACCAATGAACGATTGCTGGAAGTGGCGCAATCCACGCTGCAGGCTCAGCAGGGTACCCTTGACCTACAGGAATCTCGTTTGGTGAACGGGCTGAGTAATGAACTTGCCGTACAACAGGCGCGCTATAATTTAGCGAGCACAAGTGCTTCAATTCCGCCGCTTGAAACAGCGATTGAACAGAGCCGGAATGCGTTGGCTGTTCTGGTTGGCGTCGTCCCCGGTGCGTTGGAGCTCTCAGAAAAAGGTACGGGGGGAAAAACTGCGGAGCTGAATCTTGAGGGAATTCCGGCCGATCTGTTACGCCGTCGTCCGGATGTTCGGCGGGCGGAGCGCCAATTGGCGGCACAAACTGCGCGGATTGGACAATCAAAGGCTGGCCTCTATCCGACATTCAGCTTGGTCGGTTCTATTGGGCTGGACTCGTTAAATGCCTCCTCGTTGTTGGAGAGCGATAGCGGCCGTTACAGCATTGCACCCGGCGTGAAATGGCCCATATTCCATGCGGGGTCGATCCGGAGCTCGGTTAAAGTTCAGGAAGCGCGACAAGAAAAGGCGCTGGCGGGGTATGAAAAGAGCGTACTCAATGCGGTGCGCGAAGTGCGCAATGCGTTGATGGATTATCAGATGGAGCGGGAGCGTTACACTGCGCTGGAAAATGCGGTGGAAGCGGCGCGCGGCGCAGAAGAAATTGCGAAGGACCGCAATGTGAACGGGCTTTCTGACTTCAGTAATGTGTTAGATGCGCAACGCGCGCTCTATGCACTGCAACGCGATCTGGCAATCAGTAAAGGGCGATTGGGCGAAACCACCGTGCGTCTTTATAAAACGTTGGGCGGCGGATGGTCACTTTAGCCTATGGCGTTTGGGTCAGGGTGCCGGACCGGCATCCTGATTTTTTACGGTTGATCGATCTTGTCGACTTCGTCCTGTAGCTCACAGAGAATCTGTTCAACAATCCTCAATGTGATGCCGGTACGTTTTTCTGATTCGTGGCAAACGGTGTAGCTGAGTCCGTCGATGCCGAGTCCGGTTCCGGCCATGAAGCAGATGGTATCTGAAATGTGTACGACATCGACCGCCGTTTTATCCCCTTCGACTTTTTCGGGATCATGGTGCCACCGGACGGCATCGATGATGACTTCCGGAAGTTTCCAGCGCCGCAGAAGTTCTGCGCCGACTTCGGCGTGGTCGATCCCGAGAACGATGGTCTCGGCTTGATTGAAGGGAATGTGTTCCTTGTGGGCCAATTCAAGAATCGGTTTGGCATCGACGGCTAAATAGTGTCCAAGCAACAGTTTTCCGATGTCGTGCAGGAGCGCGGCGGTGAATGCAATTTCGCACACGGGTTTTTCCGTTTTCTTGGCAAGGATTTCGGTGCAGACGGCGCTGGAAATCAGATGTTTCCATAACACCCGCGGTGCCAGTTCATAACCAACCACCGAGCGTTGTGCCACGCCCGAAGCCATTGAAAGGTAAACCATGCGGCGGATTGTCCGTATGCCGAGTCGAACGATCGCTTCGTTGACCGAGTGAATGGATCGCGAAAACCCGAAAAAGGACGAGTTTGCAAAGCGCAGCAGGTTCGTGGTCAGCGACGGATCAAGCTGTATCGTTCGTACCAGTTTTGCTTGATCAACGTTTTCATCGCTGAGGACATTAAGGGCATTAACCGCTGGGGTGGTCAGATGCTCAATTGAGTCCAGTCCCGTTAGAATTTCAGTTCGTTTATCCATATAATCCGCGCCATTCTGTTCTACCGACAAGCGGCTTCCAATAAAGATTTAGCCATTTCATTGAGAGGGCAAATGTGGTCAGCCGCCCCAAGTTTTATGGCTTCTTTGGGCATTCCAAAGACAATGCAGCTATTTTCATCTTGAGCAAAAGTGGTTGCTCCGGCCTTTTTCATGGCCAGTAGGCCGTCGGCACCATCGTTGCCCATCCCGGTGAGAATCGCACCGACCGCGTTGGAACCAGCATATTTTGCGACGGAGTGAAAGAGAACATCCGCACTGGGGCGTTGGCGGCATACCGGCGGATCTTCGTTAAGAAGCACCTGGTATTGAGCTCCGCTGCGGGTGACAGTCATATGTTTTCCACCGGGGGCAATGAGAATCTGGCCGGGAATAACGCGGTCGCCGGAAACGGCCTCTTTAATGTGCATGGCGCAGAGGGTGTCGAGACGCTGCGCAAAGAGATTAGTGAAGCGCGGCGGCATATGCTGTACGACGACAATGCCCGGCGTGGTGGCCGGCAGTTGGGTGAAAATATGCTGCAGTGTCTGAACGCCGCCGGTTGATGCGCCGATGGCGATGATCTTGTGGGTGGTCTGGACCAATGCAGTGGAAGAAGGTCTGGGAGCGCTTTGAACGACCTTTGGGCGGGGAGCAAGGGAGTGTGCACGTGGTGCGTGGCGGATGAGTGCTGCCAGTTCATCGCACGCGTCCTGTACGCTGAACGATGACCCCGGTTTCTGTACCACATCTACGGCTCCGAGTTCCAACGCTTCGAGTGCCACTGGGCCTCCGCGTTCGCCCAGCGAGCTGACCACGATTACAGGCATGGGATGGGCGGCCATCAGTTTTCGAAGAAAGGCCAAGCCGTCCATGCGCGGCATTTCGATGTCGAGCGTCAGTACATCGGGGTTGAGTTTGGCAATCAGGTCGCGCGCAACATAAGGATCCGGCGCGGTTCCAACCACCTCAATGCCCTCCTTTGCATTCAGTTCGCGTTCAAGAATTTTTCGAACAATTGCGGAGTCATCGACGATTAGAACTCGGATCTTTTTTTTCGTATTAAGCATAATATTCTATAGCTCCTTAGAGGTTCCTGCGAATTTGACAACAACTCTCCCTGTTTCAATCTGCATGTAAAGAGTCCGTGCGACCTCTCCGCCAACGTCGGTGCTGGCGATCATCAGTCCGGCTTTCCAGAGCGCCTTGCGGATGGCGATAAAGTTGCGCTTGCCGATTTCAAAGTTGGCGGGTCCGTTCTGCATCGCGGCTCCGCCGGCCAGCTTAACGGTCAGATTGCCGATTTGGGCACCTCTGTTTTTCATTTCGTTGATCAGGCAGGCCAGCCCGGTATCCGCAAACATGTAGGGACGGATTTTTGCTTTGTTTTCGTCCAGCTTAGAATCGGGGAGTTGAAAGTGCAGCATGCCGCCGAGTTTGATTCGTTGATCATAAATACATACGCCGATGCAGGAGCCCAGTGAATACGTAACGATCACGTCGCTAGAAGTTCTAGAGACTTTCGCATCGGAAACGCCGACGGTTAATTTGGGCTCAAGACTCATGGTTTAACATATACGGCGGGGCCATCGCCTTTGAAGGAATGTTTAATGCCCGAGAGAGTTTCTGAGTGGCCGATAAAGAGGACTCCCTTGGGTTTGAGCAATTGGTAAAACCGATCAACAATCTTTTGGTGAGTGATTTTGTCAAAATAGATGAAGACGTTGCGGCAGAAAATAAAATCGAGTTGTGTTATACGCGGCCACTCCTGAATAAGATTGATCTGTTTAAAGATGACCATTCTGCGCAGTTCCGGTTTTGCGGTGTAAGACCGACCTTCGGTTTTATCATGGTTCAGATCAAAATATTTGTTTCTCAGATCGGGAGGAATAGTTTTGATTCGATCTTCGGAATAACAACCGGCTGCGGCTTTTTCAAGGACGGCTGTCGAAATGTCGCTGGCTAGAATCTTAATGTCAGACCGTTTATCTTTGGGAATGGTTTCATTCAGCGTCATGGCCACCGTGTAGGGTTCCTCGCCGGTCGAGCAAGCCGCGCTCCAGCCGCGCAGACGAAGAAGAGAAGAACCACGGGCTTCGGTCAGACGGGCAGGAACAACAACCGATTTTAGATAATCAAAGTGTCGAGATTCCCGAAAAAAGCTCGTCAGGTTTGTACTAATCCGATCAATAAACTCCGTGAATAACGGACCGTTAATATCCTCCTTCACCATCGCGATGTAATCCGCGTACGATTGCAGGTCATACTGCCTGAGGTAGCGAGAAAGCCTTGAACGGACCAGTTCCTTTTTATCATCGGTCAGATTGATTGCACAATGGGTGTAAACCAAATCACGGATGGTCTCGAAGTCTTTATTGCTCAGATCGGTCAGCTGACGGGTAACAGGGTTCATCTATTTCCGGTAAAGTTTAATGACGCCGGGGATATCGAGAATCAGACGTACCATTCCGTCTCCCATAATTGCACCTCCGGACACACCTTCGGTTTGATTTAAGAGCGGTCCAAGACCTTTGATAACGACCTGCTGCTGATCGAGCAGATCGTCCACCAGCAAGCAGCAGGCTTCATTGTCTTCCTCAACAATCACCACAAGCCCTTCACACGGATTGGTCGAGTCGGGTTTAAGATCAAACAGTTCGTGCAGGCGTACCAACGGCAAAAGCTCATCTCGAACCAATACCATTTCACGTTGACCATGGATGGTGGAAATCTGATCTTCTGTCGGTCGGAAACTTCGGCGTATGTTGTTGATCGGAATAATATATTTATCCTCACCAACCCGCACCACTTGGCCGTCAATCACCGCCAACGTCAGCGGCAGAGTGAGGGTAAATGTGGTTCCGACGCCCGCAGTCGAGGCGATATCAATTTTGCCTCGAAGTTCTTCAATATTCCGACGAACCACATCCATGCCTACGCCGCGTCCGGAAATGCCGGTGACCTGAGCCGCTGTAGAAAAACCTGGATGGAAAATGAAAGCGAAGATTTCCTGATCCGAAGAGGGAATTTGATCGGGGGAAATGATGCCCCGCTCGATCGCTTTTTCAATAAGCTTTTCGCGGTTAAGGCCGCGTCCGTCGTCCGAAATTTCGATAACGATACAGCCAGCAGAGTGATAAGCCTTAAGTAAAATCGTTCCTTGGGGTGGTTTCCCTGCCGCTTTGCGTTCTTCAATCGGTTCAACGCCGTGGTCAACGGAGTTGCGGATCATATGAACCAAGGGGTCGGACAATTTGTCGACGATCGTACGGTCAAGTTCGGTCTGTTCACCTTCCATCACTAGGTCAACTTCTTTAGCTGACTCTCTACGGGAAAGATCGCGCGTCATGCGGGCCATCTTTTGGAATACACCTTGGATGGGAACCATGCGCATTGACATCGCCAGCTCCTGTAGCTCGCGGATAATTTTCCCTTGGTGCACCGTGTTCCGCATCAGTTCGTGATCGGTGTTTCCCTTGCCTCGAAGTGATTCTGATACCATCAGCTGGGCAATCACCAGTTCTCCAACCATGTTGACGAGATTATCCAGTCGATCCGTGCTGACTTTTATTTTTTCATCCATCTGTGAGATTGTCTTTTTTGCGGCAGCGGCCTGCGGTGCCGGGTCGGCAGGGCGAGGCTGGGCAGGTGCTGCTTTGCCTGAAGGTGTCAACACAGAGACGGGGGCAGCTGAAATCTCTTCTTCGGGGCCTTCATCTGTCGGTTCTTCCGTTTGCGGCACCGCTGGGGCGGTCGTTTTTGCTGCAGGGGATTCTCCGGAGGCGCATTGTTTCAGGAGACCTGCAAGCTCGTTCAGTCCTCCTTGATGCGGTACGACTCCATTGCTGGAAATGGCATCGCGCAGGCTGTTCACCATCTTTTTCAGCATGTCAATGGACTTGAAGATTGCGTCGGCATTTTGATCGACAAGAGGAAGTTCTCCTTTGCGCGCGAGATCAAGCAGGTTTTCTGCGTTGTGCGTTAAAAGGCTGATCTGATTAAGGTTCATAAACCCCGCCATGCCCTTGATGGTGTGGAATGAGCGGAAAATCAGATTGAGTGTGTCTGATGACTCGGGATTATCTTCGAGGCTAAGCATCCCGCCTTCAGCGGCCTCAAGATGTTCGGATGCTTCTGAAATAAAATCTTCGATGAGGGGAAGATCGTCTTGAGGAATAACATATTCTTCGACTGGTTCCGGCACAGACTCGGATTCCGGCGCAGGCTCGGGCTCTGGCGCAGGCTCAGGTTCCGGCACAGGCTCGGGCTCCGGTGCAGGCTCGGGCTCCGGTACAGGCTCGGGTTCGGGCGCTGGCTTGGGTGCCGGCGCTGGCTTGGGCGAGGAAGGTTTCTGCTCATCGCCAATTAATGTCAGATAGACATCGGCCAAAATGGCAGGATTTAAATTATCGTTTTCGACACAACTCTGAAGTTTGCGTGAAGCTTTCCAGACTGTATCGATGGTTGCGATGTCGAGTCCATCGGCATTGGAAAGCAGTTCGACCAAGTCGTTCATCACTTTCACGAGTCCATCCTTCTCAGGGGGACCTCCCGTCAGGCCAAACGCCTGAGCTGCGGCTTCGGTAAGTTTTTTTACGTTGGAGCGATCTGCCATAGTTTAGCCTTTCATTAAACAAAACTCGGGAACACGACCCGTAAGTTGAACGGATCAAGACCGGCGAGTTGAAATTTGTGAGTGAAGACATCGTAGGCGGGAACTTCCGGTTCCAAATCCAATGCCACCGTTCCTACAGGAACGGGCAGACGCAGGCGCAGAGTGATCTCTTCGCCCAGGCTTTCAACATCGGCACACCCTTCACGAAAAATCTTGTTGAAAGAACCCACTAATAAGTTTCCGATTTCCCCTACCGCATCTGCCAATGAGGCAGCTTCTTCGGCATTTCCACGTACGCATTGTTCCTTAATGCGGGGAATGGGTTGCATGATGGTTAGCCCGCCCAGTGAAAAGAGTGCCGGTTTGTCAAAAATGACCATAAAGGAGCCGGTTCCGGCTCCACCATAGGCAATTCGACTGACGGCAATAATTCCAGAGATCTCTTCCTTGAGAGCATTCGGCGACAACTTTTTTTCCGCGACGCAGGAGGTGTCGAATTTTTTTTCAAACATCCAGAAATACCCGTTGCAGAAATCATTCATGGCGGCCAGGGAAACTTGTTTGAGTTGTTCTTTTGTGAGATTGGTCAGTTCTTTCATTTTCTTATTTTCCATTTAGATAGACAAGGTGAACTTCGAGGCAGTATATGTCATCAACAGCTACTGTTGTGCTTAAACAGGCTTCGCCAGCCCGCAGGTGGTGGATCATTTCATGACCGCTGAATACCGTAGGAGCAGAGACCGCCAATTCTCCAACCGTTCCATAGTCCAGCGATTTCACACTACCCATAATCATATTGGCAATTTCTCCCATTGCATCTGCAATGTCGGACTGCTCAATCGGATCATTTTCTTCAAGCGCCAAGAGGTTTGAGGTGATTGCTTTTGCACAGTCAATGCTCCCGCGCACCGTAAGAGAGCCTTCATATTTTCCCATAAAGGATACACTGGCAAATACGGATGTTTCGTGATCAATCGTTTCGTCGATCGACGCGGTTGGATCGATTGCCATAAAGACCATGGAGGTGAATACCTGACTAATAGCCTCTCGCAGGGTGCTTATGCCACAGATGGGTTTTTCGTTCATAATGATCTCTTTGTTTAAAGGTTAAAATTTGCTCAGAGCAAGGGGGTGAGCTTCTCTTGAAACTTTTCCGGAGTGAACGGTTTCCCGATATAGCCATCGGCACCACTGCGCAGCGCCTCTGCCACAAACGCCGGAGAACTTTCCGTTGTCACCATGATAATCTTCGTCTTAGCGCAATGAGGAAGTTCATTCCGTACTTTTTTGACCATTTCCGTTCCGCGCATGCCCTGCATGTTGACATCGCAGAGCACGACATCAACCGGGCGTTGTGAAAGTATTGAAAAACCTTCTTCACCGCTTTCTGCTTCCAGTGTTTCCGAAAAGTTGATACCCGACATGCGAATCGTCCGTTTAATGATTCGGCGCATGGTGGAGGAGTCATCGATTATCAATAATGAGTCGCTCATAATCTTCCCTGTTTCAATGTTTGTTTCTTTCCTTATTTGGACGTGAAATTAACCAGCAATCTGGACAACTTCTTCTGCTACTTCGGCCCAGTCCGCAGTGTTTGCACTGGAGAGAACTTTGTCGATATCCAGCAGGATCTTGACCTTTCCTCCAATCTTTCCCATGCCGCGGATAAAGTCAATTCTGCCCGCTCCGCCAAACTGCGGCGGGGGTTCAATCTGTTCAATCTGAATGTCGAGTACCTCAGAAACTTGGTCTACAATCACCCCGGTTGGCGTGATGCGCCCGTCGTGTTCATTTTCAACCACGATAATGCAGGTCTGGTCGTCAACGGCCTTTTCCTCCATGCCGAAGCGTCCGCGCAGATCCACAATTGGAATCACTTGACCACGAAGATTAATCACGCCTTTGATCTCCCTAGAGGTTTTGGGGACCTTGGTGATCTCCTGATAGCCGACAATCTCTCGAACTTTTAAGATTTCGAGGCCGTATTCCTCGCTGCCAAGAGCAAAGGTGAGATACTTTCCAGCCAAGTGGCTTCCTACTTCTGCAAAGGTTGTGTTTGACATATTTTACCTCTTCTTTCTACGAATTGAAATCTTCAAGATCCTCATCAAACGGGATGAGCTGTGCAGCATCCGTGGAATGAGGTTTCGGAGCGGGATGGGAGAGCGCCTTTTTGTGTGCCTGCATTTTCGGTGCGGATGCTGGCTTTCTTGGTACGGATGCTGGCTTTCTCGGTGCGGATGCAGAGGTTCTTGTAACAGCGGCCTCGCTCACTTTAACCCCGGCCAGTGCCGAGAGTTCAATCACGACTTCATTCATCTGTGCGGCTTGGTTCCGAAGCTCCTCGGCGGCGCTGGCGGATTCCTCGGCGCTGGCCGCATTGGATTGTGTCACTTGGTCCATCTGATTAACCGCAATATTAATCTGTTCAATACCCTGAGACTGTTCAGTGGCTGAAGCCGCAATTTCTCCGACCAGTTCGGTAGTCCTGTTTACGCTGTTTACAATTTCTGAGAGGACCGAAGCAACCTCTTCGGAAATCTCAACGCCGGTTTTTGAGTTGCGGACGGATTTCTCGATCAGTTGCGAAGTGTCTTTTGCGGCCTCTGCTGAACGGCGGGCTAGGTTGCGGACTTCTTCGGCTACCACCGCAAAGCCTTTACCGGCTTCTCCGGCGCGAGCCGCTTCAACCGCCGCATTCAGCGCGAGCAGGTTGGTTTGGAAGGCAATCTCATCGATTACTTTTATAATTTTTGCCGTCTCATCCGAACTCTTCTGAATGTCGAGAATAGCCGTGCTCATACGCGACATCGATTCCGCTCCGCTGCTGGCCGCCTTGCGGGCTTCTTCGGCCAGTAGATTAGCCTGTTGCGCATTGTCGGAACTTTGGCGGGTCATGGTTGACATTTCTTCCAGACTGGACGACGTCTCTTCCAATCCGGCGGCCTGTTCTGTTGCGCCCTCGGCTAGGCTCTGAGATGAAGTTGATACCTGAGCGGATGCCGATGAAACCTGAAGGGAACCTTCGGTCAGTGCTTCGATGATAGCTTTGATGGGCTTAACGATGTTGAGTGTAATCCCAATCGCCAGACCAATGCCCATAACAATGGCAATAAGGGCCATGGTAATCATTTGAACCGTGGTCTTCTTTTGAATTTGATCCGCCTGGGTTTCGTACTGCTCCTGCGTATTATTAATAGCACTAACAATGCTCGTTACCAGTGGACTCATCTTCGCATCGGCTGCGATTTGTCGGTCAATGCCGTCTTTGTACTCATGCCCAGCATTATTATATCCCTCCACCGATTCTTTGAAGCTTTCGGCGGTTTCTGTAACGACTTTGCTTTCAGGAGCTATGGCTTTCCATTTGGCGATACCTTCCTCTAAGGTTTTGAGTTGGGCTAAATATACACCCCATTTTTCGTCTGTCTCTTTGAGAATAAGGTAAAGAGCCTGTGTTCGTAATACAAAGAAGGGGGCTAAAACATCTTTTTCTAAACCCAATGAAAGGGCTGTTCTGACCTCCTCAGATAGGTCTATGTCGGTTTTCTCAAGGGTTGCCCTCACACTGTCTGCGCCGACTGTCATAGTTTCTCCTGCCGCTGCCCAGTCAGTGAGTACATTCGTTTTATCAATGTCGGCTTGGGTGTATGCCTCACGAAGGACGTCGTAGGCGTCGATATCCTTGAGGGTTTGTTCTAAAGCTTCCTTGGTTTTATTATCGATTCCTTTGGCATCGATGAGATCGTCGATGGCTTTGTGCATGGCTACGGTGGTTTCGGCCCAGATATCACCGGTCATTTTCCCGGTTTTGGGGTCTTCTATATTTCCGCTGATGAAAAAATCTCCTCGAGCAGAACCGCAGTTTAATACGCTCTGCAGCGCACTGCTGCTCATAGCGCTCAGCGTGGTTGCCTGTTTTTGTTTGTTGATTCCTTGAACACCTGAATAACCAAGAATTGCACAAATAATAATCAACAGGCCGAATCCGCCGGCAATTTTGGTGGCTAGTTTTGTTTTCTTTTTCATCATCATCTTCTCCTATTGGGTTTTCTCCGCCGAGGCTGCTGGCGAAGCAATCGACACTCAGTATCCGGGCCTATCTCACTTTTTCGGGAGAATCTGAAGCACAGAAGGTGCCAATTTTTTTGGTTTCTGATTATTTTCGTCCGATGTGGAAAAGGGACAGGTGCAAAAAAATAGATATACACAGATACTTTCTGTATATCGAGCTGGAGGCTTAACTGTAACGCTCATCTAGAGCAGGGATGGGTCCGGGAACGGAGAAAACTGAATGGCGATACCGTTATTGTCGGTATCACCATTCAACACCTTCTTTTTCTGTGGAGTACCAGACCACTTTTTCGAAATCATATCTTTTGCGGTTTTGAGGCTGGCGGGTGTTTCCAGATTGACGCAGACGTACGCGTATATCTTATCTTCGGGGTCGGAAATGTTCCGATGAGAGATGGCCATATAGATGGGCCGGTCCTCATTTCCCTCCGGCATAGAGACCAAAACTACGGAATCATATCCGTTCGGTCCATCTATTCTCCTGTTCTTAAGCATGAATTCCCTCACATCACAAATCGTGTAAACCACCGTCGAAACTTCAATAAAACTGCCTTTTCATCGGTTCTGCGTCCCTCGGAGATAAGTTAATCGGAAATTTTTTCCGCCGATATTCGGGATCTTGACGAATTATTGCTTCCGAGCGTGGATTTGGCGGCGGATTACGGCTATACCTATTTCCTATGAACCCCAAAGAATTACCCATTTATGAGCTGTGCTCAGTGCTTGCAGCGGCGCTGGAGACCCAAAACCGAATTGTGATCGAGGCGCCGACCGGATCAGGCAAGTCGACGCAGGTGCCGCAAATGGTGCTCGATTGCGGAGCGGCGGGGCCGGGCGAGGTCGTGGTGCTTCAGCCGAGGCGGCTGGCGGCGCGACTATTGGCAAAGCGCGTGGCATTCGAACGGGGTGAGCCGCTCGGGGGTGAAGTGGGGTATCAGGTGCGTATGGAGAGTGCGCTTTCAGCCAGAACTCAGATTCGCTATGTGACGGAGGGCATTCTGCTCCGCCAGTTTTTGTCGGACCCTCAACTGCGCGGCGTGTCGGCGATTATTTTTGATGAGTTTCATGAGCGCCATATGTACGGCGATATCACGCTGGCGCGTGCGTTGCAGCTTCAGCTGACGCGCCCTGATCTGAAGATTATTGTGATGTCCGCCACGCTGGATGCCGAGCCGCTGCTCGAATATTTGAAACCATGCTGTGAGTTGAAAAGTGAAGGGCGGACGTTTCCCGTCAATATCAGTTATGCCCCAAAGCGTATCGATTTTCGCCAGCAGCCCGTTTGGGATGCCGCTGCCGATGCGTTTGAGCGGGCGATGGAGTCGGGCGCTGAGGGCGATGTGCTGGTCTTTATGCCGGGCGGTTATGAAATTACCCGGACGGTGGAGGCGATTCGCGCGCGCAAGTGTGCCCGCGGATTCGCGGTGCTGCCGCTCCACGGAGAGCTGCCGGTGCAAGATCAGGATGCGGCGGTGGGCGCGTGCGATCGGCGCAAAGTCGTGGTTTCCACCAACGTGGCGGAAACATCGATCACGATTGACGGCGTTCGCGTCGTGATTGATTCCGGGTTGGCGCGAATGGCGCGCTACGATCCAAACCGCGGCATTGATACGTTATTGATTGAACGGATCAGTCGGGCGTCTGCGGATCAGCGGGCTGGGCGCGCCGGGCGTACGGCACCGGGCGTCTGCATACGATTGTGGACGGAGAAGGAACACCTCTCGCGCCCGCAGCAGGAACTGCCCGAGATTCTGCGGCACGATCTGGCGGAAGTGGTGCTGACGCTCAAAGCGGGCGGCGTTGAGGACGTGGAGCTCTTTAATTGGCTGGAGCCGCCGGATCCAAAATCGCTGGCGCGTACGCTCACGCTCTTGACGGATTTGGGGGCGCTGGATCACGCGGGTGCGTTGACGGCGGTTGGACGCAAAATGGTGCAGTTCCCGATGCACCCGCGTTATGCGCGTATGCTGCTGGCGGGCGAGGCCTATGGCTGCGTTCGGCAGGCCTGCCTGATTGCAGCGCTCACGCAGGGGCGCTCAATTCTTCAGCGCAATCAAGGAACAAAGACGCACGATCACCGCGATGATCTATTGGGAGAGGACGATGTTTCCGACTTTAAGCAGCTCATGCAGGCGTGGCAGTTTGTGGATAAAAATAATTATCATCCGGAGGTTTGCGGTAAGCTGGGCGTGAACGGGGCCGCTGCAAGGCAGGTGAAGCCGCTCTATAATCACTTTCTCTCCATTGCCGAAAACGAGGGCCTGACGATTAATGACCGCGCACCGATCGATGAAGATTTGCAGAAGTGTATCCTGTTGGCGTTTTCAGATCAGGTCGCCAAGCGGCGCGATGTGGGAACGTTGCACTGCGAAGTAGTGCATGGGCGTACTGGCGATCTGGATCGAGAAAGCGTGGTGCGCGATAGCACACTGGTCGTCGCCGCCGAGATTCGAGAGATTGAGGGGCGCGATCTGAATGTGCGGCTGAATTTGTGCACGGCCATTTCCGAGGCCTGGCTGGATGAGCTCTTTCCAGAGGATATAGAGGAAAAAAGCGAGGCGGTTTTTGATCCGGTCCAGAAACGTGTGGTAACCAAACACTCGAAATCGTTTCGCGGGCTGGAGCTAAATGCCCGTATGAAGCAAGAGGTGGATCCGCAACGTGCGGCGGAGATTATTGCGGAGGAGGTGCTTTCCGGGCGGTTGGAGCTGTACGAATGGAACGATCAGGTGGAGCGCTGGATTGCGCGGGTAAATTGCTTGGCCGAGGGGTGTCCTGATTATGGAATTCCGGCAATCGACGAAGAGGCGCGGCGCGCTATGGTGCAGGAGATTTGTCTGGGCGCGGTATGTCGCCGCGATTTGAAAGATCGCTCGGTTTGGAAGACGGTGAAGTCGTGGCTGGCTCCGGCTCAGCTGGAGATGATAGATAAGCAGGCGCCGGAGCGGATTACGCTCCCGAGCGGCTTTAATGCAAAAGTGCGCTACGAAACGGGGCAGCCGCCGATAATCTCGGCCACCATACAAAAGCTGTATGATTTAAATGAGGTGCCCCGGATCGGCTTCGGACAAATCCCGGTGGTCGTGGAAGCGCTTGCGCCGAATCAACGTCCGCAGCAGAAAACGCAGGATATGAAATCGTTCTGGAACAATGCGTATCCGCTGCTTAAAAAAGAATTGAAGGGCCGCTATCCCAAGCACGAATGGCGATAGCGGGTTGTTGTATTCTTCTGTCCGCTGTCGATGCCTGATCTTTTCAGTGAAACGGTAAAATAGGATCAACCGACGGTTCGTTTTCCCACATAAACTCATTTTTCTGCTCGGCTTTCGAATCTGATTCTGGTAGCTTGACTGAGTTTTGGAATAGTACGTGATCTGGATGATGCGTTGAATAGGGTTTGGAATCTCAGAATCTATCGGTGGAGCGCGGAGTTTCTCCAAGATGTGATGAGAATCTCTTTAGATGTTGTCTAATGCAGATCCATGATATGCAAGATTTTAATTGCAAGTAAAAACAGGTAAATCAAAAGAGAGGAGATAATAATGATCCGTAGGACAATGACTACACTGTTGGTGGCTTTGGTCGCCGGTAGTGTATGCTGGGCTCAGGATGACTTTCGTGTGTCGTCCACCACGCAGGAAAACAAAAACTACCCACAGGTTAATTCCGAAGGGCGCGTTCGCGCAGGCATTTCCGCCCCCGAAGCTACCAGCGTTCTGCTGGATATCGGCGGGGTCAAATATCCGATGACCAAGGATGAACGCGGTTTCTGGGTCGGCGATTCAGAACCGCAGGACGAAGGATTCCACTACTACCAGTTGAGCATTGACGGCGCTTCGGTTCCCGATCCGGGAAGCTTGTATTTCTACGGTGCCAGCCGCTGGGGCAGCGGCATCGAAGTCCCCGCAAAGGACCAGGATTTCTATGCACTGAAAAACGTCCCGCACGGACAGGTGCGCGAGCAGTACTATTATTCAAAGTCTACCGATTCGATGCGCCGCGTCTTTGTTTACACGCCGCCGGGATATGACCAGACGACCAACAGTTATCCGGTTCTGTATCTCCAGCATGGCATGGGCGAAAATGAAACTGGATGGAGCAGCCAAGGTCGCGCCAATCTGATCGTGGACAACTTGATTGCCGAAGGTAAGGCCAAGCCCTTCATCATCGTGATGGAAAACGGCAGCATCGGTGGTGGCGGCGGCAGGGGTGCGCGTCCGGCCGGTGGTGGCGCTGGTGCTCCTCCTGCTGGTATGGGTCAGGGTGCGGGTCAGCGTCCTGCTGGTATGGGTGCTGGTGCTCCGCCTGCTGGATTTGGTGGCCAGGGAGCAGGGCAGCGTCCCGCTGGTATGGGTGCAATGGGCCAAGGCGCTGGCGCTCCTCCTGCGGGCATGGGCGCTCCCGGAGGACAAGCTCCTGCAGCCGGCGGCAACCAGCCGCGTCGTGGCGGTGGCGGCATGGGTGGCTTCAACATGGGTGGAGTCTTCCAGCAAGTGTTGCTTGAAGATTTGATTCCCTACATCGATGCAAACTACCGGACCCTCTCCGACCAGCCGAACCGTGCGATGGCGGGACTTTCCATGGGCGGTATGCAGACGCGTTCGATCACACTGGCGAATCTCGACACCTTCTCCCATATCGGGATCTTCAGCGGCGGCAGCATTTCACCCACCGACATCACCGACATGGATGAATTCAAGAGCAAGGTGAAGGCGGTGTTCTTCAGCTATGGCGGCCGCGAAAACGGAGCCTCAGCAAGTGCTGCGGCAGACGCGCTCAAGGCCGAAGGCATCAATGCGGCCTACTATGAATCGCCCGAGACGGCGCACGAATGGCAGACTTGGCGCCGCAGCCTCTATCAGTTTGCGCCGATGCTCTTCCAGGAAGAAAAGCCGGAGGAGTTTGTGCCGTCGACCACTACGCAGGGCGGGAAGCAGTATCCGCAGGTCAGTTCCAGCGGCCGCGTCCGCGCGGGCATTTCTGCCCCCAATGCTACCAGCGTTCTGCTGGATATCGGCGGGGTGCGGTATCCGCTAACCAAGGACGAGAATGGGTTTTGGGTTGGCGATTCGGAACCGCAGGATGAAGGCTTCCACTACTACCAGCTCAACATCGACGGTGCTTCCGTTCCCGATCCGGGCAGCCTCTATTTTTACGGTTCCAGCCGCTGGGGTAGCGGCATCGAGGTCCCGGCGAAAGACCAGGATTTCTATGCGGTGAAAAACGTCCCGCATGGCCAGCTGCGCGAGCAGCACTATTATTCCAAGGCGTCCGACTCGATGCGCCGCATCTTTGTCTACACGCCTCCGGGATATGACCAGGACAACACGAAGCGCTATCCCGTGCTCTATCTCCAGCATGGCGGCGGGGAAGACGAAACCGGTTGGGGCAGCCAAGGCCACGCCAACATGATCATGGACAACCTGATTGCTGAAGGTAAGGCCAAGCCCTTCATCATCGTGATGGAAAACGGCAGCACCGCCGGTGGTGGCCGTGGTGCGGGTGCCGCCCGTCCGGCGGGTGGTGGAGCCGGTGCTCCTCCTTCGGGCATGGGTGCGATGGGTCAAGGCGCTGGACAGCGTCCGGCTGGAATGGCAGCGGGCCAAGCTGGCGGGCAGCGTCCCGCAGGCATGGGTGCTGGTGCTCCGCCTGCCGGCATGGGCGCTCCTGGAGGACAAGCTCCTGCAGCCGGTGGAAACCAGCCGCGTCGTGCCGGTGGCATGGGCGGATTTGATTTTGCCAGTGGTTTCCAAAGAATCCTTCTTGAAGATTTGATCCCGTTCATTGATGCAAACTACCGGACCATTCCCGACCAAGCGAATCGCGCCATGGCCGGACTTTCCATGGGTGGCATGCAGACGCGTTCCATCACCTTAGCGAACCTCGACACCTTCTCGCACATCGGGATCTTCAGCGGCGGCAGCATTTCGCCCTCCGACATCACCGACATGGACGAGTTCAAGAGCAAGGTGAAGGCCGTCTTTTTCAGCTACGGCAGTCGTGAAGGTGGAGCTGCAAACGCAGCCACTGCCGCCGATGCGCTCAAGGAAGCAGGGGTCAACGCCGTCTCCTACGTATCGCCCGAGACGGCCCATGAATGGCAGACCTGGCGCCGCAGCCTGTATCAGTTTGCACCGATGCTCTTCCAGGATGCCGCTGAAGAGGAAGCCGCTCCTGCACCGCGTCGTCGCGGTAACCGAAGAAATCAAGTCGAAACAGCTGCTCCTGTAGTAGAACCGGTAGTTGAAGTAGCGGTCGTTGAAGTAGCGGTTGTTGAACCAGCAGTTGAAGCACCCGCTGGTTTTGGACCGGGTGCAGGCGGACCTCCTGCCGGATTTAACTTTGGTGCAGGCGGCCCCCCGGAAGGATTTAATTTTGGTGCCGGTGGACCTCCAGAAGGATTCAACTTTGGTGCAGGCGGCCCCCCGGAAGGGTTTAACTTTGGTGCAGGCGGACCTCCGGGAGGGTTTAACTTTGGTGCCGGCGGACCTCCGCCCGGATTTGGTGCACCCGCAGAAGCTCCGGCTGAAGCGGTTCTTGAGCCTGAAGCCGCGCCTGTTGCTGCAGAGCGTCCCGCAATGCAGCGCCGCCCGGCGGGTGGTGCTCCTGCTGGCGGTGCTCCGGGTGGATTCGGTGGTGGTGCGCCAGCTGGATTTGGCGGCGGCGGTGGTGCACCGGGTGGATTTGGTGGTGGAGTCGCTTTGAATGAAGACGATAAACCGGCCTTTGACGATCCCCCGGCCGGGTACAGCGATGTGCGTTCTGATATTGCTCACGGCGAAATCTGGGTTCTTCAATATAACTCCGAAAAGCTGAGTGCACGCCGTCAGGTTCGCGTTTACACGCCTCCGGGATACACGGAAGATAAGGAATATCCGGTGCTTTATCTGCTGCACGGCATTGGCGGGAACGACCTCGAATGGATGCAGGCGTGCAAGGCAAATACGGTCATCGACAACCTCATTGCCGACGGAAAGATTGAGCCGATGGTTCTGGTCTTCCCGAACGGCAATGCTTCCATCGTTGTCGGCGACAGCGAAGAGTTCCCGGGTGAGGGAGCCGGTGCGCGGCGCAACATGACTGGACAATACGACGGCTGGGATATGCCCTTCGAGACAGACCTCTTTGAAGAAATTATTCCGCTCGTTGAGTCCAAGTTCTCGGTGAAAACCGACAGCGCCAATCGTGCCCTCGCCGGTCTTTCTATGGGCGGCGGTCAGACGCTGAACATCGGTCTGTCCAACAGCGATAAGTTTGCGTATGTCGGCGGATTCTCTTCCGCGCCCAATACCCGTCAGTTCGGCGGAATGGCCAACAACGTGAAGCTTATTCCGGATGTGGACGCCGTTAAGAAAAACCTCAAGCTGATGTGGGTAGCTTGCGGGAACAAAGACGGTCTGCTGCGCGTTAGTCAAAGCGTTCATCAGCTTCTGAAGGACGAAGGCATTGAGCACGTCTGGCATGTGGACTCAAATGCGCACGATAATACGGAATGGGCCAACAACCTCTATTTGTTCGCTCAACATCTGTTTAAATAATTCGTAATAGCGAATTCGCAAAACGCATGCAGAAAGCCCCGCGCATTCTGCATGCGTTTTTTTATCGTTTTCGGCGATGGCCTTTGCGGCGGGGCGCTCCGGTTTTCAGGTCGGGGACGATGCGGGGTTTGCGCTGTCGATGGCGTGGTTCAGCGACTTGTTCGGCGAGGACAAAGTCGACAAATCCTCGGGCGGTGTCAACCTTAGAGAGAGTGACTTCGACGGGGTCTCCGATCGTATATTTCACTTTTCCACCGCGAGTGCACGCCTGAGTCATCTCTTCATTGGCTTCGAGCCAGTCGGAGGTGATGGACGCGAAGGTAATCATGCCGCGCTGGAGCGATTCCGGCAGTTCGACAATCATCCCTTTACCTTTGATGGAGACGATATACCCTTTAAAGGTGGCGGTCAGCGAGGAGTTCATCAGCTCGCTGTAATATTCCAGCCGCTTCTTTTCAATACTCTGCTTTTCAAGTTCGTCGGCCTTTTGTTCGGTTTCGGTGCATTGCTTGGCAATCTCTTCGATACGCTCGCCGGAGATGCCGGGGTCCTGACCTTTTTCGATCGCCTTGAGCAGTCGATGGACGATGAGGTCGGGATAGCGGCGAATGGGCGAGGTGAAGTGGGTGTAATCGTCGAACGCCAGGCCGAAGTGACCGATCTGCGTTCCTGAATATTCAGCACGCTTAAAGTTGCGCAGAATGGCAAGGTTGGCGGTGTATTCCACGGGCGTTCCGGCGGCCAAATGAATGGCTTCGTTGATCTCCTGCCGCGTATGGGGCAGGGCGTTAATGCCGAGCGCCTGCAGCTCCATGCCCATTGCCGTCCATTGTTCTTCGTCGGGTTCGGCGTGTACGCGGTAGAGCGCGGGTTTCTCGGCGGCGATCAGGATTTCAGCAACCGCGCGGTTGGCCAGCAGCATGCAGTCTTCGATCAGTTGATAGGCGGCTTTGGATTCGGAGCGCGGCATCATTTTTTCAATTTTTCCTTTGTCATTCAGCTTCAATTCAATTTCCGGCGTATTGATTTCTACGGAACCTGCGGCAACGCGGCGGGCGCGTATCTGCAGCACCAGCGGATAGAGGTTCCGGAGGCGTTGGAGCACGTTTTCGGGAATCTCATGGTCGGTCTTTCCGTCGATAAAGCGCTGTACCTGCGTATAGGTGAGGCGGGCTTTGGAGTGAATCACGGAGGGGAAGGTTTCGTAGCTGAGCATTTCACCCTCTTCGCTGAGGGTAATCAACACCGTGTGGGTGAGGTGATCATTCTCTGGATTGAGACTGCAGACCTTGGTGGTGAGTTCGCGCGGCAGCATCATCACCGCACGGTCGACGAGATAAATACTGTTGCCGCGGCGAAAGGCTTCTTTATCGATTTCTGAGCCGGGGGTAACGTAAGTGGAGACGTCGGCAATATGTACACCGAGTTCCCATCCTCCGTCTGGATGAAGTTCTAACGATACTGCGTCGTCGTAATCTTTGGCGGTTTCGGGGTCAATGGTGAAGGTGACGGCATCGCGCAGATCGCGGCGGCCTTCCATCCGTTCTGGAGTCACTTCGCCGGACACTTTTTCGGCTTCAGCGACGACTTCTTCCGGAAATTCTTCGCGGATTCCGGCGTCGGCGAGGAGGCTGTCAACATCGACGCCGGGGCTGGAAGCTTCACCGAGATCTTCAAGAATGGTGCCGAAGAGCGGGCGATATGGGTCGGTCCAGTTGTTGAGCTGAACGAGCACCTTATGGTTTTCGGGAATGTTCCGGGGGTCTTCAATCCGGACATCCTGCCGGAAGCCAGCGGCATCGGGGATGACGTAGGAGTAGTAGGGAGTGTGTTTAAGTAGACCGACCGTGCGGTCAGAGGCGCGTTCGATCACGCGTTTTACCCGGCCTTCAGCGCGCATTTCGGTTTGGCTTCGCCGCTCACGGCGTTGGGCACCGTATTCGGAATGAAAGAGTTCAATGGCGACCTTGTCGTTAGGCAGAGCAACGCCAGTGTTGCGCTCGGAAACATAGATTTCGGAATCTCCCTCTGTTTCGGGCACAAAGATTGCTCCTCCTTTAGGCAGCATTTTGAGCGTGCCGATCGCTTCGTTATCGCTGCTCGGAAGCGCCCATCGGTTTTTGCGCAGGCGGACGATCGTGCCTGCGGCTTCGAGGGCGTAGAGCGCGTGGCGGAAGTCGGCGCGGCGACCCGCAGAGTCAATATTGAGGAGACGGGCCAGTTCATGTTGTTTCATGGGTCGGTATCCGGGGGCGGACATAAATTGTAGAAGTTGGGACTCGAAGCTCATTTTGGGTTCCTGTAGCTTGATGAAATGAAAGTTGTCTTTGTTAGTAGCGAGATCGTACCATTTGCGTCGACCGGAGGTCTAGGAGATGTTTCTGCTGCTTTGCCGAAGGCGCTGGTCGTGCAGGGCATCAAGATTGTCCGCGTACTGCCTTTGTATCAGCAGATTGATCGAGAAAGCTACCGAATTGAGCCGTGCAATGTGGATCTGCATGTTCCGCTGGGACAGGTGTGGTATTGCGGATCTGTCTGGAAGCAGGAGTTTGAGGGCGTAACCACCTATTTTATCCATAGCCGCGAGTTTTTTGATCGGCCGGGAATTTACGGTTCTGAAGAGCATGGCTATGCCGATAACCCTGAGCGCTTTCTCTTTTTCCAAAAGGCGGTCGTGCGCCTGATCGATGTGCTGGATCTCAAGCCCGATCTGGTGCATTGCAACGATTGGCAGGCCGCGCTCATCCCCATGCTGCTCCATTATGGAATTGACGGAACGATCCGCAATGGATGCGAACGCACGCTTATGACGATTCATAATCTGGCCCATCATGGTTGGATGCGAGCGGAAAAATTTTATATGACCAACCTGCCGGACAGCTGCTACACCATGCATACGCTCGAGTTTTACGGCGAGATCAATATGCTCAAGGGCGGACTCGTGGCGGCCACTGCGATTAATGCCGTGAGCCCAACCTATGCCGAAGAGATTAAAACACCGAAGTTCGGCTGCCGACTCGACGGCGTACTCTATCATCGCCGCAATGTGTTGCACGGCATTCTGAACGGGATTGATTATAAACGCTGGAACCCAGAGACGGATCAATATCTCCCCGCACATTATTCAAAAGAAAACCTCGCTGGTAAGGCGGTCTGTAAAAAGGCGTTGCAGCATGCAGCTGGACTGCCGGACGATGAACGTACGCCGCTCTTGGGCGTCATCAGTCGACTGGTCCCTCAGAAGGGAATCAATGTGCTGGCCGCCGCTATGGAGCGGATTGTTGGAACGGGTGCGCAGGTTGTACTTCTGGGAACAGGCGATCGGCGCTATGAGGAGGCCTGCCGAGAGTGGGCGAGGCGTTGGCCGAATCAGGTTTCTGTGTGGATTGAGTTTTCGAGCCAGTTGGCCCACCAGATTGAAGCGGGTGCGGATATTTTTTTGATGCCGTCCGAGTTTGAACCGTGCGGACAAAATCAGATGTACAGCATGCGCTACGGAACCATTCCCGTGGTCCACGGCGTCGGTGGTCTGGAAGATTCGGTGATCGATTATAACGAGCCGGGCGGAACGGGCTTTAAATTTTATGGGCACACCGGCGATGAATTTGCCGACTGCATCGATCGGGCATTGGCGGTCTACGCCGACAAACTGGCGTGGAAGACCTTAATGAAGCGCGCGATGGAGCAGGATTTTTCGGTGGTGCACATGGCTCGGCAATATATTGAACTGTATGAGGCGATTCTTTCCGGAAATGCTGCAGTGGATTAAACAACGCCTGAAATCGGGGAAAGCAGCGCACCTGAAGTCCGGTACTTGGGGGGAGCGGCAGGCCGCGCGTCTGCTGCGGAAAAACGGATATAAAATCTGCGGGAAAAATGTGCGCGTTGGACGACACGACGAACTTGATATTGTGGCCGAGCAACGCGGGATCATTGTCTTTGTTGAGGTAAAAACGCGCCGAAACGAAGATTTTGGACGTCCCATTTCCGCAGTTAATAAGGAGAAACGCAAACGACTTTCCCGGGCAGCGATCCACTATCTGCGCGATCGCAAGCTTCGCCCGGCGCACATTCGCTTTGATGTCATTGAAGTTATCGGCGAACCCAACGGCGCAGCGCCAGAGATCCGCCATGTGGAAAACGCCTTTCCGCTTGATTCAGCTTATCGCCTTTGGTGGTGACGGAAAGGTTTCAAGTAGCCAAATCGTTTACTTTGTATATTCAACGCAGCGGGTTTCGCGGATTACGGTTACACGCACGGTCCCGGGTATTTTGACGTTTCGTTCAATCTCCTTGGCGATATTTTTTGCCAGCAGCGAGGCCCCTTGATCGTTGAGTTTGGACGGTTCAACCATAATGCGGAGTTCGCGTCCGGCCTGTACGGCATAGCTGCTTTTGACGCCGGCGTGGAGGTTGGCTATTTTTTCAATCTGCTCCAATCGCTGGAGGTAGAGGTCGGTTGCTTCCGAGCGCGCACCGGGTCGAGCGGCGGTAATGGCATCTGCCGCGTTGCAGAGCACGGCATAAACGCTTTCGCCTTCCATGTCGTCATGATGTGCGCCGACGGCGTTCCAGACGATCCGTTCTTCGCCGTGTTTCCTCAGCAGGTTCGCGCCGATCACGGCATGGCCGCCCTCGACTTCGTGATCAACGGCTTTGCCGATATCATGAAAAAGGCCGATACGTTTTGCAGTTTTTGGATCGAGGTCCAGTTCTCCGGCCATGAGGGCCATGATGTGGGCAGTTTCAACGGAGTGGTCCAGTACGTTTTGCTTATAACTGGTGCGGAATTTAAGTTTTCCGAGTATGTGGACCAATTCCGGAGCCACGCCGGTAATTCCCAGTTTAAAGAGCGTATCTTCGCCCGCCTGGCGAATCGTTTCATCCAGCTCATTACGGACCGAGGCGACGGTCTCTTCAATTCGAGCAGGATGAATTCGCCCATCTTCGATCAAACGCTCCAACGCAACACGGGCCACCTCACGTCGAATGGGATCATAGCTGGAGAGGATAACCATTTCCGGGGTTTCGTCGATCAATACATTAACGCCGGTTTCAGCTTCGAACGACTTAATGTTACGTCCTTCGCGGCCGATGATGCGTCCTTTAATGTCGTCGCCCTTCAACGGAACGGTGCTGGTGGTGAGCTCAGAGACGGTATCGGCCGCGTATCGCTGGATGGCTGTGGCCAGAATCTCTCGGGCCTGTTTGCGGGAATCTTCTTTCGTTGTTTTCTGGGTGTGGCGTATCAGCGCGTTGGCTTCGTTCTGAAGCTCTTCCTCCATACGTTTCATGATGGTTTCGCGCGCTTCCTTCTGAGAGAACTGGGCGACTTCTTCAATGCGTCGGATTTCCGCTTCAATCAACTGCTCAAGTTCGCGCTGCTTGTCGTGCCATGCGGTCTTCTGCTCATCAATTTCGGCCATACGCCCAGACAGTTCCAGCTCTTTCGTGTTGAGCATATCGAGTTTGCGCACCAGATTTTTTTCGCGTTCAACGACGCGATGTTCCAAATCGAGAATTTCCCGGCGTTGTTGTACAAACTCCTTATCCGCATTTTCGCGGGCGCGGATGACGGCATCCTTACTCTGAACCTTGGCCTCGCGGCGAATCACATCCGCCTCTTTGTTGGCCTCATTAAGGATGTTTTTGGCCTGCTTTGAGGCCGCAACAGCGTTCGTTTTGGTCATGTATGCGTGAAAAAAGAAGCCTAAAACCAAAAATCCAAGACTGAATACAAAATCCTGCCCGATAAATTCCACGGTAACCTCCTGTTTCATGTTAAGCTGCGCCCCGCAGAAAACCCGATGCACATGCGGCACCTTAATGGGCGGCACAACTCCCTCGTTTGCGATAGAGTGTACACGGTTTGTACATGGTTTGTCTAACGTTCGTTGCTTGCGATGAATACTTTTGACGGCGTAATGACATAATCGACAGGTAGATCGTGAGCTTCGCAGGGAATTTCTGCAACGATTTGTTCGTCGAATGCCACGCCGACTGCCGTCCCTTGATAGCCATCTAATAAGCGATCATAATAGCCTCCGCCAAGACCCAGCCGCTTCCCGTCTCTGGAAAATGCCACGCCCGGAACGAGAATCAGAGCAATCGCGCTCATTGGGATTCGAGGTGTGTTTATCGGCTCCCTGATGCTGTATTTTCCGATCTTAAACTGCGTTTCGGAAGTAATTTCAGCCATTTCGTAAACCTTGGTTTGCGCATTGAAAACCGGAATGCAGGTGCGTTTTTCTGAATTCCAGCATATTGAAAAAAGCGGATCCAACCGGATTTCTCCTTCAATCGCCATGTAAAGCGCAATGGTTTCAGCTTTCTGAAAGGGTTCGAGTTTAAGGATGCGCTCAACAATGTGACGGCTGTTCAGGGAAACGGTTTCTTCTGAAAGTGATTTCCTTATTTCGGCGATCTGTTTGCGTAACTGACTTTTTGCGATCACGACTTTTCCCTTCGACTGTTCCAATAAGCGATGCGCTTGCGAATCGTCTCTTCATAGCCTTGATCGGTCGGGTCATAATAGATTTTGTCGGTCGGTGCATATTCCTGATCGACAAAGTGGCCGTCACCGTTATGGGCATATTGATAGCCGTTGTGGCCCAGCTTTTCAGCTCCGCCGTAATGTGCGTCGCGCAGGTGCTGGGGAACGGGCAGGGTGCGTCCGCTTTTAACATCGGAGAGCGCAGAGTCTATTGCCAGGTAAGCAGCGTTGCTTTTGGGAGCACAGGCGAGGTAGGTCGTGACCTGCGAGAGGGTAATGCGCGCTTCAGGCATTCCGATAAATTCGACGGCCTGCATCGCAGAAACCGCCAAGGTCAGTCCGCGCGGGTCTGCGTTTCCAATGTCTTCCGAGGCCAGGATGACTAGGCGGCGTGCGATGAAGCGGGGGTCTTCGCCAGCGTAGAGCATTTTTGCGAGCCAGTAGACGGCGGCGTTGGGATCGGAGCCGCGCACGCTTTTGATAAATGCGGAGATGGTGTCATAGTGGCCGTCTTCGTCGTGATCGTAGACAACGGCTTTTTTCTGTACCGACTCCTCAATCTCGTGCTGAGTAAGATGGACATGTCCATTTTCCTGCGGCGGAGTGGTGAGTGCCGCAATTTCGAGGGCGTTCAGCGACCGGCGGGCATCGCCTTCGCAGACTGCTGCGAGGTGTTGGAGCCCCTCCTTCGTTGCGGAAACCAATCCGTTGAGCCCGGTTGGAGCATCCAGGGCGCGCTGGAGAATCTGCACGATTTCATCTTCCGTCAGCGGCTGAAGCTCAAAGATCTGTGAGCGGGAGTTGAGCGGTGTGTTGATAAAGAAAAACGGATTGTGGGTAGTCGCGCCGATCATCGTGATGTCACCGTTCTCCACGTACGGCAGCAGGACATCCTGCTGAGATTTGTTGAATCGGTGAATCTCGTCGATAAAGAGAATGGTGTCCTGTCCATTCATCTTTTTCCACTGGGCCGCCCCTTCGAGTATCTTGCGGAGGATGGAAACGTTGGCCAGAACGCCGCTTGTGCGCTCAAATCGACGATTGGTGGTTTTGGCAATCACTTCCGCCAAGGTGGTTTTCCCGCAGCCGGGCGGGCCGTAAAGAATAATACTGCCGAGGCGGTCGGCCTCGATGGCGCGGCGCAGGAGCTTGCCTTCGCTGAGAATATGCGATTGGCCGACAATATCTTCCAGTTTTTGCGGACGCATCCGCGCCGCCAGCGGGGCGGTACCGGCGCCTGCCTTCGCTTTCGGTTGCTTCGGTTGGTTCTCAAACAAATCCATGGGTAAGAAGATAGCGGGCTCCGCGTAGAAAGAGAACCGCGAATGTGAGAAAGATACGCGATCAGCAGAAGGCGTTGATCACACAGCTCTTTCGACCGGTCCATCCGGCTTGACTCTACCGCGAAATTCAGTCTCTGCAGGTCGCGGTGATGCCCAGATCGTGCAGGAGGCCGTCCTCCAGCCGGTAGATCCATCCGTGGACGGCCAGTTGCTGGCCAGACGCCCAAGCGTCACGAACGATCGTGGTGTTGCAGACGTTCTGAACCTGTTCCACCACGTTGAGTTCGCACAGCCTGTTGCGTTTTTCGCCGGGATCCTGGATGGCGTCGAGTTGTTCGCGGTGGAAGCGGTAGACGTCGCGGATGTGGCGCAGCCAGTTGTCGATCAGGCCATGGCTGCTGGTTTCCATGGCGGAGCGTATGCCGCCGCAGCCATAGTGGCCGCAGACGATGATGTGCTTCACCTTCAGGATTTCCACGGCGTATTGGATGACGGAGAGGCAGTTGAGATCGGTATGGACCACCACGTTCGC
>CAYOBH010000018.1:0-28352 GCA_964402125.1 uncultured Verrucomicrobiota bacterium
TATCACCTCTACCTCAACAAGAGCATCTAGACCGTCCAATGTGTGCCGATTTTCTACAGAGTAGATCATATGATCATCAATACCACAAAATCCAAAACTAGGAATAATACACAGAAAAATAATATACCATATCTTACAAATATTCACCACTGTCTCCTCTCTTTAGCGTGGAAAAGGGGTCGGGCCGCCTAATTCGTCATTTTGCTTTTCAGATTGCATAATGCGCTCCCTTTCGATTCTTCCACTTCTCGAATATAGCAGGAGAAAAAGGTCGGTCTGGTAATCTAGTAATTTCACGCCATTGCTCCCGTTTTTCTATGCGCTCGCCCGGGCGGACGATCCGTCCAGCGCTCTTTTGGAGACATAGAAACGCAAAAATAACGATGAGTCAAACATTGCCCCGATATATTCCGCAGGAGCCTCAACACCGAACGACTTTTCTTCTTCCTACTATTCGTCTCCATGATAACGGAGCAAGGATGTTCCATTAGGCAGCCTGAAGGCTGAACTACA
Organism: uncultured Verrucomicrobiota bacterium; assembly: GCA_964402125.1. Classification (GTDB taxonomy): domain Bacteria; phylum Verrucomicrobiota; class Kiritimatiellia; order Kiritimatiellales; family Pontiellaceae; genus Pontiella. Next base: position 514 of record CAYOBH010000018.1, read on the forward strand.
AACCTCTTTCCTTCTCCTCCTATTCGTCTCCATGATAACGGAGCAAGGATGCTCCATTAGGCAGCCTGAAGGCTGAACTACAAACCTCTTTCCTTCTCCTATTCGTCTCTATCATGACGGAGCAAGGATACTCCGCCTACGGGTTGTCCTGAAAAGGGATCACGGTCCAAACCCTATTTGAAAATTACTTGCACTTACTTTGGCACTCTGACGCCATTTGAGGGTGGATGAGCCAGCACGTAGTGCAGGCTGTACTGGGTAGCGCCTCCGCTACGTCGGTGGCGTTCGGAATCCGCCGAGGGTGCATGAGCCAGCGCGTAGTGCAGGCTGTACGGATTGACTCACTCTCTTTTTCACGCGCCGATTCTCCGGATGAGGCTGAATTCATCATTTGCCTTTCATAGAAGGGAGGACGTTCCCAGAAAACTGATTCAAGTCGGCATGGGTCAAATTTGTCTGCAACGGATTTGTAATAAATGGGTTGCGATAATCTTCCACTTAAACGGTGGGGCAGAAGCAAAATTACGCAAAACGAGAATAGGGGAGGAATATGGAGGCATGTGGTAGATAGTGGAATAAAAAAGAGGAAAATGGGTTGACTGGTATGATTTTTGGTGGCATATCTTTCCGCATTATTGGAACCGAATGGAGCGAGATGGTATGACATTGGATGTACAATCTAGACCGGCCCTCTTTGTGGGATCGTTTACGCATACCCTTGATGATAAGAGACGTATGATTTTTCCTTCGATCTGGAGAAGTCTGGCGGGCGACTCGAATCAGCTCTTTGCCTTTCCGCACCCCGAAGAGAAGTGTCTGTACCTTTATACGGCTGCAGAAATGATGCGTCGTTTGGATGAACTTCGTGCAGGGGGGGCTCTGGATAAGAATGATCAGCAGGCGATCCGGTCGATTACGGCCGGGGCTGAAATGCTGGTTTGGGATGCGCAGGGTCGTGTGCGGATTGGTGAAAATCTGCTGGCGCATACGGAGGTGAAGAGCCAGGTGGTTCTGGTGGGCGCGATGACGCGTATTGAGCTCTGGAGTGCAGAGAATTTTGATTTGGCGCTGCCGAAAGAGTCGGCTGCAGCGGAAAATGTATTTTTTGGTGGGTATTGAGGTTGGTAACCGGGGAGGTCGAGATGAGCATGTTGGATGTAGCCCGTTTTTTGAGTTATTCGAGATCGGTTGATCTCACCCCGGAAAAAGAGCGGTTGTTTAATTTGTCGATGGTGAATTCGGGGCGCTTGTTTTCTTGCCTCTACAGCAGCTCGCGCCACTGGGATTTTGGTCGCGGCAGTTTCATGGAATCGGAATCGGTTTTGGATCGGGGAAGGGAGATCTAGTGCATATTCCAGTCATGCTCAACGAGTGCCTTGAGGCACTGGTTACAAATCCCTACGGAACCTATGTCGATGGTACGTTGGGGAACGCCGGGCATGCGGAGAAGATTCTGAAAGCACTGGACGCTGGTGGAACGCTGGTGGGGTTTGATCGCGATTTGGATGCGATTGAGCGGGTGAGTAAGACGCTGAAGTCGGGCGATGGTCGTCGAGTTGAGCTGGTGCACGACAACTATGCGAATATGGCCAAGCGGTTAACACAGCTGGGTATTGAGCAGGTGGACGGCATACTTCTGGATCTGGGCGTCAGCTCCTTTCAGCTTGATACGCCGGAGCGCGGATTCAGTTTCCAGCAGGATGCGCCGATTGATATGCGCATGGACCAGACGCAGGGCCGTACAGCGGCCGAGTGGGTGAATGGTGCGGATGAGTGCGACCTGGCCGATATTATTTTCCGCTACGGCGAGGATCGGGACTCGCGTCGGATTGCGCGGGCGATCGTGGAGGCGCGAAAGGGTGCGCCGATTGAAACGACACTACAGCTGGCCGATATTGTGGAACGCGCCAAGGGTGGACGTCGGGGGCGTAAAACACATCCGGCAACGCAGACCTTTCAGGCGCTGCGGATGGCGGTGAATGATGAGCTGGCCGGAATAGAACAGGTGCTTGAGAGCATGATCGGTCGGATTGCGGAAGGCGGACGCTTTGTGGTGCTGACGTTTCACAGTCTGGAAGACCGTTTGGTGAAGAAGTTTTTTAATAGCCATGTGCCGCGCGAGGAGTCGCTGCATCAGGGTGGGGTTCGGCGGATGTATGAAAAACCGCCGGTGGAGTGGATTTGGAAGAAAGCAAAAACGGCCACGGAAGAAGAGCTGGCCAAAAATCTGCGGTCGCGCTCAGCGAGATTGCGGGCGGTAAAGGTAGGGAGGTAACCAAAATGGCAGGCACACGAAAGAACGACAGAACGAATAAAGTCAACGAGGCTGGGGTTCCATTTCCCAAGATGCTGGCCAATGTGCTGGTGGCAGTGGCTGTTCTGGGCCTGAGCTATATGTGGCTTAATGCCCGCTGTGATGCCTTGGGCCGAGAAATAAAAGCGGCCGAGCTGGAGCTGGCAAAGGCGCAGAAGCAGGCTCGTACAGAGCAGGAACGCTGGGCCACGTCGACCAATCCCTCAAACCTGCGGGCAGCAATTAAACGGTTTGATCTGAATATGTCGATGCCCCGGGAATCGCAGATTGTCAAACTGGAACGGCGATCTGAACGGACAACAACAGCGACAGCCATGCTGGGTCGAAGTTTTTTGTGGGTGGAGTAGCGAGGTTCTCGGTCGATGATTAATGAAAAACCCCGCAGTTTTATAAGCTAAAGCTTGCGGGGTTTTTGGGGTCAGGGAGGAAGAAGAGAATGTCGGAGGTTCGAAATAAGGGGCGGATTTTGATGTTGGCGCTACTGGTGGTGAGCGCTTTTATCGGGATCGGTGCCCGCCTTTATGTGGTTCAGCTGAAGCCTGAGGCTTGGGTTTTGGAGCCAATGAAGAACAACCTCAGAGAAACCAATCCCGTGGGCAGCCGGGGTGCAATTGTGGATCGCAACGGCGAGATTCTGGCGCTGGATGTGCCCGCATATCATGTCGGCATCGATCCATGCGACATTAGTCAAAACGGAGATCCTGAAGCGGTCATCCGCTGTCTTTCGAGCGAGTTTGGTATTTCGGAACGGGAACTGCGCGTAATGCTGGCGGATACCGATAAGCACTATAAGCCGATTCGTAAGTTTCTTCCGGAGAGCCGATTGGTAAATTTTGAGGCCAAACCGGCAAAATTCGGGGTGGAATATTTTCCACCCCATGTGACCGACGGCGGTCCGACCAATATTTTTTTGCGGGGGGTTACGCTGACGGAAACCTCTATGCGCGATTACCCAAAGCGTGAGCTGATGTCGCATGTGGTCGGCTTTTCCAATGCCGAAGGAGTCGGGTGTTCGGGGGTTGAGCTGGTGTTAAACGACTATCTGAAGGGCAAAGAGGGGCAACGCATTAGTACGCGTGATGGTCGACGTCAGGAGATTTATGGAACGCGCGTTGTGGATACGCCACCGGAAGACGGCGCAACGGTTTATCTCACGCTGGATCAACAGCTGCAGTATGTCGTGGAAGATGTTATCCATCGTATGTGCGATGAGTTTCAGGCCAATGCGGCGTGGGCGATTGTACAGAAGGTGGATACCGGCGAAATTCTGGCGATGGCTTCTTATCCGACGTACGATCTGAATCGATACAGTAAGGCCCCTTCGGAGTGGATGCGCAACTGCGCAATCAGTGTGAACTATGAGCCGGGATCGGTCATGAAGGCCGCTGCAATTGCCGGGGCGTTGGATAATGACGTTGTGAGTGAAAATGATCTGATTGATTGCGAAAACGGCTATTGGGTGTATGCCCGCAGAGCGCTGCGCGATAGCCATGGGATGGGTGAAATAACCGTTGCGGATGTGATCAAGTACTCCAGTAATATCGGTACGGCAAAGATTTCATTGGCGATGGGAGATCGACTGTTTTATACCCGGTTGAAAGCATTTCACTTCGGCGAGCGCCTCGGCGTGGATCTGCCCGGCGAGGAGACCGGAATATTCCATTCGCCCCAGTCGTCAGGTTGGTCAAAGCTCAGCATAACGCGGATTGGTATGGGGCAGGGCGTTGCCGTGACTTCGCTTCAGATGCTTTCCATGATGGATGCCATCGCCAACGACGGGATTCAGATGAAGCCGTATGTGGTGAGTAAGGTGGTTGCTCCAGATGGTGAGGTGCTGATGAAAAATGAACCGGAGATTCTCGGTCGCCCGCTGACCCGCAGCACGGCGATTCAGATGCAGCGCCTGCTGGCGCGGGTTACAGAGGAGGATGGAACCGGGTCGAAAGCGCGCGTTGAAGGATATTCGATTGCAGGAAAGACCGGAACGGCCCAGAAGGTCAATCCTGCGGGCGGCTACTACGAGAAAAATTTTGTCTCCTCCTTTGCCGGATTTCTTCCGGCAGAAGATCCGCAGATTGGAATTATTGTGGTGGCGGACGATCCGGGCACAATAAATGCTCAGGGCCGGAAAGAAAATTATTACGGCGGTAGCGTGTGCGGTCCTGCGTTTGCTGAGATTGCCGAGTTTGCTGTCCGTTACTTAAAGATTGCGCCCGATGGAAATCGGGTTTATGTGATGGGATCAGACGAATGAAATTAAGTGAGCTGCTAAAGTCCGTTGAGGTGCTGAGTGTCTCGGGCGATCCAAATGTAGAGGTGACCGGAGTGGTCTATGACTCCAGGCAGGTGACGCCGGGCTCTCTTTTTGCGGCGGTTCCCGGCGAGCACGTAGACGGTGCCGACTTTGTTGCTGATGCGGTTTCTCGCGGTGCCGTGGCGGTCGTTGCAGAATGCGGATTTGATCCCGGCAGCGGGGTTGTGTTGGTGAAGGTGCGCGAAGGAAGACGCGCCCTGGCCGCGCTGGCCAATGCGTTTTACGGCGATCTTTCAAAAGAGCTCTATACGGTGGGTGTCACCGGAACCAACGGGAAAACCACAACGACCTATATGATCCGCGATATTCTGCGCGCCGGCGGATTTGAGCCCGGGCTGCTGGGAACCGTTGCTTACGAAGTGGGTGAGCGTTCTATCCCTGCTACGCGCACCACGCCGGAAGCGCCGGAAATCCATGCCATGTTTGACCGCATGTGCCAGTATGGATGCGACGCGGCGGTGATGGAGGTTTCCTCGCATGCGATTGCGATGGAACGGGTGCACGGGATCGATTTTAGAGTGGCCGTCTTCACCAACCTGACGCAGGACCATCTTGATTTCCACGGCGGAATGGAGGCCTATTTTGAAACCAAGGCCCGGTTTTTTGAGTTTCTGCGTGATCATGGAGAGCGTACAGCCGTAATAAATATTGATGATCTGTGGGGCCGAAAGCTGGCGGATGAACGCCTGGTTAATTTACCTATGGTGACCTATGGATTTGGAGAAACGGCGCAGGTGCGGGCGACAAAGGTTAAGCCTTCGCTTTCCGGCACAGAATTCTACGTTGAAACGCCGTGGGGCAAAGGGCCTGTGAGCCTAAAGCTGCTGGGGCGGTTTAATGTGCATAACGCGCTTGCGGCGCTGGCCACCGGCGGCGTGAGCGGAGTGGATTTTCAAACCATGGTCACTGCACTTGAAAATGTGACGACAGTTCCCGGACGGCTGGAATTGGTGTTCGATCGTCATAAACGGCGGATTTTTGTCGATTATGCGCACACGGACGATGCGCTGAAAAATGTGCTCACCACGTTACGCGAAATCTGTAAAGGGCGTCTGATTGTGGTGTTTGGCTGCGGCGGTAATCGCGATCATGGAAAGCGCGAAAAAATGGGTCGCGTGGCGCGCGAACTGGCCGACTATTCCATCATCACATCCGATAATCCACGCAACGAAGAACCCGCAATGATTGCCAGTCATATCCTTGAAGGGTTTGGCGAAGCGAGTAACTGCGAGGTTGTACTGGACCGCCGCGAAGCGATTGCGGCGGGGATTGCGATGATGAAGCGCAAAGACGTGCTGCTGGTGGCTGGGAAAGGGCATGAAACGTATCAGGAATTTAAGGGCACTGTTGTACCGTTTGATGACCGTGAAATCGTTCGGGAGATTGCCGAATAAATGATCTGCTTTTCTCCAGAAGAGTTGGCGCAGTGGGCCGGCAGCGTGTGGAGCGGTACGGTGCCTCCGCCGATTCGAGGCGTGAGTCATGATACGCGCACACTGAAGATCGGCGATCTCTATGTGGCTGTTCGCGGTGATCGATTTGACGGCCATGATTTTGTGGAGCAGGCCTTTGAAAAAGGCGCGGTCGGAGCTTTGGTGGCCGATGATTTTTTCCTGGACGGTTATCCGCTGCTGAAAGTGCCGGATACACTGAAAGGACTACAGGACTTGGCGCGCGGTTATCGCGATACTTGGACAGGAACCGTTGTGGGGATAACCGGCAGCGTGGGAAAAACCACGGTGAAGGAAATGTGTGCGGAGGTGCTTTCGCAAAAAGGATTGGTGCATCGAACCGCTGGCAATTTCAATAATCATATTGGTTTGCCGCTGAGTATGTTGTCGATGCCGCGCACGGCGGCGTACGGCGTTTTTGAGATCGGGATGAGCCATCCGGGCGAGATTGCTGCGCTGGCTGAAAACCTTCGTCCGAACATAGCAATCATATCCGATATCTGTAACGCGCACCGCGAAAGTTTTGACTCGCTGGAAGCGATTGCCCGCGAGAAGGCGGCGTTGCTGACTTCGCTTCCTTCGTCCGGGTTGGCCATTCTGGACCGCGACAGCGAATGGTTTGAGTTGATGAGCGATCAAACCTGCGCGCGAACCGTTTCCATTTCGTTCGGCGCTGCGGGCGACTATGTCGGATACAAGGTTGGCGATTCTGTTTTAGAGGTGAACGGATTTGAATATACCATGCCGCTGCCGGGCGATCATATTATGCGCAATGCGCTGCGGGCCATCGCCCTTGGATTGGAGCTGGGAGAGGAGCCGTCGGCCATTGCCGCAGGGCTTCGCCGGTTTAAAAATCCTCCGATGCGCTGGCAGGAGCATAAAATTAACGGCGTGCACTTTGTAAATGATGCTTACAACGCCAATCCGCTCTCCATGCGCGCGGGGCTTCAGACGTTTGCCGAGCTCAAAGGCGCTGGAAAAAAATGGGCGGTGCTCGGCGGTATGCGCGAACTGGGCGAGTCGGAAGCAGCAGAGCATGCCGCGCTGGGCCGGTTTGTTGACGAGTTAAATTTTGATGGCGTCGTTGCAGTGGGTGCGCTTGCCGCGCAGATTCAATGTTCGCGGACGGAGCGGATCTATTATTGTGCCGAAGCGGCGGAGGCCGCGCAGATATTGAAGAATAACCTGCGAACCGACGACTGCGTGCTGCTGAAGGCCTCACGCGCCGAGCGGCTGGAACGGGTGCTCGAATGTTTTAAGGAGATATAGCGAAATGCTTTATTATTTGTCGTTATTGCAAAACCAAATCTCGGAACTGCGCCTTTTTCAGTATATCACCTTCCGTACACTAGGTGCGGCATCGACGGCTTTTGTCATTTCGCTGCTCCTCGGTCCGTGGCTGATTCGCCGTCTTCGCATTATTAATTTTGGCGATTTAGTGGAAGACAAACGTGTGGGTGCACTGGATAAGAAAAAAAAGGTGGGAACGCCGACGATGGGCGGGCTGCTGATTATTTCGTCATCCGTTGGAGCAACGCTGATTTGGGCGATTCCGACGAACATGTATGTGTTGATCGTACTCGGAACCTTTGTGCTGATGGGCATGATCGGATTTGCGGACGATCTGCTGAAGATCAAACGACGTAACGGACTGAGTGTGAAAATGAAGTTTCTCTTTCAACTGGTCTGGACGATTATTGTTTTCGGGGTGCTTTGGTCTGTTCCGGAAACACGGGAACGCGTGACCGATTTTATGATTCCTTTTTTCAAATATCCCCTCTTCCAGATGGCGATGATTCCGGCGTTCATTTTTATGTTCATGGTTCTGGTCGGTGCATCGAATGCCGTAAATTTGACCGACGGCCTCGACGGTTTGGCGATCGGCTGCTCCAACTCGGTTTTGGGCGCTTATCTGGTGCTGACCTATGTGGCCGGTCACATCAAATTTGCAGAATATCTTCAGGTGCCGTATGTCAGCGACTGCGGCGAACTGACCGTTTTCTGCGGTGCGCTGCTGGGGGCCGGGCTCGGTTTCCTTTGGTATAACTGCCACCCCGCAAAAATTTTTATGGGCGATACCGGCAGTCTCGCGCTGGGCGGAGCGATTGCCATGCTGTCGATTCTGATTAAGCAAGAGCTGTTGTTGATTATCGTCGGCGGTGTGTTTGTGATTGAGGCCGCCAGCGTGGTGATTCAGAGCGGTTATTTTAAATATACCCGCAAACGATTCGGAGAGGGGCGTCGGGTGTTTAAATGTGCGCCCCTGCACCATCATTTTGAGTTTGTTGAAAAGGAACGGGCGATGGACGAAAATCGTCTGCCGGAACTGGTTGAAACGGTCATTGTGAACCGCTTCTGGATCCTCTCTATCATCTTTGCCATCATCGGTATTGCCACCCTAAAGATCCGTTAATGAATGAATATCACAATGCTTTAATACTCGGCTATGGCCGCAGTGGTCAGGCGGCGGAGCGTCTGCTTCGTTCCGAAGGTTGTTCCACAACGGTGGTTGCGAAGGAGCAGACGGATGATGCTGCGCTGGCCGAACTTCTTCGAAAACAGTCGTTCGATGTCTGCATCGTCAGTCCGGGATTCAGCGGGGAGCATCCGTGGGTTTGCGCCATTCGTGATTCTGGAGTTCCTCTGCTTTCAGAGCTGGAGTTGGGCTGGTCGCGGCATCGCGGAAAAACGGTGGCCGTGACGGGGTCGAACGGCAAGAGCACAGCGGTTAAATGGATTTGTGAATCTCTTTGCGCCGCCGGCTTGCAAGCGGAAATCGGCGGAAACTATGGGGTTCCTGCCTGCGAAGTGGTGATAAAACATCCAGATCTGGAGTGGCTGGTGCTGGAGGTGAGTTCGTTCCAGTTGGAAACCGTTGATTTGTTTCAGCCTGATATTGCGGTGGTGCTCAATGTGCTGCCCAATCATCTGGACCGCCACGGAACGATGGAAACCTATTGGCAGACAAAGGCGCGGATTTTTGGTCAATCACCCCGATCTGATGCTGTTTGCATGGTCCCGCACGACTGGCGGGATCGATTCCGCACGGTTTCCGGCGGCGGAGCATGGGTTACCTTTGGGGCTTCGGATGCCGCAGACTATTCATTTCACGAAGGCCGGATTGTATTTAAAGGAAGTCCGGTGGTGGACTTGAGTGGAACCCCGTTTGATAATCCGGTTTTAGGAAGCTGCACCGGTGCGGCGGTCACTGCGGTTGCTGCCGCCGTTGGGTTTGATTTTGAAGTTATGGAACAGGTTGCGCATCAGTTTGTTGCGTTGCCACATAGAATGCAGGTGCTGGGGGTTATTGATGACGTTAAATACGTCAATGATTCAAAGGCAACCAATCTTTCGGCGCTGGCAGCAGCTGTGCAGGGATGCCGTTCTCCGGTGCATCTGATTGCCGGTGGGTTAGCCAAAGAGACAGACTTCACTTTCGTAAAAGATATTCTGGCGGAACGGGCAAAGAAGATATACCTTGTGGGCCGAGCATCCCAATCGATGTATTCCGCGTGGAATCAAATTTGTGACTGCGCGGAGTGCGGAACGCTTGAAGCGGCCTTTGAGGCGGCTCGAAATCAGGCGAAGCCGGGGGAAGTTGTTCTGTTATCTCCCGGATGCGCCAGTTTCGACCAGTTCCGCAGTTTCGAAGAACGCGGTGATCAGTTTGCCGACTTGTTCCGTCGGGCAGGGGAGGCAGAGCGGAGTACATTCAGGGATTCGGTTGGTTTCGGGCATAGTAAAAAAGGAGTTTGATGATGAAAAAGAATATTGCAGTCATTGGGGCGCACGTCGCTGTATTGGGCGCGGTTTCCCTTCTTTCGGGGTGCTTCACCTCTAATCCTGACAGTGGACTGATTGGTGCCGCTGCGCGTACCAGAGGTCCGATCAAACATGTTCACCCCGGAAAAGATTCACAGCCGGATGTATATAAGACGGTTGATCATGAAGTTGGGGACTTGGATCCGTGGCGTTCCGATGATGGACAAGATATTATTTCAACTGAAGATCTTACGACTAGTTATAATCCTCCTCCTCCTTCTGAGAATGAAAAGAAGCCTTCAGCTGCGTATGATACGTACATCGTTCAGCCGGGGGATGTTCTTTCGCGCGTGGCAGCCAAATTTGATACAAGAACCTCAACGCTGGTGGAGCTGAACAACCTTTCAAATGCCGATGTTATCTATGTGGGTCAGAAACTAAAGGTTCCGGTCGGAAGCCACAGTTCTGGCGGCGGATTAACGACGACTTCAAATACCTCCTCCAGAAACGAAACGGTTCAAAAGGGTGATGTTTATGTCATTCAGCCGGGCGATACACTTTCCGAGATTGCCGTGCGCGCAGGGGTGAGTATTGATGACCTGCGTCAGCTCAATAATATCAGCGGCGATATGATTCGGGCCGGTGATAAGCTGAACATTCCTGAAGGGGGGCAAGTTCCTTCAGGCGGTTCCTCCTCGGCCCAATCCACGAATACGAGTGTGGAAACATCGACAGGTTCTAATACGGGCACCGGAAGCGCGAACATTGTCACCGGCGGAAGTGCTGCTTCCGGAAATGATAATTTTGCAGGATATCGTATGGAAACGGCTCAGGTTTATCCGAGCGATACGCTGGATACACTGGCTGACTATTACGGGGCCAAAAAGGAGGATATCCTTAAAGCAAACAATCTGTCGGATGAGTCGCAGATTACTAGAGGGATGAAACTAGTTGTTCCTGTTAAGGATTAATTCCGGGAGTCAAAGTATCAATGCGGAAAGCCATATCGCTGTTTATCGCTGTAGTGTTGATACTCGTCACGCTTGGCATATTAATTCTATCGAGTGCGAGTTCCACGCAAAGTGAGGATGCCTCGTTTTATTGGACGCGCCAGCTGAAATGGCTGGTGCTCTCTTTTGTTGTTGCTGCAATTGCCGCACGAGTGAACTACCGGTTGTATCGTTATCTGGCCATCCCGCTGGCCTCTGTTTCGCTGGTGTTGCTGGTGGTCGTGCGGCTCTTTTTCCCGCTGATTAAAGGAAGTCACCGCTGGATTAAGCTGCCCGGTTTCAACTTTCAGCCCTCAGAGCTGGCCAAGGTCGCCGTCATTTTGCTTTTTGCCTGGTGGTTGGCGCGACATCAGCGACGGCTGAAGGAGTTTAAATTCGGCATTCTGATTCCGTTTTTAATGCTGGCCCTCTTTGCGGGGGCAATCATTGTGGCACCGGACTATGGAACCACGTTACTGGTTTCTTCGGTGGCGGTCTGCATGATGTTTTTGAGCGGAGTAAGAATTCTTCCACTCGTTGCGGTGGGTTTGTTCGGTGTTACCGTAATTGCGCTCTTAATTCGGATGGACGAGGAACGCATGGGGCGCATTATGGGATTTCTGAATCCGCAATTGCATGAGCAGGATGAGGCTTGGCAGTTAACCAACGCGCTTCGCGCTTTTGCAAATGGCGGGCAGGACGGCTGGTGGCGCGGCCAGGGGTTCGGCAACAGTCTGCAGAAATATTACTTCCTGCCCGAAGCCCACACCGACTTTATTTTTCCAATCCTCGGCGAGGAGCTGGGGCTGCTGGCCGCCTGGGTGGTCGTTATCTTGTTCCTGACGCTGTTTATCCTAGGTATGGTGATTGCATTTCGGGCCCATGACGATTTTGGTCGCTTTATAGCGTTTGGGATTACGTTGATGATTTCGCTGCAGGCGCTGATCAACTTTGCGGTGGTCACCGGCTGTGTGCCGACGAAGGGGCTGGCGCTTCCGTTTATTAGCTATGGAGGCTCCAGTCTGCTCATTTCGGGCGGCATGATTGGGATTATGGTTAATATTGCGCATATAAGCACAAAGGAGCCTCCCCGGTCGGAGCGAAATATATTCAAGGACCGAACCCGTAAGATTTAGTGGAGTTTGAGGAGAGTTTGAATGGCCGATCAATATGAGCTGTTAGACAGCGGGAGCGGAAAAAAGCTGGAGCGCTTCGGCGATGTTGTGCTGGAGCGTCCGTGTGCGCAGGCGGTATGGAATCCGCGCTTTCCTGAACGTTGGCGCTCTGCCGATGCAAGGTTTGATCGCATAAGCGGATTAAACTGGCGCGGACGGGATCAGCTCGACGATGCGTGGCACGTGGAGATCGGCGGCGTGGTGATGAAGCTCTCCGCGACCGATTTCGGCCACCTCGGTGTATTTCCTGAAACGCGTACGCTGTGGAACTGGATCCGCGAAACGCTGACGGTGCAGGGGAAAAAGAAAAACCGCCCGCTGAGTTTTCTGAATCTGTTTGCCTATTCCGGCGGTGCAACGATTGCGGGTGCGCAGGCGGGGGCTTCTTGCTGTCACCTTGATGCATCGAAGGGAATGGTCGATTGGGCACGCGAAAATGCGCGACTCAATCAACTGCAGGATGCGCCGATCCGCTGGATTGTGGACGATGTCATGAAGTTTCTGCGCAGGGAAGTACGGCGAAACAACTGCTACGACGCTATCCTGTTGGATCCTCCGTCGTTTGGACGCGGTAAAAAGGGCGAGCTCTATAAGATTGAGGAGCAATTGGTCGAAACGTTGGATCTGGTTCATCAGGTGCTCAGCGAAGATCCGGCCTTTGTTTTGCTGACTTCTCACACGCCCGGTTTTTCGCCGATCGTCCTGCGTAATCTGCTGGAGCAGTATCACGACGTCGGACGTTTTGAGTGCGGCGAAATGCTGCTTACCGGCGCGGCGGATGTCATGGAACTGCCGAACGGAAACTGGGCCCGCTGGATAAATAAATAATTGGGTCCACAGATTGCGCAGATTTTCACAGATTGAAATCCTGATTATCTGAGAAATCTGTGGATAAAATAATATTTTGCTAATGAGCGCATTAAACTACATCGCTGAAGAGCTGGAGCCGCTGATTCTTTTTGCGGATAATCATCTGCTGGCGGTAAACAAACCCGCAGGAATGCTTTGTCAAGACAGCGGCACGGGGAAACGCAATCTTGAAGACTGGGCGCGCGAATGGGTGCGCGTGGATAAAGCGAAACCGGGCAGTGTCTTCCTTAATGCCGTGCACCGGATAGATCGGTCGGTCAGCGGCGTCGTGCTCTTTGCGCGGACCAGCAAGGCGCTCGCGCGATTGAATGAAGATATTCGGAAACGGAATTGCCGGAAGGTCTACCACGCGCTCGTCGAAGGCGTTCCGCCGAAGCCGGACGATCAGCTTGTACATTGGCTGACGCATGAACACCAACGCGCAGAGATTTCCTGTGAAGGAGCCGCCGGTGCGCAGCGCGCTGTGCTCAGCTATAAGGTGCTGAAAAAGATAGACCGTTTTTCGCTGCTGGAGGTGGATTTGGAAACCGGGCGCTACCATCAGATTCGCGCGCAGCTTTCAGCGATCGGATGTCCCATTGCGGGCGACGAAAAATATGGGGCCTCTGTTGCCAATCAAGAGATTGCGCTGCACCACCAGCGTTTGGAGATTCAGCATCCCACGCGTAAGGAACTGCTCCAGATAGAGGCTCCTTATCCGGCCGACTCTCCATGGTGGAGCGGGGTTTAGAACCTTTAATGGAAAGTTTTGAAGAACCTAGTCGTGGAGAAAGAGCCGTGTGCATTGTAGTGTCGCCTCTGCGAGGCGAAATCGGCTCGCAGAGCCGACGTTACAACAATGTCCGGAGTCCCATGTTCAAAGCTGGTCGGGGAGTTCGTGGTGCGCTCGGAGAGCACGCCCTGCCTTTTTTTGTACTTCATTTGTGGATTGCTTCAAGAAACCAACCCTTTGGCTTTGAATTCCAGATAAATTTTTCGACCGAGCCATGCGTCGGTGGCGGCATAAATCTGCTGTGATTCGGTCAGCTCCTTGCGGGCCCAGTTCGAGACCTGTTCCTTTTTTGAAATGCGGAATCCAAAGAGCAGGGCGGTCATACCGCGAAGGCCTAGGTTTTCGATTTTTGCCGTTTTTGCATAGGTGGCTAGTTCAACAAAGCCCGCCGGCGAAAAGGGCGCAAGCGCCTGAAGTTCTGCAACATCGCGTTCGAGCGCAACGCCCGCCTTGATGATGTCCGGGCTGGAGAGCACCTTCAGCAGCGACGGAGTGAGCCCGCACTGCTGGATCTGAAAGAGATGGACGGCGTCGGCAGTGGCAAGCTGAAGCAGGGAGGGGTCATAACTTTCGCCTTTGCGGAAGGCGGGGCGGGTTTCGGTGTCGAAACCCAAGAGGGTTTCTTTAAGCAGTTCCTGTGCGGCGGCCTCGGCTTCCTCCGCCGTGTTGTAGAGATGAATGGGGCCCGTGTATTGCTGCATCGGCAGCTCGTTGATTTCGGTTTTCGAGATGTGCTTGTTTCCGGGGAAAAAGGTCATGGTCCTGCTTTCGGGCTTAGTGTGAGTCATTCTTTGCTTTTTCAGTTTTCCATTGGTTGGCGACCCATATGGATTGCTTGGAGAGTCCCATCAAAATTTTGCAGTCGGGTACGGTCAGCTTCCCGCGGTTAAAGATGCGGCGCAGGCCCATCATCATATGGTCGAGCTTTTGGTCGTGAACAAACTGGGTTTCAATCATCATTTCCCGCCACATACGGAACATGCGTTCGCGCAGTGCGGTATCGGCCTCCGGTGCGGTTTCCTCTGAAGGTTGAAAGACGCTGGCGGCGGTAAAAATTTCATAGCCGCAGAGATAAACGGCGTGCGAGAGATTAAGCGAGGTGTAGAGGTCGCTGGACGGAATTTGGATAATGTGGGAGCAGAGGGCGAGCTCCTCGTTAAACAGTCCTTTATCCTCGCGTCCAAATACGATGGCCACCTTGTGGTCTTTGGCGCTTTCAAGGGCGATGGGGGCAAACTCGCGCGGCGTATATGACGTGTCGCGATAAAATCCGGTGCGGGCGGAAGTGGCGGCCACGACGGTGCAGTCGGCGATGGCTTCTTCCAGCGTCGCAAATTCACGGCGGGCTTCGAGCTGTGCGCGGGCGTTGCAGGAAAACCTGCGCGCTTCGTCCATATCCATGTCGGAGCACGGATCAACCACCGCCAGGTCGGTGAGCCCGTTATTATTCATCGCTCGGCAGATGGAACCGAGGTTCCCGCCAAAGAGCGGATTGACGAGGACGATTCGGATATTATTCAAAATCTGTTTGGCGGTTTCTGCTGTCATGGGTAATAGAGTGGGCGATGGGGTGAGGGGGTGTCCATATTTTTCTTAAGATGAGTGCGAGCACAAAGTAAGGAAGGATTTGGGATGGGTTTTTCTGATCGCATATTGGGGGCTACTCCGCAGGGATGAATCGTTCCAAAACGCGGCGACCTTTTTCGGTTAGCTGGTGTTGCTCATCAAAGAGGTAGCCGTAAGAAAAGAGGGCGAGCCCAATACAGCCGGAATGCTTGGCCGTGTCGATCTGCTCCAGCAGCAGGTCGGTATCATTCTCGCAGAAAAGCCCAACGACCACGCGCTCACGGAAGGCGCGGCGCCCAGTTGTTTCCTCCATTTTTTCGAGGTAAAGATTAAACGAGCGCGTGGCATAATTCATCTGCACCACCCAGTCGACCAGACCCTCTTTGGCCCATTTCCCGGAATCCTGATAGGCCAAAAATTTTCCATCAACCGGATTCCCCAACACACTGCAGCTCAGCAGGCAATGGTCGCGAAGCCCGGCGGAAATATCACGGATCACCTGCGTCACGGAGTCGCAGCGGAATTCCCGGATCTGCTCTTTCGAGGGATGTTCTCCAAACCGAGCGGCAAGCGCTTCGATTGAGTTCGGATCGTAAGAAAACTCGGAACGCTGCTCGATCTCCGCCCTTGACGCGTTGGGGTAGCGCTTGTGAGCTTCGTCGCGATAATCGTGCGGGTAGCGGATATAGTCGAGGTGGACGCCGGCCACATCGTATTCTGAAAGCTCGCGCGCTACGGCCTGCAGGTGTTTCCGCACTTCCGGCATGACCGGATTAACAAAGGTATACCACCCCGGCGTCGGCAGCATTTTTGAGCCGAGCGAATCGACCATAAACCAGTCGGGATGTGCGCTCCAGAGCTGACCTTGTTCCGGCGGAGGATCGGCCAGCCCTTTCCATCCCGGCAGCACATTCATATAGGCGTGGACGCGCAATGGGGTTCCTTTGGCCGTATCGATGGCCAGTTGCAGAGGATCCCATCCCGGATCGTTTCCGAGCAGAGCAACATTATCCCCCGAACCGGAAAGTTCGAACGCCCAAGGCTCAAGGTTGCTTTTATAATAGGCCGTTCCGTTGCCGCGCACCTGAAAAAAGAGATCGGTAAAACCGGCAGCTGCCAGGTTTTTGATAATCTTTTCCACATCGTTGGGCGTTTTGTATTCGTAACGCGACACCCAGATCGCACGGATGGATTGCTCAGAGCGGTCGTTGCGCAGAGCCGCCCAGATTAGAATCACCAGCACACTCACCACCAAAAATATTCCTACCCACCAAAAAAACCGTCTCATAGACCCAACTCCGCCTGATAAAATGCTCAAGATTCCAAGGATTGAAATTTACACTCCCCCATCTGCTGTTCTAGTCTGTAACCGCGATCAGATGAAAGGAATTTATGAAGTATAGACGTATTCTGCTGAAAGTCAGCGGCGAAGCCCTGCAAAATAAACAAAAGGGACTTAATCATGACCCTGACCTGCTCAATAAGTTGGCAGAGGAATTTAAACAGATGCTCGATATGGGCGCGGAAATCGCCGTGGTGGTCGGTGGCGGTAATATTTTTCGCGGGTTGGCCGGCGCGGATAAAGGCACTGACCGCACCACCGGCGACTATATGGGCATGCTGGCCACGGTGATTAACTCGCTTGCCATTCAGAACACACTCGAAAACCACGGTATTCAGACGCGTGTGATGACCGCGATCTCCATGCCCGCCATCGCAGAGCCGTTTATTCGACGCAAGGCGATCCGCCACCTCGAAAAGGGCCGCGTGGTTATTTTCGGCGCCGGCACCGGGAATCCCTATTTTACCACCGACAGTGCCGCCGCGCTTCGAGCTTCCGAAATTGAGGCCGATGTGCTGATGAAGGCCACCAAGGTGGACGGCATCTATTCCGCCGATCCGGTAAAGGATCCGACCGCTACCCGCTTTGAAAAGATTTCCTATCAGGATGCGCTTTCGAAGCAGCTCAAAGTCATGGATGCCGCCGCTTTTTCCTTGTGTATGGAAAATGATATACCCATTGTGGTTTTTGACTTTTTTAAGAAAAACGGGATGGTCGATGTCTTTGCGGGCAAAGATTCCGGCACCCTCGTAACGCATGGTTAACTTGTAGGAGAAAAAAATATGATCGATGACGTATTACTCGAAGCAGACGATAAAATGGACAAAGCAGTGCAGTTCCTTCAACAGGAATTGTCCGGCCTTCGTACCGGTAAAGCGAATCCCGCTCTGGTGGACACCATTACGGTAAACTATTACGGAGTGCCCACCCGCCTCCGCGATATTGCCAATATTTCCACCCCGGAACCGCGACTGATTGTGATCAGCCCGTTTGATCCTTCATCACTCGGTCTGATTGAAAAAGCCATTGTGGCTGCCAACATCGGTATTACGCCGCTGAATGACGGCCGGCTCATTCGCGTTCCGATTCCGGAGCTTTCCGAAGAACGCCGTAAGGACATGGTTAAAATGGCCGGACGCATGACTGAAGAACAGCGCGTTGCCGTACGCAATATCCGCCGAGAGGCCAACGATCAAGCCAAGAGCCTTCAGAAAAACGGCGACATTACGGAGGACGAACGCGACTCCGCGCTGGACACCATCCAGAAAAGTACCGACGCGCATATCAAAAAAATGGATGAGATGCTCTCGGCCAAAGAAAAAGACATTTTGGAAGTCTAGCAGAGCATTCGACAAAATGATTTTGGACAAAATAATAGTTCCCTGCCGCTGGGATTCGGAATCATTTTGTCCGAAATTATTCTGTCGAATCTGTTCTGAAAGTAAGATTGTATCCGCTTCGTTCTCAAGAACTCTCGATTAGAGGAGCAGTAGCATGAAACCAAAAGTATTGATTGGGGTATCCGGCGGGATTGCCGCCTACAAAACTGCTGAAGTTGTCAGCCAACTGGTTAAGGCTGGTTGCGACGTGCGGGTTGTTATGACCGAAGCGGCTACTCGCTTCGTTGCTCCGCTCACCTTTGCCGCGCTCACGCGCCAAAAGGTGCTCACCTCCATTTTTCCCGATACCGAATCGGGTGAGAAAGATGTCATTTATCCGCATTTGTATCCTGCCACTGAGGCGGATGTTTTTGCGGTGATTCCCGCCACCGCCAATACCATCGCCAAACTGGCGAACGGCTTTGGTGACGACATTCTCAGCTGCAGCGCACTCTCGATAAAGGCCGACTGCAAACGCATCTTTTGCCCGGCGATGAACGTACAGATGTGGCAGCAGCCGGTGGTTGTTCAGAATGCCCGCAAGCTGCTGAGTCTGGGTTGGCATCAGGTGGGTCCTGAAAAGGGATACCTCGCCTGCGGAACCACCGGATACGGGCGCATGAGCGCTCCGACGGTGATTGCTCAAATTATTTTGCACTCCGCGCTGTAAGCTCATGCAAAAGCGCGCGCTCATCCTTTCGGGACCGACCCATGAATATATCGATCCCGTGCGCTTCATCGGAAACGCCAGCAGCGGCCTGATGGGGAAGGCCATCGCTGAAGAGGCGCTGGCGCGCGGATACACCGTCGACTTTGTCAGCGGTCCTGTTGCACCCAATAATCTTCCAGACCTGCTGAGCTCCGGGAACATTTATCCGGTTACCGACGCCGAGGAAATGTGTTCCACCGCAGCCAAACTTTTTGCTGCCGCCGACCTCATCATTTTTGCGGCTGCCGTTGCCGATTATACACCCGCAGAAAAGCGAAATGAAAAGATGCCGAAGTCAACGGAGGATCTGATTTTGCGCCTGCGGCCAACGCCCGATATTGCAAAAACGCTCTGCGCCGAAAAAACATCTGCGCAGATTGCCATCGGTTTTGCCCTGCAAACACACGATGGCGAGGCCAACGCTCGCCGCAAGCTGGAGGACAAAAATCTCGACGGCATAGTCCTCAACACGCCCGCTACGCTGGGGTCATCGACCGGCACGTTCAGCTTTCTCTCCCGTTCGGAAAAGGAGTTTTCGTACTGGGGACAAATTAGCAAAAGCGCCTGCGCCCACCATATTTTCGAAGCCGTGAACCAACTGAGTTCAACTCGGCGATTCGGTTTGTAGTTTAGCCTTCAGGCTGTCTCTGCCGTTATGATGGAGACAAATGTGAAGAGAAGGAAAGACGTTCGGTTTTTCGGCTTCTGCGGAATATATCGGGGCAATGTTTGACTTATCGTTCTTTTTTCGTTTCTCTGTTCCCAAAAGGGCACTCGACGGACTGGCCGCTCGAGCGACTAGGTAGGAAAAAGGGTATTTTTGTGAAATTACCAGATTGCTATTAAGGGCAATGAAAGAAAGAATAGCTATGAAAATTAATATATACATAACAATATTGTTTATATCAATAAAGACATCGGTATTTGGGGCGTTGCTGCCAATACCATGTTCCATTGATGGCGAAGAAGATATTGTAAATACCAATTTTGTTCTAGAGGTAAAAGAAGTCCCATTCCTTGGCATAACAGGAAGAGATAAAATATTTGTAGATTACATGGCGGAAGTCTCCAGAAAAGATGTGCTCAAGGCAAATAATTACGTTTGCCCAGAGATGAGGGTTTTTGATGAATCGGAAATTGAAGCTCTAAAAAAAATGAATACCGGCTATCTTTTAGGTGTACTGAAGTATGCATATAATGGTTATGACGTATATTTTGGGACAACAACCGAAGGTGGTTCTTTTCATCTTGGATTGCGACAAGACGAGGAGCATCCACTACTGAATCCCTTGATGGATAGTGAGAAAATTCGATCTATTACTAGCGTAACATTAGGACATTATTTTGAAACCAATGGAACTAGGTTGGAGCAGGCTGATATAGCTTCAATGTCGAATGTTGCTTACGGGTCTAACGATGTGGTAAAGATACACTTTACTTGCAAAGACGACAAAAGCAACGAGGCAGTAGCTCTAGAAAATACTACAAAAAGGTTGCATGAAGCATATGTTAAAAAAAATCTCGATGAGCTTGCCGAGCTGGTGACAGAGATAAGTTACAAGCGGTTGCTTGTGCAAATAATGAATGGGGGATACGACAGAACTTTTGATAGCAGTGATATAGAAACATTATTTGTTGTAGATATTGATCCAATATATCTGTATGTATACAAACAATCTGGTGGGGATATTGTTGGAATAAGGAAGTATATCAAGGAAGGCGACAGATATCTATTGTTCAATTATAATATCTGGACACTTACGGTTGAGGAGTTTATCGAGTCAGAGGAGTTTATTTCATATATAAAAGAGTATATGGAAAAGGAAGAAAAGGGGTCACCCATTATAGGTTCCGGTCCGTCGAAGATATAATTTACGCAGGAAATAGCGAAGCGATTCAACCCCGCGAAGCATAATTTCCGAGGGAAATAGGCCGAAGGCCGGCTCAAATATCCTTCCGTAGCCGTTCTTCAACGGCGCTTCAATTTCCCTTTTTTGTTGATCGGTCCTATGGTCAACGACACATGGATTTTGTTTGCAACGAATGATTGAAAAGCAACGAATTGTCGTGCAGCTTTTATCTGTTTTATGAGACGCGATTTTCTATTTGAGTTGGGCGAATACACGCTGTTGGCAGTCCCGGTGCTGCGGGATAATTTTGTGTATCTGGTCTGCCGCGAGGGGCAGGCTGTGCTGATTGATGCGGGCGAAGCGCGTCCAGTGTTGAAAACGCTGGAGCAGAAAAATCTCCAGTTGACCGAAATGTTTATCACCCATACGCACCATGACCATGTGGGCGGTTGTCGAGAGCTGTGTGAGCGCATCGGGGCGCTGGCAACCAGTCCCGCCGTGGAGGCGAGGGAGTATGATGTATTGGGAACGCGCTGCCGCTCAATTTCTACACCGGGGCATGTGGCGGTGCATAAAATCTATTCATTCCCTGAACTCGGGTTTCTCGTTACGGGCGATACGCTCATCAACGGGGCGTGCGGGCGGCTGTTGGGCGGAACGGCGGAGCAGCTGTTTGAAAGCCTGCAGAGGATTAAATCGTTTCCTGATGGAACGCTGATTCTGGGCGGGCACGATTATCTGGAAGAAAATATGCGCTTTGCGCTGGCGGAGGAGCCGGGTAATGCGGATATGCAGGCGCGGCTGGCGCTTTATCAGCGCGATCCCGCAGCGGCGATTTTTGTGACGCTGGCCGAAGAAAAACGAACCAACCCGTTTTTGCGGGTTGATTCACTAGAAGCATTTACTGCACTCCGCGCTCGGAAGGATCTGTTTTGAGGGGCGTTACCGGTTGCGCAGATAAACATTGTATTCTGAATTGTTGATGTAGCCGTCGCGGTTGGTGTCGATGTCGGAAAATTTGACCCAGAGAACACCAGAGAGTTCTTTACGCTCAATCTTTCCGTCGTTGTTGGTGTCTCTGTCCCACAGGGCGCTGGGCATTTCAGTGTTTTGACGAACTCGGAAATCCAGAATAGGGTCCTGATAGGCGATTTGGCGGCGATAGGCGTTTCCTCCGAGCGGGTCAGGTTTTAGGTAAATGTTGTAGGTCTGAGATATCCGTTGTGTGTTGTTCTGGACGGAATAGGTGACTTTCAACTGAATCGGGAGATCGGGGTTCTGTCGGGTGGCCGTGAGTAGAAACTCGCGCGGTTCGCTGTCGGATGCATTGCTGACGATCGGAGCACTTTGGACAGCGGGTGTGATGGTGCCGCCGGCAACAGGCACCAGTACATATTGGAGCGGATCTTCTCTATTATTCCACTGGGTGTTATAAAGCTTGTCCGGGTGGAAGCCGATGTAGAGTTTTCCTTCACCAGTCGCAAGAAGTTGAACATCGGCCTCTGCACGGAGTTTGACATAGTGCGGGCGGCTCGACTGCTCCGGGATCACCACCACCGGAACAAATGTTTGTGTGGTCGGATTGAAGCTGATGCGTTTGACCAGATTTGCAGGTTCAATCTCAAGGGGCTGAATGTCGGGGTTTGGGAGTTGCGACGGGAGAATATTTCTTTCAGGAGGCCCCAATAGTTGGGTTAGTTTTCCTTGGATTTCTCCCGGTTTGAGGATTGATCCGGTAAAGAGTTTGGTTCCTTCAGCCGAATAAATGAACACATCGGACGCGAGGTTTTGGGAAAGTTGCAGAAGCACCTGATTATCGAGTGTATCGCAGATCCATGGAATGCGGGTTTTGAGCAGGCGGGCGGATTCTTTGGCCAGTTGGACTATTTCGCCTTCGTTGAAGGGGGTGAGGTATCCGTGGTTTTCGGGGCGAGCGGGTCGGCGCTGAATGTAGTATGCCTGCAGCTCTTCGGACTGATGATTCAGCGCGAGGGCTTCGAAGGCTTTGTAGTTTGCGATAAAGTCGGGGTGGGTCAGGTCGCCCAGAATAAGCAGCGTATATTTACGGGTGGCGACCAGTTCACGGAGTTTAACCAATGAACGGTCTTCGGTTTTTATAACGGAGACATCCGGTAAGAGATCTTTTTTTGGTTCTTCAGGCTCCATCGGTCTTTCATCTGGTTTGACGGCGAGGAATTCTTCTTCGGATCGAAGGATAGAGGAGGTTTCATCTGCGCCCATGTTTTCTTTGTCTTTACTTCCTTTGTTTCTACCAAAAAGACACTCCTTCACCAGGGTGATGGAATTGTTTTCAAAACCGAGGGCACCACCGATGCCGCCGATGTTAAAATTGAAGCTGCATTTTGATATAACGGGGAAAAAGGGTCCGGAGAAAAGGGCGGCGCCTCCGTTGCCCTTTGCTGTGTTCTCCTGAAAGGTGCAGTTTTCCAATTCGATTGGGCGGGTGGATTTAGCCTTTGTTTCGGCGGCCACTGCGCCGCCTTTCCCCTGTGCTGTGTTATAGCGAAAATAGGAGTCATTGATCCATGCGCTTGCGTTTTCCTCCAAAAACAAGGCTCCGCCGTTTCTGGTCGCCCGGTTTGCAGAGAAAGAGCATGCCGATATTCTAAGGGAGGTTTCTTGGGTTGTAGCGATTGCTCCACCGTTTTCGGCTGCAATGTTGGAGTAAAAGGTGCAGTTGGTAAACAGGAGCTCGGAGGCCGGAATAAAGACCGCTCCGCCTCCTTGCTTTGCCCGGTTTTCTTCGAAGATGCAGTCGGCGATGGTCACATGTCGGCTGCCCTGCAGGAGATAGATTCCTCCTCCAAAATTCTCGTCGTCGTCTCCGTCGGCCAGCCCCTGTTTGATCGTGAATCCGTTAAGAGAGGTTTCGGATGCGACCGTCAGCACGTGGTAGCAGTTATCGGCACTGTTGCTGAGTTGGCCGATGTTGCCGCTGAGTATGGTTCCGTAGGCTTTCGGATTCCGTTGTTCCCGGTGGGTCTCGTCGCCCCGGAATCCGCCGTAGAGATGCACGCCGGTCTTCAGCTCAAAGGAAGCGTCTCGCCGTGTTCCGCGAGGGGAGTGGGTTCCGCTTTTGACCCAAATCTCTCCGCCTCCGTTTGTTGCGGCGGCATCAATGGCGTCCTGCAGAGAGGGAAATGCACTAAACCACGACTCGCCGGTGGGTGCATTTCCCTGAAAACGGTTGTCTACATAAAAGACTTTGGTTGGCGCATCGTTGGTGGAGGCTGCAAAGACTTCTCCTGCCATGAGCGATAACATAGCCGAAACAGCAGTGATGAAATGTCTAATGCGCAAAAACATGAAGGCATCTTATTGTTACAAGCCAAACGTCTCAAACCAAAACGGAATCAACTGCAAATCTTTTCGTTGATCAGCTGTGATCATTTTCAGAGAAGGATCTGCGTTTTTATGCCAGCCTTTTCGCAGGCGTTCAGCACGTTCATAATTCTGGAGGGAGTGGATTTAGTGTTGGTTTGCAGTCTAACGAAAAAGTCAGTGTTTCCTGATGCGGCGGCGGCATTGAGGAGTTTGATCTGTTTAGCAAATTCTTCCAGCTTTGTGTCGGAAGAATCGAACGCCATTCCGTAGTTGGTGACGATTGATCCGTCATCGTTTATGCAGATGCAGGCTTCTATGGGAAATGGGATGTCTTCACCTGCGCTCAATGCGAGCGGGATTCCTCCTCCATTCTTATCGATCTCTGTTTTTGATTTTTTTTCAGGAAGAATGGATACAGACAAGATTTGTTCGGTAGCGCAGAGCGTCATCAGCGTCTTGAATTGGTCAATAGGAACAACTTTGTCAGCCGTTTGGATTGTAATCCGCTGTTCTGTTTCAGCGGTGGAGGCTTTTCGACTAGCTGTGACGTGGGATGGAATGTCCGAAAAATCCCTCCAGGATTCGGCATTTTTGCTGTTTAGAAGAAGGCTTCTCAGGATCTCAACAGGTAACTCGTTACTCTCAAAGCTGTAGTCCGTTGTCATTCCGTTGACGGATAGCGATACTGTTACGGAGAAACCGGGGTGCTGCATTTCAATTTTCGGCATTTCGGCCATTTTAACTTTTGCCACATTGCGGTTGGCCGGTTCCGGGGTGCTGTTCTTTTTGATCTTAACAATTGCTTTTTTGGGAAGGACTGGCCATTCACTGAAGACGATTTTCTGTGCCCCTGCTTTCGCGCATATTTTCATGAATTCCGGAGCATATTCGGATTCTATTTTTTCATCACAATGCACGACAAAAACCACTCCCGGGTGAAGATATAATTGATCTATCATCAGGGATTTAAATTCATCAGCGCTGAGTGGAGTGCCATTATGCATGGTATAATAACAAATGTTGTTTTGTTCATCCTTCTCGATGGCGACATGTATGCAAAGGGCTTTAGGATCTCCGTTGTACTCGTCGAATGTGTAGGTAACTTTGTTTTGATCAACGGAGGACGGAGGAGCTGGCAAAGTTTCTTCTTCGATGGCAAAAAGCATGTTGTAAACACCTTCATCTGCGCACATTTTCATAATTTTATGGGTATCTTCAAATTCTACATCGCTTTCTCCGCGAACCACAACCACGAGGTTGGGGTGGGATGTTGCGGTTGTTTTAATGATGCTTCGCAGTTCTTTAAACGTCGCCTTATTATCCGTTTCTTCCACCACATATTCTATGCCGTTTTCGGAGTGTTGTAGCCTGATGAAAAATGGATAGGTGGAAGAATCGTTTTCCTCTGCCATTTTAACTATTTGGGCAGAGGGGGCTGTAGAGGAAAGGTTGTGTTTAACTTGTCTTTCGGAAAACAATGCCGCCGCGCTTAGAATCAGTAATGCCCACATAGTTTTATGCTCCATTTTTCTGTTTGTTGTAAAGTAAGTCAATGCGGAGCAATTTGCAATCTTTGTGTAAAAGAGATTTGATCGCGCCTGCGGATGCGTTTCTCGAAGGATGTTATTTAACCTCTTTTTTAGTCGTGCGGAGGAGCGCTTTCCATAGTTCTTCGTCGGTACGGGCCGCGAGCAGGGCATCGCGTGCACTCTTTTCCTGATAGGAACGCGAGAGGTCGGCGAGGAGTTTGAGGTAAAAGGCACTCGCGGCGGTCGGGATCACCACGAAAAAAAAGATGCGCGTCAGCATGCGTCCCGTCTCGTCAAATTTTATACCCTTGCGGTTAATGCCCAGTGCCATGGTCAGTCCGCCGCCTTCGACTGAGCGCACATGCGGAAAGGCAAGCCCGTTATCCGCGGCGGTGCTGACAATGGATTCGCGCTGTAGGGCCATATTGAGCAGCAGATCCGGATTCTCTACAAGGGCTTCGTCGGCCATGCGCCGACACAGTTCGCCAAGTATTTCCGGAGGGGTCGATCCCTTTAGGTCGACGATCATGAGTTTTGGGGATGTGAAGCGGGCAATGCCGACTTTCTGCGCTTCTCCGTAAACTCGCTTTGTTCGTTCGCGCTCCATCAGGTGTTCGGGATAGTAGAGAAAACGTGTACAGTTGGGGCAACGCAGCAGTTCTTCGGCTTTCAGAACACTATAGATCATGCTTTTGGTGAGCGATATGCCGCACCCGGAGCACAGCTCGTTCGAGACGGGAACGATGCCTTCGGGGTGTTTCTGGAGCAGGCGATAAAAATGACTTTTTACCTGATGCGGCAAATGATTGCTCAATTCGCTGATGGAGTGCTGCAGCTCATCCAGCTTGGCCGAAGGCATGGAAACCTTCTTCTGCATATTGGCCACGATCAGTTCCTGAAGCTGGACAAGCTGATTAATAATATCGTGTGCTGTCGTCATTCCCCCCCCCTAAAAAAACATACACGTTCCGTTTTAACGGGAAGAGTGTAGCGCACGTTTCTGGAGATGAAAACCCTAGAATGGCAAATATTAAGGGATCATTTGATCGGGCAATGCGTACGCTCAGGCGTTCTGGAGTCTGCGGATGGCCGCAGCAGGATCAGCCTGAGCATTGACTGCGCTGACGACGCAAAAGTTGTCAATCCCAGCCGTGCGCAGCGCGGGCAGATTGTGGATGTTAATCCCGCCGATCGCGACGGCGGTGAGGGCAACGGTCTGTGCGATGCGTCCGGTTTCTTCAGGGCCAAGCGCAGGAGCGGCATCCGCTTTGGTCGATGTGGGAAAGACGGGGCCGATACCGATATAGTCGGGACGAAGGTTTTCGGCACGAGCGGCCTGCTCCAAATTGTGTGTGGAGAGTCCGAAAAGTTTGCCGGGTGTGTTCCATTGCTGCCGTGCTTCGCTGATGGAAAGATCGGTTTGACCGAGGTGAATGCCGTCGGCATCGCTTTCGATTGCGATGGATAGATCGTCATTCATAATGAAGCGTGTGGCGGTACCCTTCGTGATTTTACGGTAGAGGTGCGCTGTTTGGAGGAGCGTTTTGCGTGAAGCGTTTTTCATTCTAAGCTGGAGATAACGCACCTCGCATTCGACGGCGGCCAAGGCGAGGGTTTTGTAGCCGGCGATCGGGTCGGTGGCGATCAAGTAAAGTCCAAATTTTTCCTTCATGCTTCGGGGTATATCATTTTTGCGGATCTGGAACAGGTTTGATCGGCTGTTTTATCATTTTTTTATTGCCATTATTAGGATGGAGAGCATACGTTCTTTCGATATTTTTTGTAATGTGTGGTCTGGATTGGGATGAGATAGTGATGAGGGGGAAGAGTACAATGGTTATTAGAATGGGCCGGTTTTCCGGTGTTTTTCTTGGCTTCAAAAACGACAAGCACTTCTTTACCTGCGGAGTTTCGGCGCTCCTGCGATCGGAAATTCCGGTGGAATGGGGCTGGGTTTGTTTATAACAAAAAGTATTGTGGAGGCGCATAACGGCACGTTGATTCCGGCGAATAATGAAGCTGGAACGGGTGCGCTCGTTACGCTGACTTTCCCGCTGCTCAAATAGAAAATGTGCGTTAGAACATTCTGCTAAACGTTTTAAAACCGCGTAAGCAACTGAGGGAATATGATTTCTGTTCAAAATGTGTATAAGCAGTATGGGCGCACCGTGGCGCTGGACGGTCTTAGCTTTGAGGTCGAGGAGGGTACGACGTTTGGGTTGCTTGGGCCGAATGGCGCCGGCAAGACGACCTTGATCGGATGTCTCGGCGGGTTGCTGGTTCCTGATCGGGGAACCTTGTCCATCCAGGGGCGGTCCGATCCATCGCAAATCGAGGTCCGTCGCTGCCTTGGTGTCGTCCCGCAATCTATTGCCCTCTACGAGGAATTGACGGCGTTACAAAACCTGCGTCTATTTGCCCGGCTGCATGGCCTTTCGGGCAAGGCGCTGGCGCAACGGGTCGAAGCATGCC
>CAYOBH010000019.1:0-28005 GCA_964402125.1 uncultured Verrucomicrobiota bacterium
GCATCTCTATATACTCCCGGTTCATTTTTAGCAAAGAGGGTTGAGCATGTTTTCGAGTATTCAAATGCCGAAGGGATTTAAGTGTGCCGGGATTTCCGCCGGGATCAAGGCGGGCGGGGTCAAGGATATGGCGATGATCCTGTCCGAAACGCCGGCGGTTTCGGCGGGAGTTTTTACCAGCAACCAGGTGAGCGCCGCGCCGGTCAAGGTGTGCCGCGAACACCTCGCCCACGGGGTTGCCCGGGCAATCGTGATGAACAGCGGGGTTGCCAATGCCTGTACCGGCGAGGAGGGCATGGTTGCCGCCCGCGATATGGCCGCCGAGGCGGCCCGGATTATGGGTTGCGCTCCACAGGAAATATTTGTCTGCTCGACCGGAAAGATTGGTCCGCAGCTTCCGCTGACGAAAATCGTGGCGGGGATTCCCAGGCTGATTGATCAGGCCCTGTGCACAAACGTGCAGCAGACCGCCGAGGCAATGATGACGACCGACACCCGTCCGAAGGTCGCCGTGGCGGAATTTGACGTCGGCGGCAAGTCCGTGAAGATCGTGGGATTTGCCAAAGGGGCGGGCATGATCGAACCCAATATGGCGACGATGCTATCCTATATCACCACCGATGCGGCGGTTGATCGGGAAGCCCTGCAAACGTTGCTGAAGCAGGCGGTCGATGCCAGCTTTAATCGGATTTCAGTGGACGGCGACCAAAGCACCAACGATACGGTACTGGCGCTGGCCAACGGCGCTGCGGAAAATACGCCGCTCAATGAGGCGTCGGAGGCGTGGCCGCTTTTCGCAAGGGAGTTCAGCCGGGTTTGCTTCGAGCTGGCCATGATGATCGTGCATGACGGCGAGGGGGCCGATAAGTTTGTGACGGTGAATGTGTTCGGTGCCGAATCGGACGAAGGCGCGGAGCTCGCCGCTCGGGCCGTGGCTAATTCGATGCTCAACAAGACCGCTTGGGCCGGTTCCTATCCGGACTGGGGACGCATCATGGATGCGATCGGCTATTCGAAGGCCCGCGTCGTGGAGAACAAGGTCGATATTTGCTACAACGATGTGCTGGCTGCGGTGGGTGGCGCAAGGTCGTCCGCGCCGCAGGAGGATTTGGTTCGGGTGGTTTCGCAGACCGATTTTGCGATAAACATTAATCTGCATCTTGGGGAAGGCGCGGCGACCGTGTATACCTGCAACTGTACAGAGGAGTACGTTCGGATTAATTATTAATGGACAGAAGGAATTATGCCGGTTGTTTCCATGTTTTTTGGCATCATCGTGCGGATGTTCTACAATGAGCACAATCCGCCGCACATCCATGCTGAATTTCAGGGACGAAAAGCGGTTATAGATTTTCAAGGAAACGTACTGAAAGGGGATCTTAAGTCAAGAACCGCCCTGAAGCTCGTGCGCGAGTGGGTTGATTTGCGTTCGACAGAGTTAAATGACGATTGGAATGCTGCCCGATCGGGGCGGGCGGTAAAGAAAATTGATCCGCTGGATTAGAGGTTTTGTCATGTGGGACATGAATGACGTTGTGAGGATTGAGTATCGGGACCAATATGTCTATCGGATCGAGTTTGACGATGGACTGGCTGGAGAGGTGGATTTTTTACCTTTCTTGTTCGGTGAGGTGTTTGAGCCGCTGAAGGATGTCGAATTCTTTAGGAATGCGGTTGTTGATGGAGGAACAATTTCCTGGTCAAACGGAGCCGATATTGCTCCGGAAACGCTTTACGAACGGTTGGCTTATCCCGAGTTAAAGGTTGCTGAGGATTCGCCGGAATACAAAACGGGAAAAGAGTAATGGAAAAATTTATTGAAAAGGCTTCTGTGCTGATTGAGGCGTTGCCGTTCATTCAGCAGTTTCGGGGAGAAACGGTTGTCGTAAAATTCGGCGGCAGCATCATGGAGAGCGAAGATGGATACAGCCGTATCCTGCAGGACATTGCGTTCATGGAGTGCGTCGGCCTGCGTCCGGTCGTCGTTCACGGCGGCGGGAAATCCATTTCGCGGGCGATGAAAGACGCTGAAATTCAGCCCCATTTTGTCCGCGGTCTGCGCGTGACGGACGAGGCGACGATCCGCGTTGTGGAGCAGGTGCTCAACCATGAGGTGAATCCGCACTTGGTCAAGATTGTTCAACAGTATAAGGGGAAGGCGCGCGGGATTCACGGAGAAGATATTCTCCATGTTGAACAGCTGATCGGCACCGATTCGGAAACTGGACAATCGTTCGATTGGGGCTATGTCGGCAAAGTACAGTCGGTCGATATTGAACCGGTGCTGGCTTATCTGCGTTCCGATATTATTCCGGTGATTACGCCGTTGGGTCGGGGGCCGGATAATAAGCTGTATAATATTAATGCTGACGATGCGGCCACGGCGATTGCCTGTGCGCTGAATGCGCGCAAGCTCGTTTTTCTGACCGATGTACCGGGATTGTTGCGGGATCCGGAGGATCGGTCGACACTCATTTCCACGCTGCATCTGAGCGAGGTGGATGAGCTGATTGAGCGCGGCGTGATTTCCGGCGGCATGCTGCCGAAAATAGAGGGCATGGTTGGTGCGGTTAAGGCGGGCATTAAAAAAGCCCATATCATTGACTCATCCATGCCGCACTCGCTGCTGCTGGAGCTTTTTACGAGCGAAGGGGTTGGGACGGAAATTATTGAATAGTTCTTAAGTATCAGGTTTTAAGTGATTAAGTCATGTATCGATCATTTGAGGAGCTGGAGGTTTGGCAGCGCAGTTCAAGGATTGCGGTGCGGATTTATGAGTTGACTCGCAACCATTTTGATTCTGGCCTTAAAAATCAAATGACGCGGGCTGCGGTTTCTGTTGCGAGTAACATTGCAGAAGGAGCTGAACGCAATTCGGCAAAGGAATTTTCTCGGTTCCTATATATCGCCCGCGGGTCGGCTGCTGAATTAAGGACACAGATTTATATCGCTTATAAGATTGGAATGATTGATCAGGAGACGAAAGATGCCCTTGTGAATGAGCTGGTTGAACTATCTAAAATGTTGTTTGGCCTCGCCCAGTCCATTAATAATTAACCACTTAACCACTTAACCACTTAACCACTTAACCACTTAAAACTGTATGAGTAATATGAACACAAACGAAATAGCTGAACTACAGAAAAAATATGTCATGTCGACCTATGCACCGCCGAGCATCGCTTTGGTGGAGGGCTCTGGCGCGAATGTGTGGGATGCGGAAGGAAACGAATACCTTGATTTTGTTTCCGGCATTGCCGTAACGAATATTGGACATTGCCACCCGAAAATGGTGCGGGCCGTGCAGGATCAGGTGGAAACGCTGGTTCATGTTTCCAACCTGTTTTTAAACGAAAAACAGCCGCTGCTGGCGAAGGCCCTGTCGGAACGCTCCGGACTGCCCGGGGCAAAATGTTTCTTCTGCAACTCGGGGGCCGAGGCGAATGAGGGTCTGATTAAGCTGGCGCGGTTGTGGGGGAGCACAAAGGGAAAATATGAAGTTGTGACTATGCGGCAGTCCTTCCACGGTCGGACGCTGGCCACGCTGACGGCGACCGGGCAGGAGAAAGTGCAGAAGGGTTTCGGCCCGCTGCCGGAAGGCTTTGTTTACGCGAATTTTAACGACCTTCAATCGGTCGAAGAAACCATTACGCCCAAGACGGCGGCGGTGCTGGTTGAGGCGCTCCAAGGCGAGGGCGGCGTCATTCCGGCGGATCCGGAATTTATGGTCGGATTGCGGGCGCTGTGCGATGAAAAAGGTATTCTGCTGCTGTGCGACGAGGTGCAGTGCGGGATGGGCCGGACCGGAAAATGGTTCGGTTTCCAGCATTGTGGCGTTGTTCCCGATGCTTTTTCTCTAGCAAAGGGGCTGGGCAACGGCTTCCCGATCGGCGCGGTTGTGGCGGGCGAAAAATTGGCCGACACCTTCCGGCCGGGGCATCATGCAACCACATTTGGCGGAACCCCGCTGGCGTGTGCTGCAGCACTCTCGGTGATTGATGTGATCGAAGAGGAGCATTTGCTCGACAACGCGGTCCACATGGGCGCGTATTTTATTGAAGGGCTCTGTGCCATTGCGCTGAAACACAAAAAGTGGATTGCGCAGGTGCGCGGGCTCGGACTGCTGTTGGGTCTCGTGCTCGATGTTCCTTCGTTGCCGTTGCAGAAAAAGCTACAGGAAAAAGGGTTGCTGACGCTGGCGACAGCAGGCAATGTCCTTCGGTTGCTTCCTCCGTTGAATGTAAAGGCGGCGGAGATTGAGCAGGCGCTGAAGTTGATCGGCGAGGCCTGTGTGGAGCTGCACGATGAAATGGCGGCGCTGTCGCCCAATCCCTGCCGGTGCGGCATGGGGAAATAGTGTAGACGAAGCTTTCAGCTTCGTTGCGCTGGAAGAGATTTGCGAAGAATGTACAACGGAGCAGGATGCTCCGTCTACGAAAAAGGAGAATAGGGATGGCATATGATTTGACGGGGAAAATAAAGGTCATTATGGAGCCGAAAACCTTTGGAAGCGGTTTTACGGTGCGCGAATTTGTGGTGACGGTCGAGGATGGAAAATTTCCGCAAGACATCGTGCTTCAGTTTGTGCAGGACAAGGTGAGTTTGCTTGATACCGTGAGTGAGGGACAGGAAGTGACCGTTTCTTTCGATATCCGCGGTCGTGAATATAACGGACGTTATTTCAACAACCTTCAGGCCTGGAAGATTACTGCGGCCGAGGGAGCTGCCGGTGATAACGAGAAGCCGCCGGTTTCGGATTCCGATGTTCCCGCTGATTTCGACGACTACGAGGATAATATTCCGTTTTAAACGAGATTTGTATGAGATTTAAGGACAAAAGAATACTCGAAGAGCTGGTGGATGAGTTTGGCCGTGATGCGGGGCATTTGTTCCCGCTGGATAAGCTGGTTGAGCATATCCACAGCAAGGGCGTGAAGGCGAGCCGGGACGAGATCGGCGACGCGGCCGCTTCGTCCGAATATCTCTTTGAGGTGGATTCGGATTTTTTCTGTCCGCGCCGCACTTTTTTTCAGGACGCGCAATTCCGTATCACGCCCGTGAAGGAGGAGGTCGAGGGGGGTTATCTGATTCCGGGCCACCGATTCATACCGTTCATTTCGCGCGAGGTCTTCCCTCCAGAGGCCCAGCTGCTTCTTCTGATGGACGGCACTTCGGTCAAGACCCGCAAGCGTCCGGTCCCCCAGCCGCTGGCCATGTCCTGCCTCCATTTTTACGGTCCGGGCAGCGCCATCGATTACCTGGTCTTCGATGACAAATCCAACGCCCGCAGGCTCGTTCCTCCGTACACGGACGACGTGACTATGACGACATTCGATCTGCGCCGCTTTTATAAATCCAGCGGCTTCCGCCCCGGCGATTCGCTGATGGTGAAGGTTGTCGATTGGCTCAAAGGCTTATATTCGATCGAGCGCGCCGAGGCCGCTTCGGACCTGGTCGCGGCCCGGAAGTGGACCGATTCCATGGAGTCGGCACTTTGCGACGCGCTCGACGAACTTGAGACCCATGGCGACTGCTACGAGCAGCTTGCCCTAGCCATGCGTAATGCGCAGGAGGATGACGAGAGCATCTCCCTCATGGAAAACCCGCCGATGGCGTTGGCCGCCTATTTTAACTTGCAGCAGGGACTCTCGGTGCAGACGCTTGGAGAGCGCGCCCTGTTCTGGGAAAAGGACGGGGATCTTCGCGAAGAAGCCGTGCTCGAAGCGCTCGACAATCCGCCGGAGCCGGAGTCCGAACTCGATGCTTATTTCCAGTTATTTGGCCTTTCCCTTTCCGAAGGCGAAGTCGAGGCCTACATGCGTGACGCGCTATCCCGGGGCGAGGAGTCCGGATTAGTGCTCGCCCGCACTACGGCAGGTCGCCGTCTGCTGTTTTCCTCGGCGGAGGATCAGGAACGCTTCCATACGCTTTGGAACGAATTGTGGAATGACGTGAAGGCGGACTACGATCCCGCCAACGATCCCTTCGGTGCAGTGCGCAGCCAGATGCTCGTCCTCAACGACAAGATCTTGGCCACCCTGCGCGAGCTCGACGCACGCGGTGCCGGAATGGAAGTTCTCTCAAGCGCCGAATCGTTTGAATTGGGGCATGTTTCTTCCATGCTTTCCGCCGCCCTCGTTCTTTTTAACCATCCGGGGAAAGAGGATGCTTCGCCGGATATGCTGGTCGATATGATGCCCAATCTCGAAAAGGCCGTCGACAGGCTCTCAAAAAGCATTCTTTCCGACGCGTCAAAAATGGCGAAGCCAAAAAAGAAGGCGTCGAAAAAGAAGGTGTCGAAAAAGAAGGGGGTCGTGGGACCCATCTATCAGCTCAAGATCTCGCTCAAGGGCGCCAAGCCGCCGATCTGGCGGCGGATACTGATCCCGGCGGACATGGAGCTGATGGAATTGCACGAGGCGATCCAAGCTGCGATGGGCTGGGAGAATTGCCATATGCACCAGTTCAAGCAGGGGCGTACCTTCTTCATGCCGGAACCCAACGACGACTTTGCCGGATTCGGCGGTTTTGATACGGAGGATTCCTCCGGCGTCCGTATCGACCAACTGCTCCGCACGGAAAAGGATAAGATCGAATACGAATACGATTTCGGCGATTCGTGGGAGCACGAAGTCCTGCTCGAAAAGGTGCTTGAACCTACGGCGGACGCAGTCTATCCCGTGTGCGTCAAGGGCAAGGGGGCCTGTCCGCCCGAGGATTGCGGTGGACTGTGGGGATACTACGGACTGCTCGAAACCCTGAGCGATCCCGAAAGCGAGGAGCATGAAGAGATACTCGACTGGATGGGAGAATCGTTTGATCCCGACGCCTTCGATCTTAATGAAGCCAATCTCCGCATCCGCCAACGGTTTAACTGATATACACAAGGAAAGGAATTCACAATGAAAGTGGTACTCGCTTATTCCGGTGGTTTGGACACCACCGTTTTGCTGACCTGGTTGCAGGAAAAATATAACGCCGAGGTTATTTGCTACTGCGCCAACGTCGGACAGGCGGAAGAGCTCGATGGCCTAGAGGCCAAGGCCCTCAAACATGGCGCGGTCAAATGCTACGTCGACGACGTGGAGGAGGAGTTCGCCCGCGACTTCATTTTCCCGATGATGCAGGCCAACGCCATCTACGAAGGCACCTATCTGCTCGGAACCTCGATCGCCCGTCCGCTCATTGCCAAGCGCATGACGGAGATCGCGATTGCCGAAGGGGCGGAGGCGATCTGCCATGGCGCCACCGGAAAAGGCAACGACCAGGTCCGGTTCGAACTCACGGCCTACTCGATCAAGCCCGATATTAAAGTGATTGCGCCTTGGCGTATGCCGAAGGAATTCACCTTCCGGGGCCGCTCGGACATGATCAAGTACCTCGAAGAAAAGGGAATTCCGTGCGCGGTGTCAGCCAAGAAACCCTACAGCACCGACCGCAACCTGCTGCACATTAGTTTCGAAGGCGGCATTCTTGAGGATCCGTGGAACGAAGCCGATGAAAACATGTGGTGCATGACCAAGCCGCTCAGTCAGGCCAAGAATGATCCCGAATACGTCGAGATCGATTTTGAAAAGGGCATTCCGGTCGCGGTCAACGGCGAAAAGCTGGGACCGGCGGCGCTGGTCAGGAAGCTCAATGCGCTGGGCTGTGAACACGGCGTGGGCCGCATCGATATCGTCGAAAACCGCTACACCGGTATGAAGGACCGGGGCATCTATGAAACCCCCGGCGGAACGATCCTCCACCATGCGCACCGCGCCATGGAGTCGATCACCATGGACCGCGAGGTGATGCATCTGCGCGATTCATTCATTCCGAAATATGCCGAGCTGGTCTACAACGGCTACTGGTTCGCCCCCGAGCGCGAAATGCTCCAGGCGGCCATTGCCAAGAGCCAGGAGAACGTGACGGGAACCGTGCGGGTTAAGCTGTTCAAGGGCGGCGTACATGTCTGCGGACGCAAGTCGCCGTTCTCGCTCTACGATCCCTCGATCGTCAGCTTCGACGAAGCAGGCGGCTACGACCAGACCGACGCCACCGGCTTTATCAAGCTCAACGCCCTGCGTCTGCGCGTGTTGGCCTCGATGAAAAACCGACTGTAAAACGGTGGGCAGGCTTTTAAGCCTGCCCTTTAGTTTGTTCGCAAAGGGCGGGATTGCTACTCTTCGGACGTTATCAAGGAGATTCAAAATGGGCGCAGTACTTCCGTTAGATAAAATGACGACGCAGGAAAAGCTGCGTGCACTGGAAGCGATTTGGAACGATCTTTCGCATGCCCCTGAGAATATTCCCTCGCCCGGTTGGCAGGGCGAAGAACTCAAAGGTCGTGAAGAGCGACTGGCCAAAGGTTTGACCCATTTTAGTGATTGGACGGAAGCGAAGGATCGAATTCGCGGACAAGTTCTATGAATATTCAGATCCTCCCCGGAGCTCATGAAATTCGTTTCGGTTATCATCGACTTCTGACCCGTCGCTTTCCCTTTTCTATTTTCTACCGTGTAAATGCCGAGGTTATAGAAATATGGGCGGTTCTTGACTGTCGGAAAAAACCTGAAAATATCAGAGACCGTCTCTGTTGAAGCAAGTGAGGGTAGTATGAGCACAAATGATTCAACCCGCATTATGGCGGTGTACTGCGATTTTGAGAACGTGGCGCTGGGCGTCCGCGAAACGGGCGATGCCAAGTTTGATATGGGCAAGGTGCTCGAGCGTCTGCTGCTCAAGGGCAACATTGTCGTGAAGAAAGCCTATTGCGACTGGGCGCGATACAAAGAGTTCAAGCCCTCCATGCACGAAGCCTCGTTTGAGCTGATCGAAATTCCGCACGTGCGCCAATCGGGTAAAAACTCGGCCGATATCCGCTTGGTGGTCGATGCGCTCGACCTCTGCTACACCAAGGAGCATGTCGATACCTTCGTGATTGTAAGCGGCGACTCCGACTTTTCTCCGCTGGTGAGTAAACTGCGCGAAAATAATAAGGCCGTCATCGGCGTCGGTGTAAAAAATTCCACCTCCGATCTGCTGATTGCCAACTGCGACGAATTTATCTTTTACGACGATCTGGTTCTTCCAAACAAACCCCGCAAAAAAGAGCCGTCCAAAAAGGTGCCCGCCAAAAAGAAAACCCAGCCTGCGAAAACGCAGGAGCCCGCTCCTCCGGACAAGAAGGTCGAGGCCTGCGAGCTGGTGGTGGAGACCTACGATGCGCTGCTGCAGGAACGCGGTGAAGAGGATCGAATCTGGGGCTCCATGATCAAGCAGACGCTCAAGCGCAGAAACCCCGGCTTCAGCGAATCCTATTACGGCTATCGCTCCTTCGGAGAACTGCTTGAAGATGCCCAAGCGCGCGGCTATGTCGACCTCCAGCGCGACGAAAAATCCGGCGGCTTCATTGTCACCATCTCCTGAGTCTGCTCCTTAGATAAAATGCCGCCGCAAAATGGTAGGGCGGGAAGGATTGAAAACGTTGGCTTCCAAGTTTTCAGCCTCGCTGCGCGTCCCTCTGCGGCTGGAAGGGCGTTGCCCATTCCAGCCCTACAAAAACCAATGCGAAAGTCCCAACAAATCCGCCGAGGTGCGCGCGTGGCTGTTGCTGTAGAACGTAGAGTCGATGACCGTGTCGCTTGTGTCTGCTTTGTTCAATGCGGCGCAAGCATTTCGAATCCGACCTTGCACAGGACGCCTACAAATCCGCGAAGGGATTTGCGCTGAAGCCTCGCGGCTTCTGCGGACGGTGGTCGGGTTGGCGGTTTTCGCGGCGCGGGCTCTCTGGACGGTTGTCTTGGCGCGGAGGCTTCGGCATCGGCGGTTTCACGGATTGCTCCTTCTTGGCGGAGAGCGAGATGCGTTTCCGCTGGAGGTCGATTTCAAGCACGCGGACATCGATGCGGTCGCCCGCCTGCACGACTTCGGATGGATCCTTGATGAATCGGTCGCTGAGCTGCGAAATATGCACCAGTCCATCCTGGTGGACGCCAATGTCCACGAACGCGCCGAACGCGGTGACGTTGGTCACGATGCCTTTCAGTTCCATGCCTTCCTTGAGGTCGTTCATGGTCATGACGTCTTCGCGGAAGCCGACCTCCTCGAATTTTTCGCGCGGGTCGCGCCCGGGCTTCTTCAGTTCGTTGATGATATCCTTGAGCGTGGGTTCGCCGACGTCGCCGCCGACATAGTTTGTAAGCTTGATCCGGCTGATGATCTCGACATTGCCAATGAGCTTTTCCAGCGGTTCGCCAAGATCGGAGGCCATCCGCTCGACGAGCTTGTACCGTTCCGGGTGGACGGCGGAGGCGTCGAGCGGCTGCGCTCCGCCGCGTACGCGCAGGAAGCCGGCCGCCTGCTCGAAGGTGCGCGGGCCCAGGCCGGAAACATCGAGCAGCTCCTTGCGGCTCTTGAACGCGCCGTTCTGGTTACGATGTTCCACGATCTTCTTGGCGAGGCTGTCGCCAATGCCCGCGACGCGCGAGAGCAGGGGCGCGCTGGCGGTGTTGAGTTCGACGCCGACGCGGTTGACGCAGCTCACCACGACCTCGTCGAGCTTGTCGGCGAGCAACTGCTGGTAAACGTCGTGCTGGTATTGGCCGACGCCGATCGACTTTGGATCGACTTTCACCAGCTCGGCCAGCGGGTCCTGCAGGCGGCGGGCGATGGAAATCGCGCCGCGGATGGTGAGGTCCAGTTCGGGAAACTCCTCGCGAGCGATCGGCGATGCGCTGTAGACCGATGCCCCCGATTCGCTGACGGAAACCACGGCAATCTGTTTGCGCATTGTTTTCAGGAGGCCCTTCACGAAGGATTCGGTTTCGCGTCCGGCGGTTCCGTTGCCGATGGCAATGGCTTGCGGCTGGTGCTTTTCAATGAAGGCCGCGAGATCGATCTCCGCCTTCTGCGTTTGCTGGGCGCCCTGGCTGGGATAGATGGTGATGGTGTCGAGATATTTGCCGGTCGCGTCGAGCGCAACGCATTTGCAGCCGGTGCGCAGGCCGGGATCGATGCCGACCACGGGCTTCTCGCCGTAGGGCGCCGCGAGCAGCAGGTTGCGCAGGTTCTTGGCAAATATTTCGACGGCGGCGCGGTCGGCCTTCATCTTCATCTCGACCGAAACATCGATCTCCACGCTGGTGGTCAGCATGCGCTTGTAGGCGTCGAGAATGGCCTTTTCCAAATCGCCGAAAAACGGCGAGGCGGAATTGGCGTTGCACAGCTCCTTGATCCGCTCGATCTGGGGCTCGGCGTCGATGGCCAGCTTGCGGCGCAGGACGCCCTCGGTTTCGCCACGGCGGATGGCAAGATAGCGGTGCGACGGGATTTCGCCGATGGACTGCGAAAAGTCGAAGTAGTCCTTGTACTTCGACTGGTCGTCGGGTTCGGTCGACGCGGCGGGCGAGGAGGAGATGGTGCCGGTCTTGAAATAGGCCTCGCGGATCAGGGCCCGCACCTCCGCCTTCTCGGCGATCTGTTCGGCCACGATGTCGCGCGCCCCGGCCAGCGCATCCTCGGCGGTCGCGACCTCCTTCTCTGCATTGATGAATGCCGCGGCCTCCGCTGCCGGGTCGCCTTGCCCCTGTTGCAGGATCAACTCGGCCAGCGGTTCCAACCCCTTTTCCCGTGCGATGGTAGCGCGGGTGCGGCGCTTGGGTTTGTAGGGGAGGTAGAGATCCTCCAGCTCGGTTTTCGAAATGCACTCCTCGATCTTCATGCGCAGCTCGTCGGTGAGCTTGCCCTGTTCATCGATCGACTTGAGAATGGTCTGGCGGCGCGCTTCGAGCGTGTTGTAGTAGGAGAGCCGCTCCTGGATGTCGGAAATCTGGACTTCGTCGAGGTTGCCGTGCACCTCCTTGCGGTAGCGCGCAATGAACGGAACGGTGTTGCCCTCCGCAAAAAGCTTCGCCACGGCGGCCACCTGCCGCGCGGAAATATTCAAATCCTTCGAGACGAAGGGGCCTGGGTCGAAAAGCGGTGTTTCTGATGTCATCTGCTGCTATTTCCTGTTGTTGAAAACGAGTGCGACAGGGTCTTAAAACAGGGCGAAGGAGTCAAGTGCGCGTCATCGAATCCTGATCGCGCAGCGCGGCAGCGCCGCAACCAACGTTGAATCACGAATATCACCAATGGACACGAATCTTTTTAACGGAAAGCCTCCAACCCGCCATGGCTTTCCGGAGACGTGGGCCAACCCCTTGACGATGGAAACAACAAGGCATTCCTGTTGACTCCCTGCCCATGCAGGAACTAGCCTGTTTGACAAAATTGACCCCGATTCAAAGGATCGCATCGCATGGCAAGAACACGCACAGAAAAGAGCACCTCCACCGACAAGTTGCTCAACAAGTTGCTGCCGAATTTGCTGAGTGGGGAGCTGAGCGTGGCGGGCTTGGAATCCAAACTGGAGGCAGCCCGATGAACCGCGCTTTTCCAGCCCCAGCGGGGCGTCCTGTGATAGCCCAGGGCAACGCCCTGGGTATGCGCCCCATAAAATCCTTAAGCCCTGAAAGGGCGGCACATGTTGCGGCTTCACGGGGGATTGGGCGCGGCATGTTCCGCCCCTTCAGGGCGGGGCTTTGTTTTGGCCGTAGTCCCAGGGCGTTGCCCTGGGCTGTCACCTTGCGCCCCGTTGGGGCTTTATCGCGGCACCCCATTGGGGCTTCATCGTGGCAGACCTCGTGCGCTATTGGGGCTTCATCGCGGCAGACCTCGCGTGCTATTGGGGCTTCACCGCGGCACACCTCATGCGTTGTCGGGGCTTCACAGCGGCAGACCTCGTGCGCTATTGGGGCTTGGCAAACCGCCACGCTCTCGGCCCCAGCGGGGCGTCCTGTGATAGCCCAGGGCAACGCTCTGGGTATCTGGCACCAAATAATTCAAAGCCCTGAAAGGGCGTAATCTCATGTCGCAATCTCTCGCCCAAATCCTGATGCATCTGGTCTTCTCCACGAAGAACCGGGAGGCTGTGCTCGGCGATGACATCCGGGATGAACTGCACGCCTACATTGGTGGCATCGTGGAAAACCAGAAAGGCACTCTGCTCAAGGCTGGCTCGGTCGCCGACCACATTCATTTGCTGATTGCCCATCCGCGCACCTGTGCGCCGTCCGACTTGGTGCAGGAGATCAAAACGGGATCGTCGAAATGGCTGAAGACCAAGGGCGCACGGTATGCGGAATTCCATTGGCAGGGTGGTTACGGGATTTTCTCAATCAGCCCATCCCATCGCCCGGCGCTGGAGGATTACATCGGGAATCAGGCGGAGCATCACCGGGGGTGACGTTTCAGGGGGAATACCGGCGCTTGCTTCATAAATACGGCATCAAATACGACGAACGCTATGTGTGGGATTGAACCATGTTTCGCCCTTTCAGGGCTTGGGATGTGTTTTGGGGCACCGAACCCCAGGGCGTTGCCCTGGGCTATCGCAACACGCCCCGTTGGGGTTCAGATTGGGAGGAACCAAAACGAAACCCACGTCCGGCGAGTCGTGCCAAAAAGAAGCCCGAGGTCTCGCTGGTCCGCTCCTCGGCGGCGGAATACCTAAACTTTGTGGCGGCCAGTGGTTAGGGTAGGGTCGAGGCCGTTTATGCCGATCAAAACGTCTGGCTAAGCCAGAAGATGATGGGGCTGCTTTACGACGTGGAGACCCACTCGGTGAACTACCACCTCAAAAAAGTGTTCGACGACGCCGAATGGAGGCCAGTTCAGTTATTCGAAATTTTCGAATAACTGCCGCCGACGGTAAAACCTAAAAGACGAAGTACTACAGACTGTAATAGGCAGGCAGAGATGCCTACCCCACATTATTAGATGCGGGCATATTCATTGAAGTCGGCTAGGTCTTTTTCGAAAGCGCTCCAAAACCGAGCCTCCGGCTCTATTCCGTCGGAGGAGGAACCCATGGATTGATCAGTTCAATGCCAAGACCCTCGAATGTCTCGGTGTTGCACGTTACGAGGGCCATGGAGTGATAAAGGGCCGTGGCGGCGATAAGGCCGTCGGACATGCTGAGCGGATGGCCCTCTTTTTTGCGTTTGGCGCGCAGGGTTCCCCAGATTTCGCAGATTTCCTGTGACGGGGAGAGGATGTGTCCCTGATAGCTGAGGCAGAGTTCTGCATACCAAGTGAGGAGATTGTTTTTATGCTTTCCGACAGTAAGCTGTTCAATGCCGTAACTCAGTTCGCCGAGTGTGACGGAGGAGAGGTGCAGGAGTCGTTCGTTGCAGCGACAAAACCATTCGAGAAACGGAGCTGAGGGATTGGATTTGCGCAGTTCAAAAATGGCGCAGGTATCGAGCAGAATGTTCATAACTCCACCTCTCGGCCTTCTTCCTGATCGCGGTCAACATTAAGGAAGGTGTCCTGATGCGGGGAGGAGAGCAGGATCTTCTTCCGGTCTCTAGTTTTTGCGGCAAACTCCGTTTCAAACAGTTCTGCAGAAATGACATAAACCGCGGGTCGCCCGGCCTTGGTAATGAGTTGCGGACCGCTCTTCATTGCGAGGGTTACGACCTGGCTAAACTGCGCTTTGGCCGTCTGAAGTTGCCATTCCGATTGGGGGTTGTTGAGAGTCA
This sequence comes from uncultured Verrucomicrobiota bacterium, assembly GCA_964402125.1. Classification (GTDB taxonomy): domain Bacteria; phylum Verrucomicrobiota; class Kiritimatiellia; order Kiritimatiellales; family Pontiellaceae; genus Pontiella. The sequence goes on from CAYOBH010000019.1 coordinate 14,568, forward strand.
TTGCTTGCTCCAGTTGTAACACTTGTAATGTTGCACAGAAAATCTGCTCTGCCTAGTCATAATCTTCCTCCAATCTTTCACATTGAATAGAGCCAAACTTAGATTAAGGTTTCGGTTCCTTTTTTCGACGATGTGCTTTAACATGCTGGAGAGTGGAGGTGATGTATGAATGTTGTGGGATTAATTCTTGGTGGCGGCGCTGGAAAACGGTTGCAGCCGCTGACAAAAGAGCGCTCAAAACCAGCGGTTCCTATTGCGGGGAAATATCGGTTGGTTGATATTCCAATCAGTAACTGTATTAACAGCGGAATCCGAAATATCTTTTTGTTGACGCAGTTTAACAGTGTGTCGCTGCATCAGCATATTGCAGCCACCTTTCGATTTGATCAGTTCAGCGGAGGGCATGTGCGTATTCTGGCCGCAGAGCAGACGCCGGACTCAGATGGCTGGTTTCAGGGCACGGCGGATGCGGTACGCCGTTCGATCCGCTATTTTATGGCGGAACATCCAGATCTGGTCGTCATTCTCTCCGGCGACCAACTCTACCGCATGGATATTCGGAAGATGATTGAGGCCCATCTGCGAAACGGGGCCGATCTGACCATCAGTACGAAACCCGTGATGCGTGCGGAAGCAGGAATGCTGGGCATTATGCAGACGGATGCGGATGGGCGTATTGTACGTTTCGCCGAGAAGCCGGGCGACTCACTTGTGCTGGATGAGCTGCGTGCCCCGATGTATGAGGATGAGTATTATCTCGCAAGCATGGGTATTTATGTGTTTAACATGCAGGTGCTTTCGGATCTGCTGTCCGCAAGCGATCAATCCGACTTTGGGAAACACATTATTCCGTCGGCCATCGAATCGCACCGGGTGTGCAGTTATATATTTGATGGATATTGGGAAGATATCGGGACGATTCGGTCATTCTGGGCGGCAAATCTTGCGCTGGCTAATCCGCTGCCGAGTTTTTCGTTCTATGAAATGAATGCGCCGATTTACACCCATTTGCGCTATCTTCCGCCTTCAAAAATTAACCAGTGCAGTGTGAGATGCTCGCTACTCTCCGACGGCTGCATCATTTCAGCCGATCGGATTGATCATTCAGTGATTGGGCTGCGTGCTACGTTGGGCGAGGGGACGGTGGTCGAAGATTCAATTGTTATGGGAGCGGACTTTTTTGAGCATGGTGCGGTATCTGATCCTTCTGGAATTCCGATGGGGATTGGCCGGAATTGTTTCATCAAGAAGGCCATCATCGATAAGAATGTGCGCATCGGTAACGGCGTGGTGATCACGCCCGATGGAAAACCCGAAAAGGTTGAGACGGACCTCTACTGGATTCGCGACGGGATCATCATTGTCCCGAAAAACACAGTTATTCGGGACGGCACGGTACTTTAATTACGCGCGTTCGAGATGTCGCCCGAAATAGGATTGCGCGGCAATCCTCTTTTTTATAGCTTAACTTCGATCTGTCAGCTTGTGCCGATCTTGAGGAGACCGCATATCATGAAAATATTTGTGCCGGGCAGAATCTGCCTATTTGGTGAGCATTCGGATTGGGCGGGCGGTTATCGCCGTATTAATGCGGATGTCGAAAAGGGCCGCGCCCTGATCGTCGGGACCAATCAGGGCCTTTATGCACAGGTAAAACAGCATCCGGACAAGTTGATCATTACCGCATCACTCAATGATGGAACGCGCAGCGGGCCTTTTGAGATTCCGATGGAGCGCGAGGCATTGCTTAGAGAGGCCATGCAGGGCGGTTTTCTAAGTTATGCTGCCGGCGTGGCATACCAAATTCTGACGCACTACCGTGTGCGCGGTCTGGAGATTGATAATTACCGCACGGACCTTCCGGTCCAAAAAGGGCTCTCCTCTTCGGCGGCCATCTGCGTGCTGGTTGCCCGGGCGTTTAACCGTGTTTATGATCTGAAGATGACCGTGCGCGGTGAAATGGAATATGCGTATGCCGGCGAAATCACCACGCCGTCGCGCTGCGGTCGGCTCGATCAGGGCTGCGCCTACGGAAATCGCCCGGTGATGATGACGTTTGATGGGGATCGCCTCGATGTCGAGGAAATCAAGGTTTCCAAGACGCTTCATTATGTCATTGTGGATCTGAAGGCGTATAAGGATACCAAGGAGATCCTTTCGAAGCTCAATAAGTGTTATCCCTTTGCCGATAACGAACAGCAGCGTAAGGTGCAGGAATATCTGGGCCCCATAAATGCCGATATCGTTGCGCGTGCAGCTAAGGCGGTCTGTTCCGGTGATGCTGAAACGCTGGGAAAATTGATGGGCGAGGCGCAGGCAAAATTTGACGAGCACCTACAGCCCGCCTGCCCCTCACAGCTTACTTCGCCGATTCTCCACAAGCTGTTGGCGTATGAGCCGATTCAGCCCTATATCCTCGGCGGAAAAGGCGTGGGCTCGCAGGGCGACGGAACCGCCCAGTTTCTCGTTAAAGATTCGGCGGCGCAGGATGCGGTCATTGAGATTATCGAACGCGATCTGAACATGTCCTGCATGAAACTTAATATTGATTCGCTTAGTCGATTGCGCAAAGCCGTTATTCCGGCCGCCGGATTCGGCAGTCGACTCTATCCGGCTACCAAGACGCTGAAGAAAGAAATGTTCCCGATCATCGACACCGACGGACGCGCCAAGCCGGTCATTATGGCGATTATCGAGCAACTGATTGCAGGCGGAATCGAGGAAGTCTGCATTGTGATTCAGGAAGGTGACCGCGAAATGTTTGAGGAGTTTTTCCATCGTCAATTGTCGGTGGAGCACGCCAATAAGCTGTCCGTAGAAGACCGTCACTATATGAAGTATCTCATGGATCTTGGCAATAAAGTCTCCTTTGTGGTTCAGGACAGCCAAGATGGCTTCGGTCACGCCGTTTACTGCGCTAAAGAGTGGGTGAATGACGAGCCGTTCATGCTCGTGCTGGGCGATCATCTGTTTTCTTCGAACACGGGAACCTCCTGTATTCAGCAGTTAATCGATCTCTACGAACGTACTGGGCGCAGTGTCGTTGGATTGCAGGAAACGCGAGCGGAAGACCTTAAGCGCTACGGCTGTGTAACGGGCATTTGGGAAGACGACGGCTCTATTTTGTCGATCACCGAGTTTGCCGAGAAACCGACGCCTGAATATGCTCGCGAGCATCTGACCACGCAGCATGTAAACGACGGAAACTTTCTGACGATCTTCGGCCAGTATATTCTCACGCCGCGCATTTTTGAACTGCTTGGAGATAACATCAGCCGAAACATGCGCTGTGAAAATGGAGAGTATCAGTTGACGCCCTGTCTCGATAAGCTTCGGAGCGAAGAGGGTTTTATCGGATGTCGAGTCGATGGCCGCCGCTATGACATCGGCCACCCCGAAGCCTACCGAAAAACGGTGTCCAACTATTCCTAAAACACCCAAATAAAAGGGGGCCTGAATCTCAGAAAATGAGACGATGCACGGGCTGGTTTATGGATTTGTATCGTGGGGAGAGAAGGGGTATAAAGGCACCCTTCTTGTTTTCGGGCGGAATGGTGCTCGTTGTCGGTTGGTTTGTTAATGGTTGATTCCCGATGACGAAGGGGCAAGAGCTGTAACAGTGAAACGGAGTTTTTTTGATGAGAATACTTTCGGGCATTCAGCCTTCGGGCAAACTACATATTGGTAACTATTTCGGGATGATGAAGCCGGCGATTGAACTGCAGGAGCAGGGCGAGGCGTATCTCTTTATTGCGAACTACCACGCGATGACAACGGTGAACGATGCGGCGGCGCTGCGGCAGATGACAACGGATGTGTCGCTTGATTTTCTGGCGTGCGGTATTGATCCCAACAGAACGGCGTTTTATCGCCAGAGCGATGTGCCGGAGGTGCACGAACTCTCGTGGCTGCTTTCGGTGATTTGTCCGATGGGGCTGCTGGAGCGGTGCCATTCGTATAAGGATAAGACGGCGAAGGGGATTGCGGCAACGCACGGACTCTTTGCTTATCCGGTCTTGATGGCGGCGGATATTCTCGCGGTGAATTCAAACGTGGTTCCTGTAGGGCGCGACCAGAAGCAGCACGTTGAGGTGACCCGCGATCTGGCGATTAAGTTTAATAATGCATTCGGCGAGGTATTCACGATTCCGGAGCCTTCGATCCGCGAAAATGTGGCGGTAGTGCCGGGGGTGGACGGCCAGAAAATGTCGAAATCCTACGACAATGCAATTGAAATTTTCATGGAAGGCAAGCCGCTGAAGAAGCGGGTGATGTCGGTGAAAACCGACAGTAAGGAGCTGGAGGATCCGAAAGATCCGGAGAGCTGCAACGTGTTTGCGCTCTACAAGCTTTTTGCCAGCGAAGCGGAGCTGGCTGATTTGGCGGAACGTTACCGCGCTGGCGGAATGGGTTACGGCCACGCAAAGTTGGAACTGTTGGACAAAATCAACGCGCATTTTGGTCCGATTCGCGAAAAACGGCGGAAGTTGGAAGCGGATATGGATTATGTGGAAGATGTGTTGCGGCAGGGTGCCCGGAAGGCGCGAACGCTTGCGCGTGAAACGCTGAATAAGGCCCGACAGGCCGTGGGGCTGGAGTGAAACGATTGACGATTGATGAGTGACGATTGATGATTGATGATGATTATAAGGTCTCGCTCGATGTGTTTGAGGGGCCGCTGGATCTGCTTTTGTACCTGATCAAAAAGGACGAGGTGGATATCTACGACATTCCGATCGGGCGCATTACCGACCAGTATATGGAATATCTGCAACTGATGAAGGTGCTCGACCTGAATATCGCGGGCGACTTTATTGTCATGTCGGCCACCCTGATGCTGATCAAGAGCCGCATGCTGCTTCCTGTCGAGGAGCGCCGCGACGAGGGCGAGGAGGAGGACGAGGATCCGCGCTGGGATCTGGTGCGCCAGCTGGTGGAATACAAGAAGTTTAAGGATGCGGCGGACCATCTAGAAGAGCTGGAAATGCACATGGAAAACATCTTCGGGCGTGAAAGCGAGCACGTGGAGCTGGGCGATGCGCCGGGTGTGGATATCCGCGACGCGAGCATTTTTGATCTGATCTCTGCGCTGAACGATGCGCTTGGGCGAGTCCAAGAGGAGGATCTTCAGGAAATATTTGCGGAAGAGTATACGGTCTCACAGAAAGTAACCTATATTGTTGAAAATTTAAAGATTGCGAAGCGGTTGAATATTACCGATCTTTTTACGGGCATGCGTTCCCGACTGGAGGTGGTCTGCACGTTTCTTGCGGTGTTGGAGTTGATCAAGCTCAACCGTATTGCGGCGGTTCAGGAAGGCCATTTCGGTCAAATCATGGTGGAGCCGCGCAATCCGGAGCCGCCGGTGGAGATTGAATCCGAGGAGCCGGTGCAGGTGATCCAGGAGTTGTTTTAGAACAAGGCACGGATATGAGCGAGAGCACGATGGATGTACTTCCGGAACTGAAGCAGATTGTAGGTGCCATGCTGTTTGCCGCCAAGGAACCGCTGTCGATAAAGCGGATTCGTAAGGCGATGATTGAAACGGGGAGCGGGTTCGGCGGGCCGTATGAGCAGTATGCCAAGGTCACCGAAAGCCAGATCGAGGGCGCGTTGGATCAGTTTCAGGAAGATTTGCTGAAGGCCAAGATTGGGCTGGATGTGGCGCTGGTGGGTGGGGCGTATCGATTGCAGAATGATGCCGTCTGTGGTCCGTTTGTGCGGGCGCTGCTGGAAATAAATGACACGGTTCGATTATCGAAGCCCGCGCTCGAAACGTTGGCGATTGTGGCGTATCGCCAGCCGTGCCTGCGCTCAGAAATTGAAGAGGTACGCGGGGTTTCGGTAGATGCGATCCTGCGCAAGCTGATGGATATGCAACTGGTGCGTGTGGTTCGCCGCAGCGAGCTGCCGGGACGTCCGTGGTTGTTTGGGACTACGCAGCGATTTTTGGAGCATTTCGGGATTAATTCGATCGACGACCTGCCTGGAAGCCAGGAGTTGAAACGCGCAAGTACACAGAATGAAAAGAAGGTTGCGACCGCTACATTCCCGGAGATGGAGAAGGAATTGGAAATACAATGAGTATTGAACATTTGAGAGAGCAGATTGATTCACTCGATTCCGAAATTGTGCGCCTGTTGAACGAGCGCATTGGCGTGGTGTTGAAAATCGGCGAAGAGAAAAAAAAGCACGGCGGCGAAATTTATGTGCCTTCGCGCGAGCGTCAGGTGTTTGAAAAGATCAAAAAGCTCAACGGCGGCCCGTTGCCGGATGAGTCAGCGCACGCGATTTACCGCGAAATTATGTCGGCGGCGCTGGCGCTTGAGATCGAAATGAAGATTGCCTATCTGGGGCCGGAGGCCACCTTCACGCATCAGGCGGCGCGCAATAAATTCGGGGCGAGCGTGAAATATATTCCTGTCGGAAGTATCAGCGAAGTATTTAGTCGCGTACAGAGCCGCGCCGTTGATTATGGCGTAGTGCCGATCGAAAATTCGATTGAGGGCGCGGTGACCAATACCTTTGATCAGTTTGCAACCACGCCGCTCAAGATCTGCGCCGAAATTTATCTGCCGATTTCACTGACGCTGCTTTCGAAACATCCGAAACAAGAAGTTCGGTTGATTTACAGCAAGCAGGAAGCGTTCGGGCAGTGCCGGGGTTGGCTGCTCGGCAATATGCCCAACGTTGAACTGGTTCCAGTAGAGAGCACAGGAAAAGCGGTGCAAATGGCGCTTGAAACACCCGGTGCGGCGGCCATCGCCAGCGCAATGACTTCGGATCTGTACCAGATTGAGGTGCTGGCCACGAATATTCAGGATATTCAGGGAAATACGACCCGCTTTCTAGTGATCGGCCAAAACTATGGCCCCGCCACTGGAACCGACAAAACCTCCATTGTATTCGGCGTGAAGCACAAAGTCGGTGCTCTCTACGATGCGCTAGCTGTCTTTAAAAAAGACAAGATTAATATGAGCAAGATTGAGTCGCGCCCCAGCAAAAACAAGGCGTGGGAATATGTCTTTTTTGTCGATATCGACGGCCATGCGGATGATCCTCCGGTTGCCCGTGCTCTGGAAGATCTTCAGGAGCACTGCACCAGTATGACGGTTTTGGGCTCTTATCCTCAGGCAGAAATCTAGAGCAGACCCTTGGGAAATTCTCTGTAGAGCGCTCTTTCGCCTATTTTATCAGGCGTAATTTGGGTTCCAGATTTCAACGACAGTGACGGTATTGCCAGCCTGTTTCCAGCGGATTTCCAGATCAAACAGGCGGGTGCCGAAGATACGATCGGGTTGAGGCGTCTGGTAAGCGGGCTGCGGGTTATATGCCAGCGTCTCGCAGATGAGCTGTCGAAGGGCAGGGCGCTTTTCCGTTTCAAATTTTTGAAGTGCCTGTTCCGCCGTTGCTGTAAAGCGGACTTGATTAACGGGTGCCGGCGGGGCAGCGGCGAAGGCCGCTTCTGCATGGGGAATGGCATCGGCGTAAGGAATGTAGGGCTTGATGTCGAGGACGGGAGTGCCGTCGAGAAAATCGCCGCCGCACAGTTCCAACGTAGTGCCGTTAATGCCCAGTAATTTTACCACCGAAAGTCCAATCGGATTGGGGCGAAAATTGGAGCGGGAAGCAAAGACGCCGATGCGCTCATTTCCGCCGAGGCGCGGCGGGCGGACGGTGGCTTTCCATTGATCACGTGCGGTTTGGTGAAACAGGAAGATAATCCAGAGGTGTGAAAATTCGCTGAGGCCGCGCAAGGCCTCCACGGTGTTGCAGGGCGGGAGCAGTTCGAGCGTGGCGGTGGCACTGGGCACCAATCCGGGTTGGCGCGGAATGCCGAACTTTTCGCCGTAGCAGGAGTGGATGCGTCCGATCGGGTTCATTTGGAGATAATGATCCATGGGCGAATATTATCCACAGATGGACGATGTTGATACAGTCCTTTTTGTGGGAACTGTTCGTTGTTCTGCTCGTGTTGCTGCGGAAGAGTCGGAAATAATGCGCGTAACTCCGTTTTTAGGGCCACTGGTTTCGGTGGAATCGTTTATTGGGAACGGCGGTGTTAACGGATCGGAGAGAAGATTTTCCGAAGCCATGGTCTTTTTGATTTTGGTCCATCTGGAGGGAAGGCTGTTTTTTCGGATAATTGGAACTTCCAATGCGGCGAATAATGCGTTACCAATATCGGTTGACAATTGAGTGGTTTGTGCCGAAGTGAGTAATCGAGCTGTTTTTAAATCGCCCAATAATGTGTTGGAGCGGATTGTGATTGCGGCACAGGTTTCGCACTTAGAGATTGACGGCAATGTGGTTTTGGGCAAACTTGTAGATGACCGTACCATTATTGCAGGGGGATTTATTGAACATGTTGACAAAAAGACCTATCCGATTTCTGATCGCGGGGGCTGGCTTTTTCCTTGCCTTTGCTATGTTTGGACTTCCTTTGGAATGCCATGCCCAATGGGGCGGCGGAGACTTTGGGGATTTTGAGGACAGAGACTTTGACGACAGAGACTTTGACGACGGAGACTTTGGAGGTTTTGGCGGCGGAGGCGGAAATCGGTCGAGGGAAAGAGAGGATACCCGCGATTCTAGTGAGGCGCTCAACCGGGGCATTCAGGCGCTTCAGGCCGGGGATTTTCAAGGTGCCGTAGACGGGTTTAATGAATATCTGGATATAACCAAGAGGTCAACGCTGGATACCGTGATTCAGGTGCGGCAGGACATACGTTACCGTACGGCCAGAATTCTCTTTTATGATCTGAATGACAAGGGTGCGGCTGCCGATCTGTTGCGGCAATATGTGGCTGAGCCTTATGCTTTGCATAAGCGCGTGGCATATAAGATGATGATTATCGGCTACTATGAGACAGCGCAGTATCAGAAGTGTGTGGACGTTATACTGGAAGCCATTGAATATAACGAAAACCCAGATATTATTGTCCGCGTCGGAAATAGCGCAGCGGCTCAGGAAGGTGAGTTTGAAGATGATGAGGCGGCGGATGAAGAAAAGGCCGATCTGCCATTCACTCCCGAGGAGCATACGGAGCTTAGATTTAAACTGGGTCAGTCTTACTTTGAAATCAATAAATATCGAGAATGTCTTACCCCTTTCGAGTATGTAATCAGTAACTCGAAGGATGACCTCCAGAAAGGCTTTGCGATCATGCGAATGATCGAGGCATTGCTGGAGCTTGAAGAGTATGAGCGTATTATCGGATGGGTTCCGGTGCTGTACCGTTCAGATGTCCGTTACGATATTCGCGTCAATCTGGCCCTGCTTAGTGTTGCCGACCAGCTGAATGAAATGGGGGAATATGACAGCGCCCTCCCGCTTTACCGTATGATTGTTCCTCGTGATGAACTGATACAGTATCAGGAGGAGACGCTTAAGAAGATGAGGATTGCTGCGAACTTGCCTCCTTTGCTGGGACAGCCACTGACTGAGGATGAAAAGCTGATTTTTGGCGGCGATGAGGAAGTTGAGGCGCCAAAAGAGCGGAGAAGGGTTATATCGGGGGGGTCGATCACTAGCCGTGAGGAGGAGCCCGCCGTTGAGGAAAATGATGATGTCGAAGATTTAGGGTTTGATGTTCCCATTGAAATCAGAACAATTGAGGAGCTCCTTGGAATACTCAAGGACGAGAGTCAACTTCCTCCATACGAGAATTATGTCAATCTCGAGATGGCGATACTCTATAGCAACGTAAATCGTTACTGGGAGGCCGTACGGTTTTATGATGCGGTTTATAAGGCTGATCCCAGCGGAGAAGTGGGTCAGCGTGCGATGTATGACGCTATTGAACTGCTCTCAAGAAAGCTGGGAGAGGGTGAAGATGCTCGCGCCCGGGCTTTTGATTTTCTGGGTCAGCATAAAAGCGGATTGTTTCCTCGATATGTTGCCTATCTTCTCACGGACTACTATCAGGGGCGGGATGAATGGCGTGAGCTGATCAAACTGCGTCCTTACCTTAATGAACTTGATAAATCGTTTACTGAGGATATCCGCAAGTATGACTCGGAGCTTTTTTTCATGCAGGCTGTCGGCGAGCTAATGTCCTCGCAGTACAGCAACGCGGTGAATGATTTCGAAATGATCGTGGAGGAATATGTCGGGAGCGAGAAGGCTCCGGATGCCCTCTATTGGGCTGGTTTTTCTTATCTCTGTCTGGACGATCATACGAATGCTTACAGATGTTTTGAGCGCTACTCGGATGAGTATCCGGGAGGTTCAATGCTGAGTCAGGCCTATCATCAAGGCGGAGTTGCTCTGTTTGGGATGGATGAGCTTACCAATGCCGTTAATCGTTTTTCCTATGTGATCGATCAGTTTGGCCCCGAATCCGTGGTCTATTCAGACGCCTGCAATATGCGCGGGGATATTTATGGTTCATGGGGCGACGATTATCTGGACAAAGCTGTAACGGACTACACCAACGCATATCAATATGCCCAGCGTGAGGCACAGGCCACCTATGCCGTTTTTGCCGCCTGTGAGATTTTTAAAAAGGATACCATATATTACGGTAATGATTATATCGTCTCGATGGTGGAAGACTATGTGAATAGCTGGGGAAGCAGGGGGGCTGATTTCGCGAAGGCGACCCTTTGGCTTGGCCGCGTGAAAATGGAAGAGCAGAAATACGACGAGGCTATCGCATACTATAAGGATGCCATTTTAAAATATGGAGGACTCCTTCTTCAGGAAGGCATAGACCAAATCATCCCAGAAATGGTCAAGCTCTCTAACCGTCTTAGCGAAGCTGAAAGAGTGGCGCTTAAAGAGGAATTTCAGCGGGTGCTGGAGGAGAGTGAAAGCTCGACCATGAAGTTGCGGTTGCGCGTGGCATTAGCTCTGTTTGACGGTACAGAAGGTCAGTTGGGGATGGATTTGCTGAACGAGCTTGATGATTTGAGTTTTGCACCGCCACCCGTATTGGATCTGATTTGTAAGGCCGCTCTTAAAGTAAAGAATTATTCAAGAGCCAAAGATATTCTGGAACTGTATAAAAAAACGTTTAATGAGTCGCCCTATATTAATTCAGCGCTTCAGTTACGCGCCGAGGGGCTGTTTGCGGAACGGAAGTTCGATGAGGCTTTCCAAATAGCGACAGAAGCGCAATATCTTTTCGGTACGATAAAGGACGTCGTTTGGTCGCAATTATTATGGGGTGAGATTCATCTTGCTCAGGGCAATGTCGCCGATGCACGCAACGATTTTTTGGATGTGCTGGGTGTTCCCGACTGGCGGGGTAAGCCCACGGTGACGGCAATTTTTAAACTCGGTGAACTGGAAGAGAGTCAGGGAAACCTCCGGGCGGCTTACAACTATTATCAGCGCGTATATTTCCAATACAAAGGGGTAGATAATCGCCTGTCGGCGCAATGTTACTTGGCTGCGGTGCGGTGTTTGGATAAGCTGTCTAAACAGACCTCGGTAGAGTACAGCGACAGGCAGGCGTATGAGGGCGGTCTTAAACAGACCCTGCAGCAGATGATCGCGGACAAGTATGTGAATATACCCGAAAATGCGGACCTGATTGCTCAGGCCAGAGAGTTGTTGAGCGTTTCCGACGCAGACTTTATTCAGCTGATTGACAGTGGTGTTAAAACAAATATCGTGGTGACAATTACTGCTTCATTGGAGTCGGAAGAGGGTGCAAAGATTCAAACGAAGGATGACAAATGAGAAGAGTAGTATCCATTGTCTTGCTTTTGTCCACGTTTGTGGCGTGGGCCGGCGCTCAGCAGTCGGGGCTTCCCGCGAGAATGACGCTTATGAATGGAAATACGGCGGATGTATTTTTGCAGAGAGTCGAGGGCGGGAATCTTGTATTTCGGGCAAACAGAAGCACAAGAGATCAATCTGGTCCCATCGATAAAATTTTTTATCTTCAGTTTTTGTCAAAGCTGGATGGGGAATTGTTGGTCAATCTCTACAGTTCGGCCGATTATGGAGGAATGATTCAGAATGTTGATCAGGGGCTCAATTCGAAGACCGATGAATATTGGCAGTTCATGAGCATAAATAATAATTACAAAAAAGTGTTTTTGATGCTGATGGAGTCCTATTTTGAAGTCGGGAACTATGAACAGGCCGCAGCTGCGGGTGCCGGGTTTGCACAAAATGAAGAGGATAATGTTGCGGCGGATAAGGGACGTGCCATGTTAATTCGGCTTGCTCTCATGCAAGATAAGATTGAAGAGGCGGAAAAACGGTTGGAAGAGGTGGTCTCCCCTTCGGCCAAGTTGTACCTAACGGCCTGTATCCAGCAGAAAAAAGGGGAGTATAAGGAGTCGATCTGGAGTGTTTCGGATTTGCTGGAACAGTATGCCAACGATCTGGATTGGGTTCCGCAGGCGGAACTTCTCAACGCGGTTTCATACCGTTTATGGGCGGATGATGAGGTGGTTCCGTATATGGATTCAGCGATTTCCACCGCCCGGCAGGTAAAAAATATTCATGTGGATTCCAGTTGTGCCGGAGAGGCGAAGCAGCTACAGGAAAAGTGGATTTTGGAAAAGGCTGAAATGCTTGAAAAAGAACAAGCCAGAGCCGCGGCCATGGAAAAAGAATTGGAAAAGGTAAAGGGAAATACTGACGAGGCTGCTGAAGAGAGCGACTCGCAGGAATAGGTTTAGTTAGATGGGGATTTTCAGGCGGGTCGGAGTGCTGCGTCTGAGTGGAAAAATCATTCTGAATAAGAAAACGGAGGAAACTGTAAATGAAGAAACAAATCTTGGTTTTTGCGCTGCTGTTGATGGCGGGGGGAGTGTTTGCTCAGGAGGCAGCTACGGCAGCAGGTGCTGAGCCGCAAGTGGCGAGCCAACTTACCCTTTGGGGCATGATCGTAGTAGGGGGGTGGGCGATGTGGCCGTTGGGGTTCAACTCCTTCTTTGGGGTGGCGTTGATTGTGCAGAACTTAATTTCGCTTCGTCCGAAAACGCTTCTCCACACCGATATGATGCCGCAGCTGATTGATAACATGCTCAATGATAAGATTAAAGAATCTTTGGTTTACTGCCGTAAACATCCGTCTATGTTTACGAATGTATTCGGTGCCGGTTTGGAACGCTGCTTGGATGTTACGGGTGAATACGATTTCGATAAAGTCAAGGAATCGGTCGAGGAGGCCTCGGTGGAACAGCTTTCGAAACTGATGAAACCGATCGATTATCTCTCTATTGTTGGCGCAACTTCTCCCATGTGGGGGCTTCTGGGTACGGTTTCCGGTATGATTAAGGCCTTTAACAATATGGGTAACACGGGTTCTGCTGACCCTGCGTTACTTGCGGCCAACATTGGTGAGGCTCTGATTACAACGGCTGCGGGTCTGATTATTGCGATTCCGTCCATGTTTGCTTTCTTTATCTTTAAAAAAGGATTTCAGAAGACGCTGGCTACGTTGGGGAGAAATGTTGGTTTCCTTTTTGATGC
>CAYOBH010000020.1:0-8616 GCA_964402125.1 uncultured Verrucomicrobiota bacterium
GGGTGTTTAATAAAACGTGCATAGAAAACAAGAAGTGGACGGATAGTAGTACGGATTAAAAACGAAGCTGACCATCAGCGTCCATCTGCGTGAATCCGTGGTTCCCCTTTCGAATCTAGACCAATCCACCCGTCAAAACGGAGCGGGACATTCAATCCGAATCGGCGCTCCGCTCACCGGATGCAAAAACGCAAGCATCTGAGCATGCAGCATCAGCCGCGCCGCCGCATGGCCATAAATGGGATCGCCGACGATCGGATGCCCGATGCTCTGCATATGCACCCGCAGCTGATGCGAGCGCCCCGTTTCGGGAGACAGCGCCAGTCGCGTCGTTGTCGCACCGCGCTCCAAGACCTGCCAGCGCGTCAGGGCTTTCTTTCCGCGCACACAATCTACCAGATGCCTAGGCGGCAGGCGCTGCGTCATATCCTTGCGTAGCGCATATTCCACCAAGCCCTCATCCTGCAGAACCACGCCCTCAACGATCGCGACATACTGCTTCAGCGTCTGCCGCTTTTCAAACTGCAGAGAAAGATTTTGCTGAGCCTCCAGCGACCGCGCAAAAAGCACCACTCCGGACGTTTCCATATCCAGCCGATGCACCACCAGCGCATCGGGAAACAGCTCACAGACGCGGCGATAAAGGCAATCCTGTTTATCCGCCCCGCGCCCCGGAACCGTCAACATCCGCGTCGGCTTATTCACCGCCGCAAAATACTCATCGCTTAACAATACTTCCACTAAAATGCCTCCGGTGCTGCCGAGGCGACTGTTCGTTATCGGTTAATGGTTATTTGTGCAACCACCAACTTCCAACCGCAAACCGCCAACCCCTGATGCGTAATGCTTGATGCGTAAACACTGGATTTTGCCGCAAGAGAGTCGCTCACTGAAGATGAAATAAATAATGGCGAGGATTTGTTTATTCCTCGCCACCGATCACAAACCGCAACTTGGTCAGATCATCTGCTTTTGCAGGGCTGGAATGGACAACGCCCTTCCAGCCGAAGCGGGAAGGTCTTTTCGACCGTTCCCGCCCTGCAATTTTCGCACTCCTTAATTCCAGCTCTAGCGCGGGAAGCCGCCACTGAGGAACTTGGGCGTTGCGGTCATTTCGCAGGATGCGCTCTCTTCGCCGGCATCCAGCACCATGAACTTGGGCGATTCCGCCGTGTACGCAGTCCATTCACCGCCGTCCTTGCCGCTCGGATCGCCGTATTTCACGAAGTTGGTCCAGTAATCGACCATCTTCAGGCTCAGCTCGTTATCGCCTTTGGTGAACGGACGCCAGCTGTGACGGAAGGAGTGGAAGACGTACCACAGATCCGACGAGTGGAACGCGCCGCTGTTGTCGCCCGGCAGTTGGCGGGCAAACATGTAGGCGTAGACCGGCTGATCGCTCGTTTCATTGCGCAGTGCGCAGAAATCCTGAATCGGCTTCGTCATGTCGTTCATGTCGTTGGCGGTGAATCCAAACATGTAGGGAACGTCGGGAATCTGGCCTGCGCGGGCCATATCGCTGAAGGAACCGGTCAGGAAATAATTATCAATGATCGGCATATAGGACACGCGTCCGCCGGATTGCGCCATTTTCGTCAATTCATCGAATGACAAGGCACGCATTTCCTCGAGCGTGGTCTTGTTGGCACGGTCCATCATTGCCTTGTTGGCCTGCTGGGCGGATTCGAGTGTTCCGCTGCCCATTCCGCCCATCATGCCGCCTCCCGTTCCGCCGCCGCTCAAACCGCCGCCACTCATGCTGATGGCCTTGCTGATGTAGCCCCGCGACTTGGGCGATGCACACAGCGTCTGAACGCTGCCAGCCCCGGCGCTCTGTCCAAAGACGGTAATGTTGTCCGGATCGCCGCCGAACTGCTCAATGTTTTCATGAATCCACTTCAGCGCAGCGGCTTGGTCCATTACTCCATAATTGCCGGAGACGCCGTTGGGGCTTTCAGCCGAAAGCAGCGGATGAGAGAAGAAGCCGAATACACCGAGACGGTAGGTAACCTGCACCAGAATCACACCGCGCTCGGCCCACTCTTCACCGCCGTCCATTTCCGGCTCGAAGCCGAAGCCTTCGCGATATCCGCCGCCGTGAATCCACATGGCCACCGGAAGTTTTTTATTGGTTTTGCCCGCCGCCGGCGTCCAGATGTTCAGATAAAGGCAGTCTTCTTTAAACGGAACCGATCCGCTGGCTCTCCATTCTCTACCGTAAAAACTATTGGGGTCCCAAGTCACCTGCACCGAAGCCGCGCCATACGCATCCGCCGTTTTAACGCCGTCCCACGGCACTACCGGCTGCGGCTCTCTCCAGCGCAGTTCGCCAACCGGCGGAGCAGCAAAAGGAACCCCCTTATAGGCAACTACGCCCGCGGTCTCTGTTTCAACACCGATAATCTTTCCCCCCTCAATGCTCAAAACCGGATTGGAACCTGTTGTTTTACATGAAACCAACCCCAGTACAGCAAGACCGGCTAAACCGGCAAATAGACATTTCATAATCATTCCCCAACTATGTATGAACCTAACACAACGGCATATCACCGCACTGCCCCAAGCGATATCCGCACAAAAAAACCCTCCGAACAAACAGGGCACCCGCCCTGAACCTTGGCCGAACATCTGTGGTCTCTTTGTAATCAGTTCTAGTTAGATCGCTCCTTGTTGTCAAGATCACTCATTTTCTGCAAAAACTCGATCGTTCACTCCACTTTGACCGCGCCCAAGAGGGTTCCCGTGGAGCGGGCGAGTTCGAGGAGGGCGATCTGGTAGTTTGCAAGCGCTTCATATTCGGCGCTCTGCGAGTCGGCAAAGCTGGACTGCGCTTCGAGCACCTCGGTTGAGGTGCGCATGGAAATTTCAAACTGCCGTTGTTCCGCTTCGTAGAGCCGCCCTTCCACGATGGCGCTTTGGCGGTTGGCCAGAATCTGCTGCCGGCTGGTTTCGAGGCCGTCCAGCGCATTATAGACCTCCTGCCGGATCAAGGCCTCTTTGTTGGCCTGCATATCGATGAGCTGGGCTTGCGTTAAAACGGCCCCCGCCAAATCGCGTTTTGCCGCTTTGTTTCCGATCGGATAAGAGAGGTTTAAACCGACCTGATATTCCTCGCTGTCCCGATCAAGCATGCTGCTGTAGGCATCGTCGCGGGAACTGCCCGAACCGCGAAGACCGTACGCGGCGTTTAAACCGAGGGTCGGTCGCTTGGCATTACGCAGATGCTGCAGCGTGCTGCTGTTTTTCGCCAGATCCAGCTCCATCTGCAGCAGTTCCATTCGATTCTCCAGCGCATGAGCAATCAGCTTATCCTGATCCAACGCATAAAAGATCGGATCCGCCTCGGTTTGAAGAATCAGCTGCGTTGGCCCTGCGACAGGAATCTCCGGTTTATTCATGATGTATTTGAGGTGGCGCTGGCTTTGGCGAACGTTGTTTTCCGCCTGAATAATGCTGGATCGCTGGGAGGCCAGTCCCGCTTCGGCGCGCAATATTTCAACCGAAGTGCTCTGCCCGACCTCAACCATACGCTTTACTTTTTCCAACTGCGCCTCTGCCAATTGATATTGCTTGCGCCGAACCTCCAGCACCTTCTGCTTTTTGTAGAGATCCCAATAGGCCGTGTCCGCCGCGATAACCACCTCAATCATCCGCAACTTCGTATCGGCGAGCACCTTCTGGCCGTCATAACGCGCCACCCGCAGCTCATGCATAAACTCGCGCCGCCCGGCCCCTGCTAAAAGAGGTTGACTGACCGAAAAGTTGATCGGAGCAGAATATTGCTCGGCCCCGTCATCGATCAGAGAATCACTTAAATTAACACCGAAACGCCCGCCGCTCTCCAGCGGTACAGTCACTCCGGCACGGATGTCGGTATAGTTCCTCTGCGACGAATACAGCCCCAAATCCTGATTATAATCAGTCACTCGATAGCTGAGCGATGAATCGAACACGGCTTCATACTTTCGCGCCTCGGTCGACTCGATCCGCGTCTGCGAAATCTTTGGATTATACATCTCCACCTTCAGGTCGAGATTGTTCTTCAGTGTAATTGCACGCACCTCTTCGAGCGTCAACTGCAGCTCCGCCGGCGCTTCAACCGCCACCGCCGCAACCGCATTCGAATCGACGGCCATGGCGTCGAGATCCAGCGCTTCGATGTGCGTATACTTGTCCACCTCAACGTTCATCTCTTCCGTTGTTTCGTACGGCATTGTACAGCCGGAAAGCAATGCGAGCAGCGCGGATTGGGACACGGTTATTTTCCAATTTATCTTATTCATTTCTCAGCGCCTCAATAGGGTTTAATCTGGCCGCTTTGAACGCGGGGAAAACTCCAAAAAATATGCCGACTCCCGCCGAGAAGACGAGCGACATCATAATCGCCCAGCCCGGGATGTAGGCCTGATCCAGATTCGCGTTGGGAATCTGGCGAATCGCCAGTGTAATCAGGTAGCCCAATCCGATTCCCGCAATGCCGCCGACAAAGCAAAGTACGACCGACTCGGTCAAAAACTGCATCATAATATCGGAACCTTTCGCGCCGACCGCCTTGCGCAGCCCAATTTCCCGGGTGCGCTCCGCCACGGAGACGAGCATGATGTTCATGATGCCGATCCCGCCGACCAGCAGAGAAACGCCGACAATCCCGCCGGCAACGGCCGTGATCGTTCCCATAATTTTGTCAAACTGTTCCAGCTCTCCGCCGACCGTATCGACCCGAAAGGTATCGGGATCGCCGGGGCGCTGATTCCGGGTGCGGCGCAGATAAAAGGTAAGTTCCGACTGAGCATCTGCAGCCAGCTCCGGTGTTTTACTGGCGGCAATCACATAGAACCAAGGCTTGGCCTCCTGATAATAGCTCCAGAACGGAACAATGACCTCAAAGGTTTCGCCGCGCCCCATATCCGCAAACGCGCGATCCGGAGCCCCTTCGATCAGGCCGACAATGCGGTAGTTAAAGTTGTCGATGGAAATCAGACTGCCGACGCACTCCTTATCCAGATTCAACTTATCGCGGGTTTTCTCATCGATCAGACAGACGCGCCGACCCTGCGTTTCGTCGATCAGTGAAAACGGACGTCCCTGCAGAACATCGCGCGATTCAATCTTAACCCACGCGGCATCCACACAGGTGATCGTTGCATTTTCGATCGACCGTTCACCGCGGCTGACTGGAGCATTGAAAGAACTGATACGGGTCATCTGTTTCACCGACGGGCAATGCGCCTGTAGATCGTCAAACTCCTCCGGCTTAAATCTAATCAGCTCCGGCGATGCATGTTTCAGCGGTCCGGAGTCCGGCTGTTGGGGGCTGATGTAAATGTTGTTCAGACCGAACGATTCAAAGTCGGTGATGATTTTTGCCTTCAGTCCCGACAAGGAGCCAATCACACCGGAGACCGAGGCGATCCCGATGATGATGCCGAGCGTGGTTAACATGGAGCGGACTTTGTTGCTCCAGATCTGGCCCAACGCGACACAGACATTCTGGATCGCCATGAGCACAAGACGGATGGGCAGAAAGAGGAGTTTCTTCATAACCGCTGCCCTCCATGACGATATTGATAGGCATCGTCCTGCTCTACCGGCAGATCGCTCACAATTTGACCATCGAGCATTCGAACCACCCGCTGCGCCTGACTGGCCACGTCCGATTCGTGCGTCACCATAATGATGGTGTGCCCTTCCTGATGCAGTTGGCTGAACAGATCGAGAATCTCCCGGCTGGTTTTTGAATCCAGATTACCGGTCGGCTCATCTGCCAAAATAATTGAGGGTTGGTTAATCAGCGCCCGTGCAATGGCCACGCGTTGCTTCTCGCCGCCCGAAAGCTGATTGGGGCGATGATTCACCCGTCCGCCCAAGCCCACCCGCTTCAGCGCCTCTTCCGCCCGGCGGCGGCGTCCTACGGCACCGTTCTGTGTATAAATCAACGGGAGCTCCACATTTTTACGGGCGCTCAGCTTCGGCAGCAGCTCGAAGGCCTGAAACACAAAGCCGATCTTTTCGTTGCGCACCTGCGCCAGCGCAGCCGGACTCATCTTCGTGGTATCAATACCGTCCAGCTCATACGTTCCGGAGGTTGCACGATCCAGGCATCCGAGCAGGTTCATCAGCGTGCTCTTGCCCGAGCCGCTATGTCCCATAACAGCCACATACTCATTTTCGAAGACCGCCACCGTTACGCCGTCCAGCGCATGAATCTGTTCTGCCCCGACATCGTACGTCCGCCTCACGTCCGTCAGTTGAATAATAGGATTCGAAAGGCTCACGCGGACTCCTTCTGATTCTTCTGCTTGGCAGCGACCTCTTCATCGATAATCTTCTGATCGTGCTGGAGTTTGTCCAGCACCTTGAAGGGTCCGACCACGACGGAATCACCCTCGCTCAAGCCGGACTCAATAATGATATGGGTCATATCGCTGCAACCAATGGTGACCGGCGTGACCACCGCTTTTCCGTCAATCAATCGATAAACCACCAACGCATCCGTCTTGGCCATATCGACATTCGGGTTATCCTTCCGAATCTCCAGCGGAAGCTCCTCCGCCTTGCGCGAAACTACGGCCTGCGTCTCCACCTTCAACACATTTTCATGCCGGACGGCCTCGATGTCCACATCCGCCGTCAACCCCGAAAACAGGCGATACTTCGGATCATCCTTAATGAGAATCTCCGTCTCATAATATTTTGAATTGCCCGCCGACACATCCTGTGTCAGCGCGATCGTACTCACCGTGCCTTCAAATTCATGGCCCCAATACGCCTGCACGCGAATTCGCGCTTTCTGTCCGACCTCCAGTTTCCCGATATCGCCCTCATCCACGCGGGCCACCAGCAGCATCTGCGAAAGATCGGCCACCTGCATAATGATCGTTCCTGCATTATTCATCGTACCCGTCATCACCAATTCGCCCACTTCGGCGTTGATGCGCGTCACCACGCCGTCCATCGGTGCAAGAATCGTCGTATAACTCAGCTCCTCCTTCGCCTGCTCAATCTGCTCCTTCGACGAATCCAGATTATGCTTCATCACCTCAAGGCCGAGTTCCGTCGCTTCCAGACCATATTTTGCCGCTAGATAACGCGCCTCGGTCTCCTCCAGCGAACTGGCATATTCATCATACGTCGCCTGGCTGATATCCTTCGATTCGAGCAGTTTTTTCTGCCGCTCAAAAACTGTCTTGGCCTGCTCGTAGGTGGCTTGAGTCGCCTTGAGCGAAGCTTTTTGGGTTTCAATGTTGGCCTTTTCCACCGCCAACTGGGCGCTCTGCGCTTCATAACTGGCCTGTACCGAACGCAAGCGACTCTCCAGATCGCGCGAATCGAGCTTGATCAGCACGTCGCCTTCTTTCACTTGGGCCCCTTCTTCAAACGGAAGTTCCACAATCCGGGCCGCAATCTTGGCGCTTATATCCACCTTTCGCCGCGGCTCAATCTGCCCCGGTGCCACCACAATCTCAATCAGCTCCCCCACCGATGCCGCTTCAACGCGAACCGTCTCCGTCTTGTCACCGCCCTTCTTGCCGCCGGAGCACTTCTTTAAACCAAACCCGACCACTACCACGGCCACCGCAATCCAAATCCACTTTTTCCCTTTAATACGCATAGTCACATTCCTTTGCTGAGTAACTTCTCTTCCAAGAACGAAGAGCAGCAGAGTATAATGCTTCCGCGAAAAGTCGAGACCAACCGTCATCCAACACAGCAGCTCCCCACGGCTTTGGACTACGGTGCGTTCACGCCGCTTTAAAACAAAAAGGTACTGCTTCTGTGAAGAAGAGGAGTTTTGACAGAATGATTTTTAACAGAATGATTTCGGGGATCGGCAGGCGGACCCCATTATTTTGTCCATAATTATTTTGTCGTAACCTCTGTGTCTCGGCACCTCCAGCGGATGCGCAGCAGTCTCGCCGACATCTGAACTTCAGGTTTAATTTGATTGACAATACTTTGCGCTAAATCTATGACTTATTCCAAAAGAGCACCCGCGCCGCATCGGCTTAGTGCTCTCATCGTTAACGTGGAGAACCAATCGATGAATGATACAATGGAAATCATATTCGTTTTTCTTATGTATTTTATACCTATATGTGCTTCTGTTTTCTGGCTGGGACGGTTCATTGATCTACTCTGCAGGGACGTCAACGACTTTGAGAGCCACACGCACAAGCTGGTCTGGTTTCTTGTGATTATCGTCGGCAATATTATTGGGGCCATATGGTATTCCAAATGGATAAACAGCAAACTAAAAAAGGATTACCAAGAAACGCAACTGGCCATCAATCGCGAAATGGCAGAATGCTGGAAGCAGTCTCTGCCGGAAGAGGAGCGCTGAGCTACTGACTGATCGTTCATAATTCGTTGTTTTTCTACGTTCGTTTGATCGACTCAAAGCAAGCCACAGCGACCAAGCTGATGCGAAATCTGGAGTGCGGTGGGCCGCAGGCCGGCGACAGCCGCTCGATACCGCTTTAAAATCGACACGCTCAGCAGACATTGCGCCTCCGGCGCATTTAAAAAGCGCGGTCGAGTTGCTCCGCAACCCTACGGGCCCGCGCACTCCATATCGCACAAGCCGACACAACCTTTGGAGTGCGGTGGGCCGCAGGC
>CAYOBH010000020.1:8716-27918 GCA_964402125.1 uncultured Verrucomicrobiota bacterium
TGATGCCGTTCTTCGCGATGTCCGCCGCAAGGTCGCCGATCCGTTCGAGGTCGCTGTTCATTTTCATGACCGCAATGATGAAACGCAGGTCGATCGCGACGGGCTGGTACAGGGCGAGCGCCTTCAGGCACTCCTCCTCGACTTCGACTTCGAGGTCGTCGATCAAGCCGTCGCCCTCGATGACCTTCCTCGCGAGTTCGGCATCGTTTTCCTGAAAGGATTTCACCGCGAGTTCAAGGCTCTCGTCGACGCGGGCGCCGAGGGTGTAGATCAGTTTCTTGAGCCGTTCCAGCTCCTTTTCCAAATGCTTTGCCATGGTCTTCTCCTTTGGACGCAGCGGCAGCTGCATCCACAATGATTTCCTATCCAAACCGGCCTGTAATATAGTTTTCCGTCTGGATGTTGTCGGGATTGGTAAACAGCCGCTTTGTGTTGCCGAACTCGACCAGAACCCCCTCGTACAAGAAGGCGGTGAGATCCGAAACGCGGGCGGCCTGCTGCATGTTGTGGGTCACGATGATGATCGTATAGTTTTCCCGCAGTTCGCCAATGAGATCCTCGATCTTGGCCGTGGCCTTGGGGTCCAGCGCGGACGTGGGCTCGTCCATGAGGAGGATTTCAGGCTTGATCGCCAGGGCGCGGGCGATACAGAGGCGCTGCTGCTGGCCGCCGGACATGCCGAGGGCGTTGGTGTTGAGCCGGTCCTTGACCTCGTCCCAGATGGCGGCCTGGCGCAGGCTGGTTTCCACGATTTCGTTGAGCTGCGCGCGGTTCTTGACGCCCTGCAGCCGCGGGCCGTAGGCCACGTTGTCGAAGATCGACTTGGGGAAGACGTTGGGCTTCTGGAAAACCATGCCGACCCGCGCCCTCAGCGTGACTACGTCGATGTTGCGGTCATAGATGTTGCATCCGTCGAAAATCATTTTTCCCGATGCACGGGTAGAGGGAATGAGGTCGTTCATGCGGTTGATCGCGCGCAGCAGCGTGCTCTTTCCGCATCCGCTCGGGCCGATCATGGCGGTGACCATCCGTTTGGGGATTTCAAGGCTGACCTTCCGGACCGCTTCGAAATCGCCATAGAACAGGGAAAAATCCTTGGCCTCGATATGGGTTTCCATCGTGGCGGCTTCCTCGTGGTCCGCGAACTGGTCAAATTTTCTCAGGGTTATCTCTTTGTTCATAATCTTTCTCGTGGTTGGCTATCCCCGGAGTTTTTTCGAGATTCTTGCCCGCATCAGGATTGCGAACAGGTTCAACAGCAGCACCAGCGCCACCAGGGTCAACACCATGCCGTATTGCACATGGCGGATTTCGTCGACCGCCTCGTGCTCGGTGCAAAGGTTGTAGATGTTCCAGGGCAAGGCGGGCGTCGGCTGGTTGAGCGTTTCCCAGATCTTCAGCGGAGTGCCGACGCTGACGGCCGCCGTGAAGATGATCGGTGCCGTTTCGCCGGCCGCACGGCCCATGCTGATGACGATGCCGGTCAGTATGCCCGGCAGCGCGGCGGGCAGGATGACCGTGAGCACGGTTCGCCAGCGCCCGGCGCCAAGCCCGAAGGCGGCCTCCTTGTAGCTGCGCGGAACGGCAAGGATGGCCTCTTCCGACGAGCGGATGATGGTCGGGAGAATAAGCAGCGAGAGGGTGAGCGAGCCCGCGAGGACGCTCTTGGAATCCGACACGTGCATCGTGTTCAGGAAAAAGGCGAGGCCGAACAGGCCGAAAACGATGCTTGGAACGCCGGCCAGCGTGCTGATGCAGATGCGCAGGAAGCTGACGATGCGTCCTTCCTTAGCATATTCGCAAAGGTAAATCGCAGCAATAACGCCCATGGGGACCGCGAAGAGCATGGCACCCAGCGTCAGGTAGATGGTCCCGAGGACTTCCGGCCAGATTCCGCCGAAGATGTGGGAATCCCTGGAGGTGTCGGTGATGAACTGCCAATAGAAGGTGGTTTTGGGCCGGAGCATTTCGTCGATGTGCTCCTCGATGTAGGCGAAGAACGGTTCCAACGTGGTTCCCTTGAACTGGTCGGCGCGTGGTTTTTCAACTAGGATCCCCATGGCATCGGGGTTGGAATAATCCCACTCCTCGGAATAGAGGACTTCGTGCAGCTTGATCTGGGTCCGATCCCAGCGGGTCTGGCCATATCTCTTGCGGATCAGGACCGGAGTATTTTTTCCGGGCACCGGCCCAAGCAGCACTTCGACGGCTTCCTGGACCTCCTTGAACGCGGACCGGTATTCCCTTCGCTCGGCGCTCGGCATTTCGTCCATTTCCGCCTCGAAGTCGGCCATCATGAGGTAGACCGGTTCGCGGGCTTTGGCGACCTGCTCCCACTCCTGATTGAACTTGTCCGGGTTGCCTCGGTTGAATTGCTCCAGCATGACGCGCCGGTGTTCGATCGTCCCCTTGAAGACAAACGCCTTCGACCCGCGCCAGATGATGGGCGATAGAATCAGGACCAGGGCGATGGCCATGACCGCGATCGCGATCAGTCCGAGTCCGGAGAACGCCTTATCGAGCAATTTTCTGGTTTCGAGTCGCATGGTTTATTTACCGAGTTTTTTGCGCGAGCGCTTGACGATAAGTTCGCTGGCAAGGTTCATCAGGAACGAAAAGGCGAGCAGGCAGAAGGCCATGGCGAAGAGGACGTGGTAGCGGGCCGAGCCGGTAACGTGGTCCGCTTCGCCCATGTCGCCCGCGATGGTGGCCGTCAGGGTCCGGATCGGCTGCAGGACATTGTACCACGGGTCCGGAATCCGCGCGGCGTTGCCCGACGCCATCCACACCACCATGGTTTCGCCGATGGCCCGCATGACGCCCAGGATCACGGCGGCGAGGATACCGCTGACCGATGCCGGAATCACGGCCTTCAGGATGGTTTCCGCGCGGGTTGATCCGAGGGCGTAGGAGCCTTCCCGCAGTTCCCTCCCGGCGGCCTGAAGGGCGTCCTCTGATACGCTGACGATCGTGGGAAGTGCCATGATGCCGAGGATGATGGAGACGTTGAGGGCGTTGGTTCCGCTATTGATTTCGATCCCGCCCAAGCGCCGGGAAAGGAAGACGAGGAAAAGGATCGAACCTAGGCCGAGTACGCCGAACACGGAGACGGATGCCAGATAACGTTTTTTGCCCTGGATGCGGTTTCGCAATTTTTCAAGCAGCAGATCGCCGCCAACGACGACCAGCAGGGCAAGAATGGGTCCGAGCACCAGCCATGCGCCTGTCGCAAGGATGGCGCCGCCGCTCCGCTGAAGCAATGGCGCAAAGACCACCAGCGCAAAAAAACCAAAGGCGACCGATGGAATGGCGGCAAGGATTTCGATCACGGGTTTGACAATCTGGCGTATGCCGAAGGGCAGTAGATCGCTCAGGCATACCGCCGCCGATATCCCCAAGGGAACGGCGACCACGATGGCACCCAGCGTCACGAGCCCGGTTCCGACAAAGATGGACAATGCCCCGAATTCCGCCGGTTGACCCGACGGATACCAGCGCGTGCTCGTGAAAAACTCATTGAGCCCTTCCAGCCGGAAAAACGGAATGGCATCCTTGAGGATGAAGTAGAAGATGAAAAAGACGGCGAAGGCGGAAAGCGATGTGGCCAGCAGAAGGAACCCCTGGCCAATCCAGCTTCCGATCCGCTGACGTATGCTGGCGGCGTCGCTCATGACGAGGCTTTTCGAGGTGTTTCCGGTCATTGGCACAGGGTTCCTTTCATTGAGGTGAGAATGGGGCTGGTTTGTTAGCGCAGCATTAGTGGAAAATTATTATTGGGTGAGGCGGCGGTATGTCGGGGTGGAAAAGAGGCGCACTCGGGGAGATTGCGCCTCAGGCTTCAATCGGTGTTTCCGAACTAGTAGGCGGTTACCGGAACAAACCCGATATCCTCGACCATTTCCTGCCCGTCTTCGGACAGATGGATGGTGACGAACTGGTAGATGGGTGACCCTAGGGCCGGATAGCCGTTGGTGTACATGAAGAGCGGACGGGCGATCGGGTATTGGCCGCTTTGCACAGTTTCGGCGGAAGGAGAGATTCCATTCACCTTGAGGGCCTTGACCGTCTTGTCCACGAAGCCGAGGCCGGCGTAGGCGATCGCCGCAGGCGTGGTTTGGATGCGGGAACGAATGGCGCCGTTGGAGCCGACGTATTCGCAGTCCTCGCGAATCTTTCCCTTTTCCATCACCTTTTCTTCAAATGTTTCGTAGGTGCCGCTGCTGGTGTCGCGCGAGATGGTGACGATTTTCTGGTCGGGACCTCCGACCTCTTTCCAATTCACGATTTCGCCAAGGTATATCTTGCGAACCTGCTCGACGGTAAGATCCTTCACGGGATTGGATGGATGGACAAGAATCGGCAGGCCATCAAGGGCAACCACGTGGGCGACCGGTTGGATTCCCTTGTCCGCGCACGCCTTGAATTCGGTGTCCTTCATTGAGCGCGACATGTCGGCAATGTCACAGGTTCCGTTCAGCAAGCCCTTTGCTCCGTTGCCGCTTCCGGACTCGGATACGCTGATGTTCACTTCGGGATGGCCTGCCATGTAGTATTCGGCAAAGGCCTTGGCAATGGGACCGACGGTGGTTGATCCATCGATTACGATCTTGGTTTGGGCCGAGGCAACGCCGACCCATGCGGTCGTGACTGCGAGTGCGATAATTCTTTTCATGCATTTCTCCTTGTTGGTTGGATCCCCTGTCGAAGGGGCTCTTAAGATGCGGATAAACTGCTGGGCTATGGTTAGTCCTTTGTGAAGGCCATGTTTGGAACGTGTTAATTTTAACCGTTCGCGAACATGGACGGGATCTAGAATTTCACATTGACGTCGAAATGAACGAGGTTAACGTCGTCATCGCTCGCGGTGTCGATGCGGAAGTAAGCGGCCCCGAGGGACATGTTTTCCGCCACGGGATAGGAGGCTTTGATCTTGTGTCCTTTACCGCCGGGGCCGCCAAAGTCGCCGTCGGCCAATGCGCCGAGTACCGAATCCCGCTCCATGTCGCGGTAGTTGTAGTCCAGGGACAACTTCTTGATCTGCGTCCCAAGGCCGAGGATCCAGGCGGTGTCGTCTTCAACGTCATCGGCGATGTTGTTCGCTACTTCGGCATAGGCCGTGATGGAGTGGAAGTCCAGCATGAGTGAGCCATCGATGATGTCGTAATCGAACAGGTATTCGCCTGTGCCATTGTTGCTGTTGCCGTTCTGGGCCGTTTTCCCATTGAACTTTGCGAAGGCCTCGCCTTTGAGCCCGCCGTAGAAGAAGCCTCCAAGCGTGGCCGTCAGTGTAATGTCTTCGGCCATGTCGGCGGATGCCGACATTTGGGCGGTGGCCATCTGGATGTCGTCGGTCTTGTTTTCCATCAGCGTGTAGTAGCCCACCTGCGTGTTGAGCGAAATGCTGCCGAGATCGGTTCCATAGGTCAAGCCGACCCCCTCGGGGTTGAAATCGCTGTCAAAAAGAAGATCGGACGCAAATACCCACGGCTGGTTCATCTTACCGACGGTAAGGGTTGCTCCGTCGATGTATTTCGGCGCGTAGGCGAGGTAAGCGAGGTCCAGCCAGATCGGCTTTTTGCTGCCGAAGTTGTCGATGTCCTGGTTGGTCGACGTGGGGCTTTCGTCGCTGCCGGTGGCCAGACGGATGCCGGCCGTTGTTTCATCGTTCACTTGGGC
This sequence comes from uncultured Verrucomicrobiota bacterium, assembly GCA_964402125.1. Classification (GTDB taxonomy): domain Bacteria; phylum Verrucomicrobiota; class Kiritimatiellia; order Kiritimatiellales; family Pontiellaceae; genus Pontiella. Next base: position 14,393 of record CAYOBH010000020.1, read on the forward strand.
GTAGACACCGACACGCGCACGGAGCCGGTTGCGGCTCTTGTCGGTGTCGTCCTCCTTATCCTTGTATTCGTAGCGATACCGGATGTCGCCCTTGATGGTTATCTTATCGCTCCATGACGCAGACTGCTCCGAGCCCTTTTCCAGCTTGGCCAGACGGGCGGCCACGTCGTCCAATTCGCTGCGAAACGAGGTTGTTTCCTGGGCTAGCCCCGCCATGGTCGACGCCATCAGACCTGCCGCCGCAACACCAAATACCAACTGCTTATTCATATACTCATTCTCCTGTTTGTTGTTTGAATACGAAACTCATCTGTTCGTAGGAAAACCATCGAGGCGATCGGTTAGGAAAAAATGAGGCAAGGGTTAGGTGTTTGTTCCATATCAGTGGAGTATTTGAATTGTGCGTGCAATGAAAAAGGCTTGCATGGGTCCATGCAAGCCTTTGAACAGTTCCAGCCGTTGGTGGAACGATTATTTTTCGCCGGCCACAACCTCGGCAATGTTGAGCGCATGGTCCTTGATGCGGCGGTAATAGCTCAGCATGTCGGTAAAGGCCAGACTGAAGAAGGGCGATACCTCCTCCTTCTGGAGCCGTTCCAGGTGCTGCCGGCGGAACTCCTTCATCAGCTCGCTGATGGCGGCGCCTTCCGACGTCGCCCAGGCGATGTTCCCCGTGCTTTCAGCCTTCATGCTCTGGTTGATGTGCGCAATGTATGATGCGGCCCGATCATGGAGCCTGAGCAGCTTGTCGCGAGCGGGTGCATCCATGACGAGGTTGTTCTGTTCCATCTTGCGCAGCCCCTTGAGGACATTGACGACATAGTCGCTGAGCGACTCGTATTCGTCGGCAATGCGCATCTGCTTGTGGGCCTTGCGGGTGACGTCGTGCGGAACCTGGCCGGATACCATATTGCTAAGGTACATGAAGATTTCCTTCTGGACGGTGTCGAGCACCTCCTCCTGGTGGAAGATTCCGCCGACGAGTTCGGTGTTGCGCAACCCTTCGTTCAGGCAGGTCTTCAACTGCTCCAGCATGCCTTCCACGCTTTCGGCCATGTAGTTGAGCTGCTTCTGCGATTGCACGACACCCAGCGCGGGGGTGTCGAGCATGCGGACATCGAGGAAGGTAAGATGCGTGACTTCCGGGGTTTCCTTCTCTGGCACAAGTTTTGTGACCAGTTTGGCCAGCAGCCCGGTGAAAGGAAGAAAGAAGAGAACGTTGGCGATATTGAACGAGGAGTGGGTGAGCGCAATGCCCGATGTAACAATCAGGTCGAAGGTTTTCTGCACCGCTTTTCCCTGCTCGGTCAAAGGATCCGAGTTTTGGTTGATATCGGCAAGGATGGATTCGATGGGAATATTTGGAAAAAGATCGGCGGCCACCTGTTCCAGCGAGATGGTGTTTGGATCGTATCCGGTCTTCCAGCTGATCACGTGAGCCAGCGCCTTGATGACGATCGGAAAGAGGGCAATGAACCACATGGTGCCCAGCACGTTGAACAGCACGTGGGCATACGCGGCCCGCTTGGCCGTGGTGGTGGTTCCCAGCGACGCCAACCAGGCGGTAATGGTGGTGCCAATGTTTTCACCCATGACCAGCGCGGCGGCGGTTTTGAATTCAATGACTCCAGAGCATGCGAGTCCAATGGTGATGCCCAGCGTGGCGGACGAAGATTGGATAATCATGGTTACGATCATACCGACCGCCGCGCACTTGATGACGCCAAGGTAGGTGGTTGCCTGGAAGGCATGGAACCAGGCCTCGAATTCCGGAAGGTGACGCAATGGTTTAAAGCCGTCCTTCATCAGCTCCAGACCGAAAAAGACCATACCGATCCCCATGATGGACATGCCGATGTAGCGCAACCGCTCGTTCTTTGAAAACAGGAAGAAAAAAGCAGCAATCCCCAGCATGGGAAGACCGTGCTTCCCGATATCGAGCACCAGAATCCAGCCGGTGATCGTCGTGCCGATGTTCGCCCCGAAAATCACCCCGATGGCTTGCATGAGCGTCATGATTCCGGAATTGACGAAACCGACCACCATAACGGTGGTGACCGAACTCGACTGGACCATCATGGTAACCAAAAGCCCGACCAGAACGCCCATGATTCGGTTGTTCGTCACAGCCCCGATCATTTTGCGCAAACGGTCGCCCGACACGGCCTGAAGACCTTCCGACATGTTTTTCATGCCGAGCAGAAAAATGCCGAGACCTCCAACAACCATGGCGGCAATCTCAATGAATAGGGTAAACGTCATCCTCTCTCCCTTGGAAGTTTGTTGTGAAAAAGCACCGAAAAACTAACAAAACGCCAACGGTAGTCTAACGTTTAAATGTTAGCAGTTTGTTAGGATGTTCGTCGGGATGCGCGGGGCGGATCAAATCGGCAGGGTGATGGTGAAGGTGCTTCCATGTCCAAGCTTGCTTTCAACCCGAATGGTGCCGTTGTGCCCTTGGACAATGTGCTTGACGATCGAAAGTCCAAGGCCCGTCCCTCCGAGTTTCCGGCTGCGCGCGGTGTCGACCCGGTAAAAGCGTTCGAAGAGTCGGTCGAGATGCTTGTATTCGATGCCGAACCCTTCGTCCTTGACCGTGATCGCCACCGTGTCCGCTTGCTGTTCCGCCCGGATGCGGATGGTTTTCCCGGGGTCGGAATATTTCACGGCGTTGATGACCAGGTTCACCAGGGCTTGTTCGACGAGGGGACCGTTGATCTGGAGGTTCAGCTCCGCCGGGCATTCCGTTTCGATGCGGATGTCTTTCTTCGCGGCCTGGAGCCGGCAGAGGTGGATGGCCGATTCGATCGTTGCGAGAAGGTTGCAGGGCTCCTTCATGACATGGCCATCCTTCTGTTCGAGACGCGAGAGCGTGAGCAGATCGTCGATGATGGCGTTCAGCCGTCCGGCTTGCTGGCTGATGATTTCGAGAAAGCGGCGGGTCTCTTCGTCGTGCTCCCACTCTTCGGACAGCAGGGTTTCGACAAATCCCTTGATCGAGGTGATCGGGGTTTTGAGCTCGTGCGATACGTTGGCCACAAAGTCGGAACGGACCGTTTCAAGATGGCGCAGGTGGGTAACATCGCGCAGGACGAACAGCGCCCCGATCGATTGCTCCGAAGCGTTGCGCAAAACCGTTCCACTGGCGTGGATCTGTTTCTCCGGCTGGCCGATCAGCGTCAGATCCCGCGCGTCAGGTTGTTGCGACCCCAGCACCGCTTTGATGAACTCCTGGAGGTTGGCGTGGCGAACGGCCTGCTGGACAAGGAGATGCTTGGTCTCTTCCGCTGGAACGCCGAGGATCTCGGCGGCTACGCGGTTCATGTGAATGATGCGTTCGTGGAGATCGACCGCCAGCACGCCCTCGGTCATGCTGGAAAGGACGGCCTGCTGCTCGTTCCGCTGTTCGCTGAGGGCGGAAAGGGTTTTGTTCAACTGGTCGGACATTGAGTTGAGCGCTTCCGCCAGCTGGTCGAACTCGTAGGTCTGCTGGGCGGGAATCCGGAGGTGGAAATCGCCTTCCGCAAACCGGAGGGCGGCGCTCCCCATGTCGCGGAGCGGAAAGGTGATGCGCCGCACCACGGCGATGCATACGCCCATGGCCAGTATGCCGGTGAGGAGGGATGCGACGACAACCCGCCTGGTCATGGTGTTCAGTTCGCCTTGGATCGCCACCATGGGCAGGGCGGCGCGGACCGCGCACAGCACCCGGTGGTTTTCATCCAACAGGGGGAGGGCGATATACATCATTTCCTCGCGCACGGTGTGGCTGTAACGCCGATCTATTCCCGTCGATCCCCCCAGGGCCTGCCGGATTTCGGGACGGTTCCTGTGGTCTTCCATCCCGTCCGGTTTTTCGTAGGAGTCTCCGGCCACTGCGCCGTCGGGCAGGATGACCGTGAATCGCGTATCGACCGACTGGCCCAGTTTCTTGCAGAGGGCGTCGATGGCGGCAAGATCCGAGATCTCCATCAGGGGGAGCACCTGCTCGGCCAAAAGGGTGGCTCGGGTGGTGATGCCGGTCTTGAGCGTTCCAAAATAGAGGGTTTTCATGGAGTGAAACGCATAGAGCGCCACAGCTAGGATGGCGATCGCGGTCAGGATCCAGTAGGAAGGCAGTAGCAGCCAGAATAAATGTTTCTTTTTCACGCCATCGCGCTCCATCGGCTATTCGTCTTCCTTGAACCGGTAGCCGATCCCGCGAACGGTCTCGATATATTGTCCGGCCTCGCCCAGCTTTTTGCGCAACCCCACGATCTGGACATCCACCGACCGATCGGTCACGGGATAGTCGTCGCCATGCACCGCATCGACGATCTGGTAGCGGGTGAAGACCCTGCCGGGCTGGCCGGCGAGCAGCTGCAAAACCCTGAATTCGGTAAACGTGAGCACGACATCTTCGCCCGCAACCTCGACCTTGTGGCGGCTGGCATCGATCACGATGTCGCGGATGCGGACGGCTTCGTCGTCGGCGGTCGTCGGTTTGGATGCGGCGATACGCCGCAGGGCCGCCTTGACGCGGGCCAGCAGCACCCGGGGACTGAATGGCTTCGTAATGTAGTCGTCGGCTCCGAGTTCCAGCCCCGTGACGATGTCGGCCTCCTCGCACAGGGCGGTCAGCATGATGATGGGAATGCGTTCTGTTTTCGGGTTGGCCTTCAGCTGCTTGCAGACTTCGAGCCCGTCGGCCCCGGGCAGCATGATGTCCAGCAGGATGAGGTCGGGCTGGAACTGGACGGCCTCGGAAATCGCCTCCTCGCCGGAATCGACCACCTTGACCCGGTACTTGTTCCGCTCGAGATTGAACTGAAGCAGCTCCTGGATCGGCGCCTCGTCCTCGACAACCATGATCTTTATCTTTTCCATGCCGTCAATCTCCAATATTCATCGACGGCTAACAATCCCTAAAATGTTAGAATATGGTTTGGGATTTTCAGCCTTCATGCCCTTGGCCGGCAACAGGTGCTGAAAGAAAAAGTGCGCAGTCAGCGCCAGAACCAGAATGGAAGAAGATATTATCCATGGAGCTTTCCTTCGCTCGGAGAAGATCGTCCAAAAACAAAAAAAACCGCCTCGAGAAAACGGGGCGGTTTGGACGGATTAAAGCGGGTGCTTAGTCTTCGAGGACCGAGAAATCCTCTTTGCCTACCCCACACTCTGGGCATTCCCAATCATCAGGAATATCTTCAAATGCTGTTCCAGGAGCAATGCCGCCGTCGGGATCGCCCATTTCTGGATCATAAATCCAGCCGCATACGTCACAGATGTATTTTGTCATGTTGTTCTCCTTTTCCAAAACGAAGCCGATGATTCCTGTATTTGCACACATTCATCAAGGGGATTCTAACTAAATTTTACTTCGAAAACTGCGCTGCATATTTACCGAGCATGCGCCCGGCCTCGCGGCACTCTTCAAGCAGTTCCGGCGAAGGGACATAGTGCGAACGGATCGGTTCGCGCAGGGCTTCAATCTTCATTTCGTCCATGATTTCGGCCACTTCAGCCGGGCCGCCAGTTTTACTCCATCCGTACGAACCAAAAGCAATCCCTTTCTTGTCGGTCGGACGAAGCCCTTTGAGATAGCAAAGCACGCCAGCCATGCTGGGCATAATGCCGTTATTGAGCGTCGGCGAGCCGATGGCGATGGCGGCGCAGTCGAGCGTTTCCGTAACGATGCGCGTCATGTGTGTGGAATCCACATTGAAGAGCTGCGCCTCTACATTGTACTCCTGAGCCCCTTCCAGAATAGCTTCGGCCATCTTCTCTGTGGCTTTCCACATCGTGGCATAGACCACAACCACTTTGGGGCACGGCTTGCAAATAACATATTTTCGATACGCTTCTAACACGTCCTTGATGTGACTCCGCCAGATGACGCCGTGGCTCGGCGCAATCATTTCGATGTCGAGTTCCGCCGCCCGTTCCAGGGTCTGGCTGATGGGCCGACCGTAGAGCATGACAATGTTGGCGTAGTACGCCTTGGCTTCCTGAAGGACCACGCTGAGCGGTTCTTCGTCGTCAAAGCGGAAGGCCGAGGCATAGTGCTGACCAAAAGCATCCATAGAGAAGAGGAGCTTTTCTTCGGGCAGATAGGTGAACATAGACTCAGGCCAGTGCACCATGGGTGTGTTAATGAACTGGAGGGTACGTTTGCCGAGCGAAAGGGTGTCGCCGTCGTCAACGATCTGCCATTTCCAATGGGCCGTATCATAATGCTTTTCGAGCGCAATTTTACACTTGGCATTACAGACGAGTGTTGCGTTGGGGCACGCGGCCATCGCAGCGGGCAGTCCGCCGGAATGATCGGGCTCGGCATGGTTGCAGACGATATAGTCAATGCTTTCGAGCGGCGCGAGCTTCTGTATGTGCTCCAAATACTTTTCCGCATAAGGCGCTTTCACTGCGTCGATAACGGCAGTTTTTTCGTCGCGAATCAGGTAGGCGTTATAGGTGGAGCCGCTTTCCGTTTTGTAACCATGGAAATTGCGTACGGTCCAGTCGACGTAGCCTACCCAGTCAATTCCTTCTTTAAGTGTAATGTTCATCAGGAGCCCGGCCTTTCTATCTCTTGAGCGCTTCTGCAATCGAATCGCAGACATAGTCAATATTGGATGGCGTTAATCCCGCCAAGTTAATGCGCCCGCCTTTGACGATGTAGATCGCGCGATTTGCGCGCAGCCACGCGACGACTTCGTCGGAGAGCCCGCTAAAGGAGAACATGCCTCGCTGCTCCGTGATAAAGGAAAAATCCTGATCAACCCCGCGTGCTGCCAGTCCATCGACCAGTGCCTTACGCATGGCTCTAATCCGCTCGCACATCTCGGCCACCTCGCCCATCCACTGTTTCTTAAGGGCTTCATCCTGCAGTATGGTCTGCGCGGCCAAACCGCCATGCGACGGTGGGTTGGAATAGTTTACGCGGACGACGGTTTTAACATGACTCATCGCCGTCTCAGCTTCTTTCCTGCTCCCCGTCACAATGGTCAGCGCACCAGTGCGTTCGCAGTAGAGTCCAAAATTTTTGGAGAACGAACTGGCAACATAAAAGTCGATGCCCGCCGCCGCAAACTTTTCCACAGCAATACGGTCGGCCTCAACCCCTTCGCCGAAGCCCTGATAGGCAAAGTCGAGGAACGGAGTCCACCCTTTTTTGACGGCAATGTCCAAAATGCGGTCCCACTGAGCCGCGCTGAGATCCACGCCGGTCGGATTATGGCAGCAGACGTGGAGCAGCACGACGTCGTCCGGCGAAACCTTTTCCAGACACGCGACCATGGCATCAAAATCTACGCCGTGTGTTTTTGGGCAGTAATATGGATAATCCTCGACCGCAAATCCCGCCGCAGTAAAAATGCCCTTGTGGTTGGCCCAGGTCGGTGAGCTGACCCAAAGCTTAGCGTTGGGCTTAAACTTTTTGAGCAGTTCTCCGCCCACGCGCAACGCGCCCGTTCCGCCGGGCGAATGAACCGTCGCCGCACGGCCCTCCCGGATCACATCGCTTTCTGCACCGAAGATCAGTTTCTGTACGCCGACGCTGTATTCCGGGTCGCCCGAAATCGGCAGATACCCTTTGGTGGTCTGCGTTTCAAGCAACCGTTTTTCAGCGGCCTTAATAGATTTAAGGACAGGAGTTTTCCCCTGTCCATCTTCGTACACCCCCACGCCAAGGTTGACTTTTTTTGGGTTGTTGTCCTTTTTGAACGCCTCTGTAAGCCCCAGAATTGCGTCGGCTGGAGCCGGCTCAATTTCTTTCCACATTGATTTTCCCCCGATTAACTATAGTACTGTTTATACCATCGATTGATGGTGTCCTGCTGTATTTTTATGATTCCAATTTCGCGAAGCGCATTTTCCGGTGAGTCGGATGCATGGGCAGCATTCACCATAATATCCGTACCAAATTCTTTGCGCACCGAACCGGGAGCCGCTTTGCTCGGATCGGTCGGTCCCAGAATGTTCCGTATTTTTTCAACCGCATTTTCGCCGGCATAAACCAGCGTCATGCAGCGGACTTTGCCCTCTTCATTCCGTTCGGCGTCTTGCACGTCCGGGGCCCATTGGCCGGTCATAAAATTCATAATGCTGTAAAACTGATGATCACCAAAAGCGGGTCCGAGTGTTTTTTCCAGCGCCTCGCACACGGATGGGGGCATATCAAAGCCAAACTCTTTTTTGAGCACCTTGCAGGCACGTTCCACAGCGATGTTTCCCAGCTTTTCGCGCAGCACCGGTTGAACCGGCCCGTAAAATTCAAGCGCCTCGGCCAGACTCATCCGCAGCAGCTTAGCCCCGATCAGGCGCAGCCCCGAACGTGAAAAAATATCCATGATATTGCCTGGCCGCGAGCTCGGGAACGTAAAGTTGTCGGGCTTGATAATGACCAACGTCTTTTGAACATCCTTATCACCTGCCAATCGGATGGCATTATCCAGCACACCTCCGTCGCTCTCCGAAAATTCAGCCCAGATTTTGAGCGATTCTTTCACAAAACTTACCGTCGGCCCCGTGAGTACGGCGGGCTCAAAATAGGTTATACTCCCATCGTTCGCCCTTATGTAGTCTCCGTAAGTCCCGCGAATCGTGTCCGCACTTTCGATCGAATCTTCAAATCCGCCCACGGCATCGCGAAGTCGACGGATTGCATTTTCTCCTTCAAAAAGCAGCATAAGAACACGGTGCACCTGACCGTCTTTTCTAGGGGCCAGCTCCCGCTCAACATAATCCGATAGGAGTTCACGAATTTCCGGCCAGATATCATCACTGCTTCGAATCAGTTCAGCGTAGCGTGTGACCAGTTCTTGGCTAGGCCCAAACATACGAGCAGCAACCAGATCAAGCCCCGTTCTGCTCAGCAGACGTCCCAACACCCCGCCGGTTCGCGATTTTCGTAATGTGTACGGCGTAATTAATACGTACCCAAGTTCCTTTGACATTCTTATCCTCCTCAAGTATTGGAGAGCTACATACCTACCCGCGTTTGCTGGTACAACACCGAAATGATACTTTATGAAAAATTCGTCCCAATCTAATCCGCTCCCCGAAAAGGTTCTTCGACGCCATTATGAGCTTCTCAGGGAGCTTTTGCCCGACTTCTACAGACTGGTCGTTGAAGAGGGCCGCCCAGCTGATGTCCTTCTGAATCATCACCTTCGAACCCATCGCGAGCTTGGCTCCCGCGATCGTCGCTTTCTTTCGGAATCCCTCTTTTCCTACTTTCGATGGTTTGGCTGGACCGTCGCTAAACTCGCGCTGGACCCGGTCGATGCCTGCTTGGTCGGCGCCATGCTTGATTCCTCAGACCCACATCCCAGTTACCGCTATATTCGAACGCAAAGTTATCTGCCGATGGCTCTGACCCCCATCGGAAATCTCTCCCTCACGGAAAAGTGCATGCGGATAAACGACTGGTTTCGCGAAATCCTTGGCGACGAAATGCTGACGCCGGCCGATCTGGTTCCGAACGGATTTATTCAGGTGGTCGAGGCAGAGTCTGTCCTTCGCTGTATTGAGTGTTTTCAGCAGCGTCCGCCAACTTGGCTGCGTTCCCGAATTGATCCGCAAACCTTTATTGATCTCCTAACCGAGCATCAGGTTTCCGCCCAGCCTCACGCCGGACTCAGCTCGGCCGTTTGTACCGATGCAGGAACCAATCTGGATCATAAACTTGGCGAAAAAGCAGATACGTTCTGCGTACAGGATATTTCTTCTCAGTGCGTTGCGCAGATCTGCGCGCCCCGGCCCCGCGATGAATGGTGGGACTGCTGCGCCGGCGCCGGCGGAAAGTCGCTGCACCTGATGGATCTTATGCAGCAGAAGGGCAAGGTCTTTTCCTCCGATATCCGCGAGAGCGCACTACAAGAGCTCAAAAACCGCGCACACCGCTACGGCATGCGGAATATCCGCACCCAACGCTTTAACGCCGCTTCCGATACCCCTTTCCGCAAAAGCTTTGACGGCGTCTTGGTGGATGCACCCTGCTCCGGATGGGGAACCTGGGGACGCAATCCCGATGCCCGCTGGCGCACGACCGATGACGAGGCTGTAAAATGCGCAAATCGGCAACTGACGATTCTGCGCAACGCAAGCTGGAGCGTTAAGCCCGGCGGCACACTCGTCTATGCCGTCTGTTCACTCACGCGGCCCGAGACCGAAGATGTGGTACAGGAGTTTCTGGATACAACTCTCCAGTTTCGTCTCGACCCCTTTGCGAATCCACTTACCGGAACAATGACCGACGGCCAACTACAGGTCTGGCCCTGGGACGGCCCCGGCGACGCCATGTTCATTGCCCGCTTTAAACGCAGTGAATCCGGCACCTTCTGATGAAGGTTTCTACCCCGACACCGGCAACCCTTTCGCAAAAAACCGCTCGGCGTTGCGAAAGGTCAGCTCCGCAAGTTCCAACTCTGCAAGGCCGCAAAGTTCCGCCGCCTTTTTTAATACCCGCCGCAAATTGGCCGGTTCGTTGAACGCACCCTCGGCGTCGAACGGAAGAATATCGGGCGCGTCGGTTTCAATCAGAATCCGATCCTTCGGCACCGCACAAATCGCCGGACCTGCCTTGCGGTTGTTTGGACGGGTGATGGATCCCGAAAATGAAATATAGCCGCCGCGCTTCACCAGTTCCGTTGCCGTCTCCGCCGAACCGCCGAAACAGTGGATCAACATGCCGCACGGCAATTCACCGAATGCGTCCAACAGCTCAATCAGTCGGCCCCATGCCTGACGGCAATGAATCGAGATCGGGCGCTCCAACTTACGCGCCAGCTCCAGTTGAGCGATAAAAACGGCTTCCTGTTCTGCGTGGTTTCGCGGCTCAACGGCAAGATCGATTCCAATCTCCCCTACCCCGGCCTGCGGATAGATCAACAAAAGTGCTTCAAGACACTCTAACCATTCGGCAGAACGCCCGCCAATCTCCCACGGATGAATACCGAACGATGGATAAATACCTGGGCAGGTTTGCATAATCCGAATCACCCGCGGCCAATCCGCCTCACAGCAACCCTTCACCCCCATTTTAACCACGCCGGCACTCTGCGCCCGGGCAAGTATTCCGGCAAGATCGCCGGAAAGGCGCTGATCCTGAATATGGTTATGGCAGTCAAACAGTCTCATGATGCTCCCTCTTAACTTGCAGCCAAACAGTATACCCAGACCCACACCCACGCAAAGCAAACCTTCCAAAGCCTATCCGTTTGCGAACAAACAAGCCCCTATTACCCGCAAACAGCGAAAGACGGACTAGGCATCCCGGGCAGCTACCATGGCATCGACTTCAGCATCGATCATCTCGCGCACCCATTTCGGCGACTTGACAGTGCAGTAGCGGCCCCATGCGAGAATCCAGCGCTTCACCTCGACGTCGCCCTTGGCAGTAAATTCCAGCTCCACGCGGCCGTCATTCAGTAGCTTGGTTTTCTGGTTGGGGTGCCACTGCTGTTCGAACACCTGCTCTGCGACTTCGGCATCGAAAACCAGCTTTACGGAAAACGGCTCGTTGTCGCCGGCGAAGCGGTAGAGCGTGTGGTCCAAAAACGTTTTGGCATCGAAGCCCTCGTCGTTCACAGGTTCCCCGAGCAACCGGGCCTTTTCGATGCGACCCATGGCGAGCTGGCGGAAGTTGTCATAGTCGAAGAAGCGGCCAAACAAATGCCATGCGCCTTGCAGGTTGGCCATGTGCAGCGGATGGATGCGCGAGGTCTTCCCAAGATAGTCGATTTCAAGTTGCTGCTTCGAGAGTAGCCCTTCCACCACCGTTTCCCAAATGGTCGGCTTGATGGCAATCGACGGCGGGGCGGAAAACGAGAAGCGCGTAAACAGCTCCACCGGATTGAGCGTAATTTTGTCCGGCAGCAGATCCGACAACTTTCCCAGAACGGCTTCGAGCTTTTCGGCAAGCGGCGTTCCGTTGTACGGCTTCAGTGCCCGCGTTCCGATCGCTAGGGCGACCAGTTCGCCCGCGCTCATCGAAATGGAAGGCAGCATGTAGTGAGGTTGGGTGTAATAGTATCCACGCTTCAACGCGTCGTATTCAATCGGTGCGTCCAACTGGTATTTCATGAACTCAATGTCCCGCTGGATCGTCTTGGTCGAAACCTCCCACTCCTGCGCAAACGTGGAGCAGTTCGGATATTTACCCTCCTGCATCAGTCCGTGCAGCACGAGCAGCCGATTCATCTGGGTCTTGGATCGTTTCATGGTTCTGAAAGCTAACCTGACCGAAAGAAAAAATCAACTGGTAGGACACTATATGTCTAAGTCAGCATTGTATGTTTCCCGCATGAACTTGGACAAACCCCAATTTGAAAAGGCCGTGGCGCGTGGAACCACTCTGTTCGCCGAACTGAAAAAGGACTATCCCGAACTCCGGCTCCATCCCGTCTTCTCGCGCTTTGGTCCGCGTTCCGGGCAGTGCAGACTGACTACCGATCCCATGGTCATCCTAGAGGAATTTCCGGAAATGATGATTGTTCCCCATGAAGTTCAGCATCTGGGGAAACTACTACGACAACATCGAAAAGCAAAAAAGCTCGAACTGCCTTCCGTTCCAGAAATTAATAAGGAACTCAACGAAGCGATGATCCGATGCAGAGTCCCGAATTTTCCTGCGTTCTACTGCGGCGACGTCAACATCGAGCTTCGCTGCGGCATCCTCAGGTATGAATCCCTGCGCAGGCTCCAGCAGGATGCCCGCCTGCCGCCCGGCCTCAACACCGTCGGCAACATACGCGTCGTCCTCGGCTCGCTGGAATACCTTTCGCGACAAACGGAGGAGAGGAATGAATCCTGAAAAAAACATGGCAAAACCATCCGTTGATCCCTACAATCTCTGCAGACGGTGGATAGGTGTTGGCGCGGGCGAAGCTCAGCCCAACATCAGATGGTCGCCATTATATTCATTGAGCCATTAACGTTCCATAGGGGACCGTGGTGTATAAGTGAAGCAGGATGGATTAAACTATAAACACAGATAAAGAAAGGAATAAAATGAAGAACTATATGTGTCATAAATGCGAGACGCTCATTCAGAGCGCAACACACCCTAAAGTATTCAATTGCCCTAGCGGTGGTAATCACCAATGGACAGATTTGGGGAATGTTGGAACTGAAAATTATCAGTGTAAAAAGTGCGGAACGACCGTCCAGTCCAAAGGTCGTCCCGGCGTATTCCATTGCCCTAGCGGCGGTCATCATCAATGGACAAAGCTTTAACATGAAGGCACACCTAAAAGAATTGAGCCCTTTCGAGGGGTCCGAACCCCATTCGCATGAACTTCTGATTATCAACGAGAGTTTTTATATCGAAGACAGGGTAAATGAAATTGATCCAGATGCATGGTATGAACAGGGAACTTCATTGTTGAGTGAAACTGAACGTCCTTATGTGAACTACAGGGATATTTTTGACCAAAACAAATTGCCTGATGGACGATGGAAGGCCCGAGGTTGTACAATATACAGGGTTTTAGAAGCAGCGCTTACAGAAGCTGGTTTCCCGAAAATTCACAATATGCTTAACCATT
>CAYOBH010000021.1:0-27900 GCA_964402125.1 uncultured Verrucomicrobiota bacterium
AACGAGGATTTACGCTGATCGAAATTTTGGTGACCATTGCGATCATTAGCCTGCTGGGTTCGTTGGCCTCCATTGGGGTTATTAAGGCGATGAGGAGCGCAAAAATAAAACAGGCAGAGACCGACTTGGCGATGATTAGTTCGGCGATTATAACGCTAGCCGATGCGACGGGCCGCTGGCCCAACAAGGCCGTTCGAACCACTCCCGGAAACGCCAAAGTCTTGGACCTTACCGTAGATTCTGCGGGACTGCTTGGCAGCGACGGATCGTATCCAAACTGGAACGGCCCCTATTGTGATGATATAATGACAGACCCTTGGGGAAACCCCTATTTCTTTGATCCGAAATATAAAGGCGGGCCCGTTGTGGTCGGCTCATGCGGCCCGAATGGAAAAAGAAATGACGCTGATGATATTTGTACTACCCTGCTGGACGATTAGACCGATTCTATCGTTATAACGGCGTTCAGCCCACGGGTTGTCTTGTGCGACAGGTTCCTTTGCGGAAGAAGGTTTACGGTTTAACTTCGGGCAGCGTACAAATCCAATCCAGAAGCTCTTCACGGTTGGCGAAGCGGTTTTCCATCTGAGCGTCGTATGCCTCTTTAAGGATTTTCCCGATAAGCTGACCTTCCTTGATGCCGATTTGGAGCAGGTCTCGACCGTTGATCCAAGGTTCAGGAAGAACCGGTTCGTTCGCCATCTGTTCCATGGTGTTGCGCAGGAAGTCATAGTTATCGAGCATGGCGTGCGAGCCGAGACAGTCGAGGCGATGGAGCTCCAACTCGAGATCAAAGGTTTCGGCCCCGATCATTCGGCGTAACGTGGCCTCACGCATATGCTGCACCTCCATAAAACGCATATGACCGCAAATCGCCTCAACGATCCTTTTGCGCTCTTTGGTCGGCAGTTTCAGTCGGGTGAGTATTGCTTCGGCCATTTCGGCGCTGACCTGAGCGTGGCCATCGAAGCGGATGCGCAGCTGCCCGTCGGTGCCCGTTCCCATGCGGGCCGTCGGCGGCTTTCCAACGTCGTGGAGCAGGACGGTGTAGGCCAGCTCTCTGGCGGTATATGGGGTTATGTGATCACCGTCGGATTCATTCATGGAATTCAGCATAAGGACCGTATGCTCAAAAACATCGCCCTCCGGATGAAATTGTGGGGGCTGCTCCTGACCGATCATGGGGAGAATTTCGGGGAGAATAAATTCCATCAACCCAGAACGGACGAGGTGGCGCAGCGCATCGCCGGGGCGCGCGCTTTCAGTCAATGTACGGGTGAGTTCGTTTTCAATGCGTTCGGCGCTGATGCGCTGGATGAGGTGCGCCATTTCGTGAATCGCACGATCTGTTGAGTCGTCGATTTCAAAACCGAGTGTGTGCGTAAAGCGGATGGCGCGGAGCATGCGTAAATGGTCTTCGCGGAAGCGTTCCGCTGGATCGCCGATGGCAACGATTTTCCGTTCCTCCAGATCGCGTTGCCCGCCGACATAGTCGATTAGCTTTTCTTCGAGCGGATCAAAAAACATACCGTTGATGGTAAAGTCACGGCGCAGTGCATCTTCTCGAGCGGCACAAAAGTGTACGGTTTCAGGCCGTCGCCCGTCGGCAATCCCGATATCTTTACGGAAGGTGGCGACCTCGGTGATCCGATTCCCGTCGACAATACCGATCACCCCGAAAGCTTTTCCGATGGCGATGGTTTTCGGGAAGAGCGTCTCAACCTCTTCGGGGCGGGCGCTCGTGGCCACGTCATAATCTTTAGGCAAGCGCCCGAGCAATTCATCGCGCACGCACCCACCGGCAAAGAGCGCTTCGTGTCCGTTGCGGCGCAGCACGGAAATGATTTCAACTGCGGCATCACGGGGATTTAGTGCGCTGCTCATATTTGGATTTATCCGCCTTTCCATGAACTGAGGTGAAGGTTTAATGTCAGACCCGACAATACCAGAGGGGTTTGGAAATGAGAAAGAGACTTTTACTACTGTTGATGACGGTGATGGTGGTCGTTGGCGCGCGAGCCCAGTTGAACCCGTTTACGGTTTCGCTCAGCCTAAAAGGCGACCGCATTGAGGTGACGGCTGAGGTACCGGAAAACCACTATTTATATGCCGAGGATTTTCGTGTGCTTGATGGGGCTGGTAACGCATTGCCTGCGGTTGCGCTACCAGAGTCACACATGCATCCGGACCCCGTTTCCGGCGACCCTATTCCGGTGTATGACGAATCGTTCACGGCATCGTATGCGTGGAAGCCATCACCCGGTGGCGAAGCGATGGCGGTCGTGCGCTATCTCGGATGTAGTGAAGACGGGGTCTGTTTCCCTCCGGGCAAGGAAGAGCTTCGGTTTTCCGCCGCCAGCGCAGAAGGTGCTGATGTCCGTGCACTGGCGGATTCGGGCGACTGGAAAGCCGCGCTGGAAAAATTCACGCTGGCCGGCCGTGCCGAAGGATTTATGCGCCCGAGCCGCTTTCTTGAGTTTCTCGATCAGGCGGAATCGGGTGCGCTTGAAGGCGAAACGGTCGCGGAAGATTCCGGCTCGCTGCTTGCTCGGCGCGGCATTCTGCTGATGATTCTCTTCATTCTCGTGGGCGGCCTTGCCCTGAATTTGACGCCATGCGTGCTGCCGATGATTCCGGTCAATCTGGCCATCATTGGTGCAGGCGCGCAGGCGGGATCGAAAGGACGCGGTTTTGCGCTGGGCGCCGTGTACGGCCTCGGCATTGCATTGGCCTACGGACTGCTCGGTGTTGTGGTTGTGCTGACCGGCTCTACCTTTGGCTCTCTTCAATCCAGTCCCTGGTTTAATCTGGTGATTGCGCTGATCTTCATTGCGCTGGCGCTGGCTATGTTCGATGTGATCCAGATCGATTTTTCGCGGTTCCAGTCCAAGCTCGGCGGAGGAACCAACAAGTCGGGCAGCTTTGTGATAGCGTTCACCATGGGCGTTGTTGCGGCGCTGCTGGCCGGTGCGTGCGTAGCACCAGTGGTAACAACCGTGGTTCTTTTTGCGGCGGAGCTGTACCAGACCAGCAAAATTGGCGGACTGCTTCTCCCGTTTGTGCTGGGGATCGGCATGGCGCTGCCTTGGCCGTTTGCCGGCGCAGGGTTATCGTTTCTTCCAAAACCAGGTAAATGGATGCAGTATGTCAAGGTTGCCTTCGGCGTCGGCATTTTGATACTGGCGTTCAACTATGGCCTGCTGAGCTATCGCGGTTTCCGCCCGATCGAAGTAAAAGATGGAATTGACGGACGAACCAACGCCGGATTCGCTGAAGCGCTGGAGCGAGCCCATGCTGAAGGCAAGTCGGTCTTGATCGACGTGACGGCCAGCTGGTGCAAAAACTGCAAAGCGATGGAGAAAAACACCTTCCCGGATGAAGAGGTTAAGGCTCGGCTTGAGGATTATGTCTTCCTGAAATATGTCTCCGAAGATCCGGAAAACCCGAATACGCAGGCGGTCTGGGAACACTTCGGCGTTCAGGGACCTCCTGCCTATTATGTGCTGAAGCCGATTCGATAAGAGGTGCGTTGTATACTTTCATGCAATATAAAACAAAATAATTGTGACAAAATAATTTTCCACTCAGACGGCAAGATTCCAGAATATCATTCTGTCCTAATTATTCTGTTCATATGGAAATAGACGAAACCACCCCAGCCCCAGTCGCGGCCCAACGGGCAGAGCACCGGCGGTTGTAAGCCGACCGGTTGATTTGCGGGTTCGCCTTTAAATGAATCCGCATCATATATCGATGCTGGGAAAAGCGGGTTCCCTACGATGAAGCCCACTATCTAAGCGTATTAAAAAAACGAGGCTCTTCCATTTGGAAAACCATCGCAGAACACCCTGATGCCGTGAGGTTAAACGGCCCTGTAGAAAGTCAGTTTTTAGGTTGACAGAGAACCTCAGGTGGCTGGTTTTGCAAATTTTTTATATATTACGACTGTACCGCCTATAAAGTCATGAATTGCTCTTTTTCTCTTATTAAATAACACCACAAACACCTCGCTCCATATCCAGATCTGGTATATCGGGTATAATATGCTCGAATACCAAGAAGGGTAGTGTGCTTGAAGCAATGTGACCCATTCAATAAAGGAGCTGGCACTAGAGTAGGCCTCCGAGTTGACTAGTAGAAGAGCTTGAACTTCGAGATAAAGTAAGAGTCCTGCATAGGCAAGATCTACTGATGATCTCTTCCATGCTTCGCTCCATCCTATTTTTGAACCATTGGGTTTAGTTACTTTGATTCCCCACGCAAGCTTGCCAATTGTCCCACCAAATCGTGCATTGAAGTAGACATTGTACATTGAAAAAAGGATCGAAGATGGGATCGTAATTATGAGTGCAATAGTTTTATCAAAACTCTCAAGCAAGAGAAATAGGTACGTCAATGGCAACAGGATTAAAGCATCGATAAATCCTGCACCGAATCGGATCCAAAATCCGGCATAAACTCTCTGTTGATCTTTCTCTATGGGCAAAAATTCCATTTTATTCCTTTTATGCAGAACGATTAGGATTTTATCCGTCCAGCTTCGCTCAATCATCAAGATTCCCCCGTGGAACGTTGATGGCTGGATGGATTACATCCTGTTGGACCGGCCTTTCGGCCCGCGCCAACTGACTTCAGGGAGTGTATGGATGCCGGAACGGTTTGACCATCGTTTTCTTCGGATTTCTTTTCGAAGCCATGGCGCGGTTCGCTGCAATGGACATGGGTTCGCGTTTTTTCGCGTGTTTGGCGGGCCAACGAGTATACGGGTGCGGCCAGGCCCTCATTCCTTGTACCAAATTCGAATGAATTGATACCAAGAATTCAATATGTTTCATGTGCTACTCCAACGTTTAATGAATGGGTTGACGTAATTTCCGGTTAAATTTAATAAAGATTCATTTTGCAGATGGGATGGGCTTATTCCGATGCGGGTCTATTCCCTGTCGGGTATTCTCACGTATTACGTACTACGTATTATTGCGTACTGCGTAGTGCGTATTACGTATTCGCATTACACACTACGCACTACGTAATACGCACTACGACACATTCCGCTTCAGCTCCAGCAAAACCTCCATACAGATGCGCTGCATTTCCAGCACACGCTCCGCGCTGCCCGCCTCATTATAGCAGCGGAACTCAGGGGCATTCCCCGAAGGTCGCATATGGAGCACCTCGGTCGACTCAAAGACAACGCGCAGCCCGTCGGTCGTATCCACTGCGGCCACCGGACCGAAAACGGGGCTCCAAACGGCACTGATTTCGGAGACCTCCGCAAAACGCTCAATAATCTTTCTACTCTCTTCGGTCGGAAAATTCTGGATGCGATCGCTGGCGGTATATCGCTGCGGCAAATCGGCCAACAGCTCGGCAATGGTTTTATGTTCCTGAATCGAAAGCAGAAGTATGCTCAGTACCGGCAATACCGCGTCGCGCGTCGGCAGAGCACGCAGCGTGTTTTTGCCGATCGAAAAATCGCTGTTGGTCAAAAAACCGCCGTTAGCTTCATAACCCACAACGCCGACGCTGCCCGCCTCTGCCGCCTCGATCATGGATGCCACCACAAACGGAGAACCGATTTTGGTGCGCCGCACCTCTTTAAACCAGCCGCACTTTTCGACCGCCGAATTGCAGCTCACCGGCGTACTGACGGAATCGGCACCGAGATATTTTGCTGCCAGAATTCCGGCCACATCGCCGCGCACCCAATTTCCGTGCTCATCGCTGATCAGCGGGCGGTCGCTGTCGCCATCCGTTGAAATAATGGCATCAAACCCCTGCTCCGCAGCCCACGCACGCGCCAGCGCAACATCCTCTTCGCGGATGGCTTCCGTATCGACCGGCACAAACGAATCAGAAAAGCCCAGCGCTTTTACTTCCGCGCCCAGCCCAGAAAAGAGTTCCACGAGCAACGCGCGTCCGACCGCAGAGTGCTGATAAATTCCGACCTTCTTGCCGCGCAGACCATCCGACGGAAACGCGCTGAGATAACGGTTCACATAGCGTTCCCGCGCATCCGACTGTTCGTCCGGCAAAGCAAAACCCTCGGCGCAGAAGATCGATTCATCGACCTCAACCACCTGCTCGCGAATCCGCTCCTCGTCCGCTTTAAGAATTTCGCCGGAGCACTTGTTAAACTTAATCCCGTTGCGGTCCGCCGGAATATGACTTCCCGTCACCATAATGGCCGGACAGCCCATTTCGACACCGTACAGCGCCACCGCCGGCGAAGGAATCCGCCCACAGTTGATCGGCGTGTAGCCCATATCCGCCGCAGCCTTCGCCACAGCCCCCATAATCCGTCCGGTGCTGGGCCGCAGATCACCGGCAATCGCCACCGGCTCATTGTCCTTCTTCAGCTCGCCGCATGCTTCCAGATATTGGAGGAAGCCTTGAGTATAGGCATAACAGACCGAATCGGTCATTTCCACCGCCAAGCCGCGCGCACCACTGGTGCCAAATTTGACGCCGCTCTGCTGCATCAGGTCGTTAATCTTGATTTTCATAAAAAGTGCGTATTGAGTATTGCGTATTGCGTATTGCGTAGCGTGTAAGATTCAATACGCAATACGCAATACGCAATACGCAATACGTAATATCTTTCGATTTACGTGTTATTCGTTACGATTTATTCGTCTATATTGACCAACTGGGTCGGGTTATCGAGATCGATCTTACGGTAGTAGCAGTTCCTCGGCTCACCGCGCTTGTTTTTCGTGTGGCAGATGCCGCCGCGATTCGGGCGCACCACAAACAGCAGCGAATTTTGTTCGCAGTTTACATACGCTTCCAGCAGCTCAAATGTTTCGCCGGAGGTCAAGCCTTTCACCCACAGCTCCTGACGCGACGAACTCCAAAGCACCAGCATTTTGCGCTTCAGCGATTCTTCGAACGCGAGCTGATTAATATACGCCACCAGTATCACCTCTTTCGTGTCCGCATTCTGTACGGCCACAGGAATAATGCCCTTGGTGCCTTGAACCGCCTTTTCCAGTTTGTTCCAGTCCAGCGCCAGTTTTAATCCTTCTTCCAATTCCTTGCTCATATATATCTCCCAATATAAAAAGCTCGAATTATACGCATCATTCACTCCATTTCCAACCCCGCACCACCATTTTCTGGCAGCGCAGACGGATGTCATCCACAGATTACTCAGATTTCCACTGATTCAACAGATGAAAACCATGTATTCCTCTCTACCTCGGCCCAATTCTTCTCATACAGAAAATCGGTGATAATCTGAGTAATCTGTGGACAAAACACCGTTCCTCGTAGTTTTACGAACAGTAATTTCGATTTTCCGCCGGAATCGCGAATTGATTTACCCTCATCAACTCTGCATTCTATTGCGGCAAATACCCAAGGAGAAGCGCTATGGAAAAAATATGGTCGGGAGGGTGCAACTGCGGAGCCGTTCGATATGAATGCTCTGCCGAACCCGTTTCTTCGTTCAACTGCCACTGCAAAGCCTGTCAGAAGTATACCGGCAGTGCCTTTATGTCCGCACGGATTGTCCCCATAGAATCCTTTAAAATCACCAAAGGATCCGTACGCGAACACAGCTCCGTCGCTGACAACGGCAGCGACATTCACTGCGGCTTTTGCGAGCAATGCGGCTCGCCGATTGTGACCCGTCTGGGCCGCCTTCCCCAATATGTCGGCGTACCTGCGGGCTCGATGGATGACCCCTCCAAACACAATCCCACCATGGATCTCTTTGTACGCGATGCGCTGCCTTCGACCTGCATGGACCCAACGCGCACCCAATTTGAAACCGCTCCGCCGCCGCGAAACGCCTGAGGCGCCCCGTATCCGTGGTGCCTATGCGTGATCAAATATTGAGATTAACCACAAAAGAACGCAAAAACCGCAAAGAGAAAAGAACCACGAATAAACGTAAATGAACACGAATATTTAAAATAAATTCTCTGCGTGCTTGGCGGCTTTGCGTGAGATTTAAAACAAAAAATTCGTGTTTATCGCGTTCATCCGTGGTTCCAATCTCCGCGCCTTTCGTTTCCGCGTGATCATAACTTCAAGCAAGGTAGGCAGGATGCCTGCAGTACGACAAGGCAGGCAGGGATGCCTACCCAAAGTTGTAACGTAGGCTCTATGAGCCGATTGCGTGATCATAATTTCGGCGGACGGAACAGCGTACACAGCGTGTCGAGGATCGCGTTTTGCGTCTTGCCCGCGCAATCGACCACATGATCGGCGTGGCGGAGATAGAGGGGACGGCGCTCGTTGAATAGATCCCCAAGCGTCATGCCGGGGCGGATGACAACGCCGCGCCGGGAAATGTCGCCGATCCGGCGGGCGATCTCCTCGAACGGGACATCCAGGAAGACAACGGTTGCGAGCGAGCGCAGGTGGAGCATGGCGGACTCGGAGTAGACCACGCTGCCACCCGTCGCGACGACGCAATGGTCGCATACCACGGAGCGGGCGGTTTCTGCCTCGAGCCTGCGGTAAGCCTCCATGCCGAATTCATCCTGGTAGGCCTGCATGGAACAACCGGCCCGGGCCTGCACGAGGAGATCCGTGTCGAGGAACCCCATCGAAAGCCACTTGGCCAGCTGCACGCCCAGCGTACTCTTTCCGCACGACGGCATGCCGATCAACACAATGTTTGTTCTTGCTCCCGACATCGATTGCCCATCACGGGGAACGCCGACCGATGGTCGTCGCGATCCCCTTGCATTCGTCGTGATTCATGATTCGTAGTCGACAACAGCGCGTTCGCATACCAGCGGCTTGACGAATTCGACCACCTTCAGGTGCGCGGGATGCACGGCGTACGCCTTCAGGCCTTCGAGCGAATCAAATTCGGAATAAAGCACCATGTCGCGGGCCGCATCGCTAGGCACCATGTTTAAGCCAACCTCGATCCCGCGCAGGGACGGAACCACGCCCTTGAGCGCCTCCAGCCGTTTCTTCATCTCCAGCTTGTCGGCGGTAGCCACGCCATCCTTAAACTTCCACATCACCACATGCTTGATCATTTTCTTCCTTTCATTGAAAACATCACACGCCACGAAAGCAGCCTAATCGTCTTCGAGCAGCTCATTGATGATATCCCATGCCGTCGGATCGTCGTTCCGCAGCCGGCAAAGCAGGTTGTAATGGTAAATCAGCAACTGGATATGCTTGGCCCTGAACTCGTTGAAGTCGGCATTTGCACCAAGGCCTTCCGCCATTATCTCCGCGTCGGTCATCTTCGCGATCCGGGCAACCTCAATCGCGATCGCCTTTTTCCCCATACGCAGGAATCCCGGCGTTTTAAACAGCAGCAAAGGCTCGTAGTGCATCCCTTCCAACGTCGACGCGGTATCCTCGATCTTGCCCGCCGATGCATCCTCCGGCAACTCATTCAGCTCCTTGTCCCATAGTTTTTTCATCTTCATTATCGCCTTTCATTTCAATGGAAACAGAGTAACGCAACGCGTGGAATCGGGCAACAGAGAAAGCGGCTATCCGGCCTCATTTCTAGGGATGTAGCACAAGAGGGCAACCCGCGCATTCGCCTTTAGAACCTTCAGCAGAAAGTTCTAAAAGGATTGTCAACCGCGCGTCTCTTCGGGCAATATGCGCAACCATGATTACTTTTCTTGAAGGCAAACTCGATACCAAGCAGCTCGCCCGCATTGTGATGAACGTCAGCGGCGTCGGCTATGAAGTCTCCATTCCACTCAGCAGCTACGACCGTCTGCCGCTGGAGGGCGAAACCTGCCGCATTCTGATCTACCACCACATCACAGAGGCCGACCAGCGTCTGTTCGGATTCTGCACCGAAGAGGAGCG
Source organism: uncultured Verrucomicrobiota bacterium (assembly GCA_964402125.1). Lineage (GTDB taxonomy): Bacteria > Verrucomicrobiota > Kiritimatiellia > Kiritimatiellales > Pontiellaceae > Pontiella. Next base: position 9,802 of record CAYOBH010000021.1, read on the forward strand.
CGAAATGTTTGTCCGGTTACTCTCCGTCAGCGGCATCGGCCCCAAACTCGCCATTGGTGCCCTGAGCGGGCTGCCGGTCCGTGAACTCAAGTCGGCGCTGATCGCCGGCGACATTAAACGTATTTCCTCCATCTCCGGTATCGGCAAAAAAACGGCGGAGCGCATCGTGGTTGAACTGCGCGATAAGTTCAGTATGAGCGATCAGTTTGAAGCCATCGCTTCGCCCGACGCGGCCCCGGGCGATACCCGCCTGCACGACGCCGCGCTCGCCCTTGCTGCGCTCGGCCACAAACCTGAAGATGCGGCCAAACTGATGAAAGCCGTATCCAAAAAACTCACTCCTCAGACCACCGTCGAAGAGCTCATTCGTATGGCGTTGACGCGATAGAGCATTTAACGATTGAAATGCCGCCGAAAAATTGTAGGTCGGGAATGGTTGAAAACCTTCCCGCCAAGGCTGGAAGGGCGTTGCCCGTTCCAGCCCTACAAAAACGTGATACGACATGTCATTCGTGAATTTCTCTAATGCATTTGGAGCACGGGCGGTAGACGAAAAATTCAGGGTCAACTCGCTTTTTTGCCCACCGACTTGGCGAACGGCCCATACACAAAAATCCTACAGTTTCGACATTTCTGCGAGCGCGTTGAGTTTTTTAAGGGCAGCACCGGAGTCGATCGATTCGGCGGCCATGGCCATGCCGTCCTGTGGGTTGTCCACTTTTCGGCTGGCCATAATCGCGAAAGCGGCGTTGAGCAAAACGATATCGCGCTTGGGGCCCCTTTCTCCGTTCAGCAGGGCCATGGTCGTCCGCGCATTCTCGGTGGGATCGCCGCCGACCAGATCTTGGGCAGAAGCAGGGCTTATTCCAAGTCCGGCGGGCTGTACTTCGTAACTCTCCACCTTTCCGCGTCGGATTTCGGTAACCATCGTGGTGGTTGTGGTGGTGAGTTCGTCGATGCCGTCGTTGCCGTGTACAATAAACTGATAATTCATGCCGAGCTGGGCGCAGGCGTCGGAGATGATCGGAACGAGCTCCGGTTTAAAGACACCCAAGACCCCGTTTTTGACGCCTGCCGGATTACAGAGCGGTCCGAGAATGTTGAAGATGCTCCAGAAGCCCAGATCGCGGCGTGGGCCGACCACGTGTTTCATGGCGGGGTGCAGACCCGGCGCAAAGAGGAAAGCAATGCCGAGTTCGGCGAGACATTTTTCCATGCCCTGCGGAGTATATTGAATGTTTACGCCGAGCTCGGAGAGGACATTGGCGCTGCCGCATTTGCTCGATACGCCGTAGGAACCGTGTTTGGCCACCGTTACGCCCGCGCCGGCAATGACAAAGGCGGCGGTGGTGGAAATATTAAAGGTGTGCGCACAGTCGCCGCCGGTGCCGACGATATCGACGGCGTTGGGATCGTCGCATTTGATTCGGGTCATGTTGGCGCGCATGGTTTCGGCGCAGCCAGCAATGATTTCGGACGTTTCGCCCGTCTGACGAAGCCCCATAATGAAGGCCCCAATCTGGGCGTCGGTAGCTTCGCCCGCCATAATATCGGCCATGGCGGCGGCGGCTTCCGCGCGGGAAAGAGATTCGTGGAAAACGAGTTTAGCAATCACATCTTTAATCATAGGTAGTTTCTCCGTTATTCCGGTCGAAACGCTTTAAGCGTAATTTCCGGGATCATTGAATAGTGTTTGGTGTTGGCGCTTAAAAGCACTTCTCCAAGTTGGTTGGCCGTTGCAGCAATGAGGGCATCGGCAAGAAAAAGGGAATGGCTGAGGCAGTAACGTTCGACAAAAAACATGGCTTGGTAGGAGATGGTTTCGTTGATGGGAATAACGCGTACGTTCCAAATCTTCAGTGCTTTTCTGAAGCTGTCGAGTTCCGATTTGTTGCGCATGCCTTGGCAGAGTTCCATATAGGTCACGGCGGAAATTCCGAATCCGCTCTCTTTGTTGAGCTTTCGGACGGCTTTCTCGTTGCCGCGGCTTGCCCAAATCAGTACATCACTGTCGATCAGCATTGCATCCGTCCCTTGCGGAGTCCACGGACATAGGCATCGACCTCCTTCATGTCATCCCGGTCAGTCCACATTCCGACAAAAGGATTCGCTTCTTTTGTCGGCGCGTTCTTTTCCGCAGGAACAATCCGGGCTCTGTTTTGACCGCGGTTGGTGATCACCACTTCTTCGCCGCGATCGACAAATTCCATGATGTTTTTTAAGTTATAGCGCAGGTCTTTTACGGTTGCCTTCATGCTGGACTCCCTTTAATTCGATATACATCTATCAATGTATATTTCGTTTGTCAAAGCCCCAGCGGATGAAAAACCGCTTTCGCCGTCGTTGTTGTTTGCCAGCGAAAATGTACAATGGCGCGGATGAAGAACGATTTTTTACCGATGAATTCCGCCGAAATGAAGGCGCGCGGCTGGGCGGAGCTGGATGTGCTGTTGATCAGCGGCGATGCGTATGTGGACCACCCGTCGTTTGCAGCGGCGGTGATCGGACGGGTGCTGGAGGCGGAAGGACTGCGGGTGGGCATTATTGCTCAGCCGGACTGGAACGATCCGGAGTCGCTGCTCCGGATGGGCGCGCCTCGTCTTTTCTGCGGCATTACGGCGGGTAATCTGGATTCGATGCTGGCGGCCTACACAGCGGCGCGGCGCAAGCGGAAAGAGGATTCGTTCAGCGAAGGCGGTGCGGTGGGTAAACGCCCCAACATGGCGACGGTGGTTTATTCCCAACTGGCACGCCGATCGTTTAAGAATGTGCCGATCATCATCGGCGGAATTGAAGCCAGTCTACGCCGGACGGTGCACTATGACTATTGGCAGGATAAGCTGCGCCCTTCGATTCTGCAGGACTCAAAGGCGGATTTGCTGGTGTACGGCATGGGCGAGCGCGCCATCCGCGAGATCGCAAAGCGCTTGTCTACCGGCGAGGCACTCGCTGGAATTCCGGGCACAGCGCGATTGCTGGGCGGACGCGAAACGGCGGAGCGCGATTTTTCCGACTGTACGGAGCTGCCGTCGTTCGATGCGTGTAAGGCGGATAAGGCCGAGCTGATCCGGCTCGCTAAGCTGACGGAGCGCGAACAGAATCCGTACTGCGGGCGTCCGCTGATTCAACTGCACGGCGCTCGTGCGCTGCGGATTGAGCCGCCGGCCGAGCCGTTGAGTTCCAGCGAACTCGACCGCGTTTATGAGCTGCCCTATATGCACGCGCCGCATCCGTCCTATAAACAGCCGATCCCTGCATTCACGATGATCCGCGAATCCATTACGGTCGTGCGCGGTTGCGGTGGTGGATGCTCCTTCTGCGGACTTGGATTGCACCAAGGCCGCTTTCTCGCCAGCCGCTCTGAGGAGTCGGTGGTGCGCGAGGCCGAGGCGCTGGCGACCCGCAACTATTTCCATGGCACCATTACCGATCTCGGCGGGCCGACCGCCAATCTTTACGGCTGTCTGAACGGCGATTCGCCCGCCTGTAAAACGTGCCGGAGAGCGAGCTGCCTTTATCCGAGTGTCTGTCCCAATCTGAAAACGAATCCGCAGGCTGCGATTCGGCTGATGCGCCAGGTGCGCAAGTTGAAGGGGGTAAAACATGTGTTTATTCAGTCCGGCATTCGGATGGAGCTGGCGCTGGCGGAGCCTGATTATATCCGCGAGCTGGCGGCGCATCATGTTTCCGGCCACCTGAAGGTTGCGCCCGAGCATCTGCATCCGAACGTGGTTCGGCGCATGCGTAAGCCGGGCAAAGAGGTGTTCGATGCCTTTCGGGCGCAGTTTGAGCAGTTCAGCTGCGCGGCCGGGAAAAAGCAGTATATCGTGCCCTATTTTATCTCCAACTTTCCCGGCTCCACCCAGAGCGAGATGAAGGTGGTGGAGAGCTATCTCCGCGACGAGCGCTGGAAGCTTCAGCAGGTGCAGGATTTTATTCCGCTGCCGATGACGCCCGCCGCTGCAATGTATTACAGCGGCCTCGACTATGAAACTGGCGAACCCATCCCCGTAATCCGCGGACTGGCTGAGCGCCGCCCGCAGATGCGTCAGCTTAAAGGCGGGTAAGAAAATCCTGATAAGCCAAGGCAATTCCCGCTTTAAGATCAATCTTCGGAGTCCAACCCATCGCCATCAAACGCGAAGAATCCATCAATTTACGAGGAGTTCCGTCGGGCTTCGAAGTATCCCAATCTATTTCGCCTTCAAAACCAATCACCTCTTTAACCGTTTCGGCCAGCGCCTTAATGGTAACTTCTCTGCCGGAACCCACGTTCACATGCGACTGAACTGTTCCCGAGTCATCTTCAAAAGCCACATCCTTGTAGTCGACATTTTCAAGCAGGAAAACGCACGCCTCGGCGAGGTCATCACTGTACAAAAACTCCCGCAATGGAGCACCCGATCCCCAGCAAGTTACTTTATCAAGCTTCTGCTCCTTAGCTTCGTGCATGCGTCGAATAAATGCGGGCAGCACGTGGGAATTCTGCGGGTGATAGTTGTCACCCGGGCCATACATATTCGTGGGCATAGCCGAAATAAAGTTGGTGCCGTATTGACGATTGTACGCATCGCACAAACGAATGCCGGCAATCTTGGCAATCGCATACGGCTCATTCGTCGGCTCAAGTGGACCCGTGAGCAGATGCTCCTCCTTTAACGGCTGCGGCGCGAGCTTCGGATAAATGCAGCTGGAGCCAAGAAACAACAGCTTTTTTACACCGTGCTTATACGCGGAGTGGATCACATTCATCTCGATCATCATGTTTTCGTAGATAAACTGACCTCGATAGGTGTTATTGGCCACAATTCCGCCAACCTTGGCCGCCACGAGCACAACATATTCCGGCTTTTCCGCAGCAAAGAAATCGTCCACCGCCTGCTGATTGATCAGATCCAGCTCATCAATCGATCTGCCGATCAGATTCGTATAGCCGTGACGCTCAAAAGCGCGCCAGATTCCGGAGCCCACCAGCCCTAAATGGCCGGCTATATAGACCCGCGCATCGCGTGGAATGAGGTTTGAAGTTTGAAGTTTGGAGTTTGAGGCGGTTGGAATTTGGTGATTCATAGCAAATTATCTCAATGATTTGATTAACGCCGCCAACATGCGACGTACACTATTTATTTCATTCAGCAAGGTCTCTATATCAGTGACAAAATGAAGATTCCGGCTTATCAGCAATTGAGTTTCAAGTTCTGCCGCAGATCCATCGGCAATGCGAAGAAAGTGAGTAAAATCCTTGGAATGATGGCGAGCACTGCCTTCCGCAATATTTGAAGGAATACTGACCGCTGCCCTACGCATCTGAAGGGTAATACCAAATTTTTCAGGTTCCGGAAAAGTGGAGGTGAGCTGATAGATATCGGTCACAACATCCAGCGCCCTCTTCCAAACTTCAAGTTCCTTATAATCACTCACCCCAAACTCCGAACTTCAAACTTCAAACTTCAAACTTCAAACTTCAAACTTCAAACGGCCAACTTCAACTAAAACCCGATTTCATACTTAGGATTATCCAACAATCGCAGATCACCGTCCGTCATAATCTGGACCAGCTGTTCAAATTTAACGGTGGGTTCCCAGCCGAGCTGGGCCTTGGCCTTGGCAGGATTGCCGAGCAGCTGATCCACCTCACAAGGACGATAATAGCGCTTGTCCATACGAACGATAACCGCACCGGTTGCCGCATTGCGTCCGACTTCGTCCACGCCCGCGCCATCCCATTCAATCGTGATCCCAACGTGACCGAACGATTTTTCGATAAACTCACGAACCGTGTGCATCTCATTGGTCGCCACCACATAATCATCCGGCGTATCCTGCTGAAGCATCATCCACATCATCGCCACATAGTCGGGCGCGTAACCCCAGTCACGCAGGGCATTAATATTACCCATGTAAAGACAGTTCTGCAGACCCCGCGAGATGCGCGCAACCGCCATCGTAATTTTACGTGTAACAAACGTTTCCCCTCGGCGCGGCGATTCGTGGTTAAACAGAATCCCGTTGCTCGCATGAAGCCCATAGGATTCTCGATAATTTTTGACGATCCAGAAACCATATTGTTTGGCCACCGCATACGGTGAGCGCGGATAAAAAGGCGTCGTCTCCGTTTGCGGCACCTCCTGCACCTTTCCATAAAGCTCAGAAGTTGAGGCCTGATAAAAACGAGCAGGCACCCCGGTTTCACGGATAGCATCCAGCAGACGCAGGGTTCCTGTGGCATCCACCTCAGCCGTATATTCAGGCACCTCGAAAGAAACCTGCACATGCGACTGAGCGCCCAAATTATAAATCTCGCTGGGCCCAACTTTTTCGATGAGCCGATTCAGATTACTGGAATCGGTAAGATCCCCGTAATGGAGAAACATACGCGGCGCTCCGGCCAACCGATCCTGATAGAGATGGTCAATTCGGTGCGTATTGAAGGTACTCGCACGGCGAATGATGCCGTGAACTTCGTACCCCTTCTCTAATAGAAGCTCCGTCAGATAGGAACCGTCCTGTCCGGTAATCCCGGTAATCAGTGCTTTTTTCATAATACTTATGGCCTTGGTTTTGATGCCTCTCGATTAAGATCCCATCAGGTTTACGATGGGTTTTTAAACCACGAAGACACAAAGACACGAACAAGAAAAGGCTTATTGCATCCAAGTTCTTTGCGTCTTTGTTTCTTTGCGGTCATCTATTTTTTATTTCGGTCTCAGCCGAACCAGGTTTTAGTGGTTTAGAGGATGTTTCCCATTCCTCGCTGTATATATCAAAAATATTTAGCATCCTCAAATTTGGGCAATACACCATCTTTTTCGGACACCAAGGGATTTATAATATCCGGCCATTCAATCCCCAATATAGGGTCGTTCCATCTGACCCCATACTCATCGCCCGGCGTATAGTAATCATCACACTTGTACATAAAGTCAACCGTTTCACTCAGAACAAGAAATCCGTGAGCAAACCCTTTAGGCACAAAGAGCTGATGCCCGTTTTCTTCCGACAAAACGGCACCTTCCCATTTCCCGAAAGTCGGTGAAGTTTTACGCATATCGACCACAACATCAAAAACTTTCCCCCGAATCACACTCACCAGCTTCGCCTGAGCATGTTCATATTGATAATGCAGTCCACGCAACACACCCTTCGACGAACGGGACCAATTATCCTGCACAAACGTCGATGGTATTCCGGCTTCAGTATATTGCTTATGCTGATACGTCTGCGCGAAAAACCCTCGCGCATCATTAAACCGCCGGGGTTTGATCAGCTTTACGTCAGGAATTGCTAAACTCTCTACATTCATTCCAATACCTAATGCCTAATGCCTAAATATTAAAAACCACCCTTCGCCAGCCGAAGTAAATATTGCCCATAACTGTTTTTCGCCATGGCCTCGCCAAGCATTACAAGCTGCCCACGATCAATGTACCCCAGCCGATAAGCAATCTCTTCAACACAGGAAATTTTCAATCCCTGACGTTTTTCGATCGTCTCCACATAATTGGAGGCTTCGTGCATGGCGTCGTGCGTCCCGGTGTCCAGCCAGGCAAAACCGCGCCCTAGGTTCTTAACACTCAGTTCGCCCCATTCAAGGTACCGCTTGTTTACATCGGTAATTTCCAGCTCACCGCGCGCGGACGGCTTTAAGTTTTCAGCAATCTCAACCACTCGGTTATCATAAAAATAGAGTCCCGGGATTGCAAAATTTGACCGCGGCTTTTCCGGCTTTTCCTCCAGCGAAAGCGCCTTGCCGGCGGCATCAAACTCGACAATGCCGTAGCGTTCGGGATCGGCTACCTGATAGGCAAAAATGGTGGCCCCATTATCTTGCGCCGAAGCCGCCTCCAACATTTGCTGAAAGCCGTGTCCATAAAAAATGTTGTCGCCCAGCACCAGCGCAACCGAGGCGTCTCCGATAAACTCCTTACCGATAATAAACGCCTGTGCCAGTCCGTCGGGACTGGGCTGAACCGCATAGCTGAATTTCATCCCAATCTGTAAACCATCGCCCAACAACAGTTCAAACATAGGAAGATCATGCGGCGTACTAATGATTAATACCTCTCGAATCCCGGCAAGCATCAGCGCCGAAAGCGGATAATAGATCATCGGCTTATCATAAATCGGCAGCATCTGTTTGCTGATAACCTTGGTCAGCGGATGTAACCGGGTTCCGCTCCCGCCCGCCAAAATAATTCCTTTTCGTTGAGTCATCTCTGTCCCCTGTTTTTCAACCCCACGCCAGACATGTGTATGCGAAAAAATTGATTCCTATTCCACACCCGTCATTCATTTGCGAACAGGGAGATAATGCACAGTTGACAAAAAAAACCAACCAGCTTGTTCATGAAATTATGAACAAGCTGGCTGAATTTTATGGAATTACCCTTTATCTGCCGGAAAAGCGGCGCACTACAAGAAGACTGATTCCTGTGAGTGAAATCAATGTTGCAGCCATCGGTTCAGGAACAACCTGCAAACCAATACCGTCCATTCCTATGCTTCCATTGCTTGAATAGAGCCGAATCTCGGTCTCTTTCACAACACGCTGAGGAGTCGAAAAGGTATAGTATCCGCTCGTTTTATTCGATAAATTGCCGTACGTAATCTCTATGGGCTCATCCGTGCCGATCTGGATCACAAATCGATCAGAATCACCAAGGGAGTTCATATCCAACAGAGAAATCTCCACTTCCTTATCAAAATAGAAGACCATCACCTCTCCTACATCAAAGAATCCCGGGACCTCGTCTTTAATACTCGAATCAATACCGAACTCGCCACTATTAGCATTCAACTTATGCGTAGAATTGGTGGTGCGCGCACTCATCTGAAGACCAGTAATCTCCAAAACTGGATGCGTTACCCACTGATCAGCCACCCCTTCAAACTGCTCTCCGGTTGTCTGCGATTCACCATCCCCTTCCAGCACCATATAATCTGCAAAGGAAGAGGAGATGAGTGACCAGACGCAGAAAATAACAGAGCTGACTCGTTTAGCCCTCATTCCTATCCTTCTCCCACTTCCGAAGCTAGACGATAAAACCCGCTGTTATCACTGGTTTCAAAAAAGAGATTGGTGCTATCCGAAAAAGGCCCGGCAATCCTGACCCATTCGTTGCTGCTAGAAAGCTGAGGGGTATATTGCAAGCAGCAGTCTGTGGTTGAAGAGTCTCCAAACAAAACCGACACATCGGCTCCTCCATTCGCATGACGGATTGATATGCTTGCTTTCTCCCCTTCGTCAGAAGCAACAGCGACCTCACCGTTAATAATCAGATCCAACCCCGTCAGATTTCGAATACGAATGGCTCCGCTGCCGGCCGCACTGTTCCAACCATAAATCCTGAACGCCACGGTTCCTTGCAGATGCTGATATTTCTTTGCGGACAAATTGGTGGCCTCACCAAAGGCGCCCTTTTTGGTATCCAGCGAAAAATTCACATTGGCTGGATAGACCGAACCGATCTCCTTACCGGCAGAAAAACCATCCACGCTGGTCATCAGCACCACGTTTGAACAACCCGTCGAGGTTCCTTCACCGACCATTTCGATCGAACTCAGATTCAGTTCATATCCCTTCTCCACCGTGATGGAAAATTCGAGGTAGTGATTCATCGCAACAGCATCCGCCAAAGAATCGGCCTGATCCTCAGCAGCAATTTTGAATCCATATTTCCCTTCGGTCGTACTGGGAGAGACCCCATTACCCAACGTCAGAGAAGCCTGAACATGCTCCACCCCACTGGTTGTGGCAGAAAACAGGTAGGGTGGAATATTGGTCGAGATGCCTGTTCCATCTTTAACATCCACCCCATTTACGTCCCACCCCGCTAAAACAGCGGAATGGGCATGAATAGATAAAAAACTCACAACTAAGAAACATATATACGCGACTAACTTGCTCATACCAATCTCCTTTTTTGTTGTTATTATTTTGCCGACCTATATAAGCAAGGTATCACTATATTTCTATTGGTCAACACATAATTTGTCAATTTGTATCTATTTATCACGTACTGTGTATATTATCTTTTAATTATGTATCTTGCATTGTGATCGTTTTATATTTATTTATATTCTGATTTCTCATTGATTAACTAAATATTAAAACCTTAGATACATTATAAAACAAGCGAGCGTTTTTCTTGATCCAAAATTCTGTTTGGATAAGATGAGATAGACCCTCCGCAACGCAGCCATCTTGTCGGATTAGTCGTTCAAGCAATCAATATGAAATCATGCAGTGCACGCGCCGAAACGTCATTAAGGCGAATATACGCAACGCCTGTACGTGGCGGGGAAGCAGCATTTCCGAAACTAAAGATCTGGGTTCAACACGCCCCGACTAAATTCGTTCACGCGTTTCGATGCCCAGCAGAGAGAGTCCCTGCTTGAGCACTTTCGCCGTAACACGGCAAAGACGGATTCGGCTTTCGCGAACCCCCTCTTCCGCTTTCAGGAAGGGTACGTTTTGATAGAAGCTGCTGTAAATCTGAGCCAGGTCGTAGAGATAGTCGGCCAGAATATTGGGACGATAATTTTCCGCCGCCGTCTGAATTGCTATCGGGAAGCGCGTAAGTTTAACCGCCAGCTTGCGTTCAATCGCCTGCTCAATATGGATTGGATGATCGCTCAGCTCCATTTCCGGATACTGCGCATGATACTTGTCATACACCGAAGAGATCCGCGCGTAGGCATACTGCAGATACGGTGCAGAGTTGCCCTCCATATTCAGCGCCTTTTCCCAGGTAAAGGTCACGAGACTCTGCGGATTCTGGCTTAGGTCGGTATACTTAATTGCACCGATTCCGATCGCTTTCGCCAAATCCTTCTGCTGTTCCTCCGACATTTCCGGGCTGCTTTTTTTGACGATTTCCAGTGCACGCGCCTCCACTTCGTCCAGCAAAACGGCCAACTTAATCACATTCCCTTCCCGGGTTGAGAAGGTTGCCTCAGGAAGCCTCATCAAACCAAACCAGACGTGAACAAGATTGGCCTCCATCCCCAGCTTCTTCGAGATGGTGAAAAACTGCCGGAAGTGCAGTTGCTGACGCTCATCCGTCACATAAATAATGCGCTCCGGATTGAACTCCTCCACGCGCGCTTCCACGGTCGCCAAATCGGTAGTGGCATAGTTGTATCCCCCATCGCTCTTACGAACAATACAGATCGGCATACCGTCCTCTTCCAGATCCACGATCAGCGCGCCGTCACTCTCCTTCGCCAGTCCTTTTTCCTCCAGCAATTGAATCATGCCGGGCAGACGATCATTATAAAAGCTCTCGCCCCGATAGAGATCAAAGTGCACATCCAAACGCTCGTAAATCGTGTTAAATTCCTCGATTGAAAGCTCGATAAACTTTTCCCACAGCGCACGGTTTTCGGCATCGCCCTGCTGAAGTTTTACGAGCTCCGCCTTGGCCTGATCACGCCACGTTTCATCTTCCTTGGAGCGGTTATAGCTCGCCACATAAATCCGCTCCAGCTCCTCCACCGGAGCCTCTTTCAGCGCCGCCTCATCCGCAAAATTACGGAAGCCGATGAGCATCAAGCCAAACTGAGTTCCCCAGTCTCCGAGGTGATTATCTGCAATCACATTAAATCCGCGGAAGCGGAACAGGCGGTCGATCGCGTTGCCAATCACCGTCGAACGGATGTGGCCGATATGCATCGGCTTCGCCACGTTGGGGCTGGAATAATCAATCACCACCGTTTTACCCTCGCCCACCTGCTCCACACCCAGATGCGGATCCGACTCCAGCGCCTGCACATATTCCGACAATGCCGTATTCGTGAGGAAAAAGTTAATAAATCCAGGACCTGCAATCTCGATCTTTTCCACAAAGTCAGGCAGCTCCGCCGCCTCGACAAACTCCTGAGCAATCTGACGCGGCGCCTTCTTGAGCGCACGCGCCAGCTCCATGGCCGCGTTGCACTGATAGTCGCCGAACTTTTCATTATTCGTCGGCGAAACGCCTAGGCGAACTTCCGTATCGGCCAAATTAAAAACCGATCTCATCGCCTCGGTCGTCCAGACCGAAAGGCGCTCCTCAAAAGTAGAAAGTGACTGCATAAAATCTCTCCGTCGCATCTGCATATAATGAATAGAAGGGAGCGCAGACTATGTCCCGCTCCCCGAAAAATCAACCCCGAATCTGTTACGCTGAGCTCACTGCGCGTTATTTTCCGCGCCCGCCATCTCTTTCAGTACCCGCTGGAAATATTCCTCGGCTATTTTTGAGTCGCTTCTTTTTTCAATCATTCTCTCAATCGATTTTAATCTTAGTTCCGAATTCCTATATTCATCATCCATATCTGATAGGTATTTATCGATTATTCTCAGGGTGTCCGCATCTTCTATACTCGGTACACATTCAATAATCTTCTTGCTCTCCCTGAGTGCTTTTTTCTTATCCATTTTGTCAATTTCTTTCATTACTGACCGAATCACTTCTAGTGTTCTTTTATTGTGACTCGGGGTTTTTATCAAAGAAATAACGACATCATCTAATTCATTATTTATATGTATATATGCACGAACCGCCACCTCTGGATCTTCATAATTGTTTTCTATTATAGACCTCAGGACAGGAAGGAACATAGCATCATTATAGTCATACATACAGTTAAGTGCGTTTCTATATACTACTGTGTCACTTTGTTCATATTTATTTAATTCAACTATTTCATTCAGTATTTCTCCCACGTGCTTATCTGATATACCACATCTGTTCTGCCAGTCCCTCAACCTGTCTATCGGATCTATCAACTCATCTTTTGTGAGGTCAATATAATCTGGCGGAACAAGGTAAAATTCAACAACTTCCCGGTCGGACAAGGGTTGTGTATCTGTCCGTTCTTCGGGTTGAGAAGGTCGGTTTCGATTTCTTTCACGAAACTGCCTCTCATCCTCATGCATCATACTCGAGGATTTGTAGCCATCTTTGTTTTTTATGAGATATTTACCCAACAAAACAAATGAGTCATATCCGAACTCACCGTCCATACATTCGTGAAAAAACGCCAATATCTGCTCTTTCTTTTCCTTATCATCGGCAGTGATTGCTGAATCACAGATCCGGATATACTCTTCATAGACGAACAGTCGGTCCGATTCATAGGAGTCAACTGAAAGAAGCTCTTTTACGACATCGTCCACAGCACCATCCAGCATGCGTATATATGTTTGAATCGCGGCATTGCGTACTGATATATTGTCCGACTCAAAAAGGTTTTTAACGGTTTTCCGAGGAGAGTCTCCATCATATCCTACCAGCGTCTCCAGCGCTTTATTGACAACCTCCATCTCGCAATATTTATACCGTTTTGATTCCTTGGTTATTACACTCCCCAACAACTCCGTCATCTGTTCATTCGAGAGCTCCTTGGACTTCTGAAGCGATTTAATCTCATCGGAGACAGATCGATCCTCTTTCTTTGAATCGTCTGACACCGCAAGAATTGCCCTCACCTCATCCTGAATTGCATCGACAGCAAAGACCGGTGCGCACAGGAACCCCAAACTCCACAGACTCCAGACAGCAAGGTGTTTTAGATTCATTTTTCCATCTCCATTTTCAGACCGGCATTGCCGTGTCTGACTCACTGAACCCTGAATACAAAAAATAGGCTATCAATGAAAATCAAAAAATCATATACCTTGTCTTCATCAAAAAATCAAAACATCAATCAAAGACCAATCATAAGCAAAGACATTGGCCTCAAATGCCTGCCCCGCTTATCGATTGCGTAGACCGTCAACCTCAGCTATACATAGAAACCGCCTTCGGATCGCATTAATTTCGAGCAGAACCACATTATGAGGCAGGAAACATGGATTGGTTTGAGAAAAAGGGAAACAGTATCATCATTAACGTTCGTGTGGTACCGCGCGCAGCGAAAGACGGCGTGGCTGGTCTGCTGGGAACCGAGGCGCTGAAAATCCGCATCCAGGCTCCGCCCGTGGAAGGAAAAGCAAATGCCTACCTCGTTAAGTATCTCTCTAAGCACTGGAAAATCTCCCGCTCCGACATTGAAATCCTCTCGGGAGAAACGGGACGAAACAAGCGCATCCGCATCAGCAACCCTTCTCCGGAACTACTGGAAGAACTCAAAACACTGAGCAGCAACTAAAAGCCCGAAGCCTCCTCAATCCTTCCGCTGGCAGTTGTTATCCGCTGATTTCACGGATTTGCACGGATAAGCTGAAGAAGATCAATTGGTTCGGGAGACATAAACACATAAGTCTGTTCCTCAATAAGATCCGCACCCATCTGCGTGATCGGCGGTTGATCTCCAATAAACAGAAAAATTACAGAAATGCGGACTTTTCAGGAAAAAGATTTGAACCCCGGCCCTCGAATGCGTATTTTGGATACTTCCTGCTTAATACGTCACGGCAGAAGACGGGAAGGGGTGAAAGCCCCGGATTGATTGTAAAGGGTTGCAGTTGATGGAGACTTTAAGATGAATATCTGGGGTTCTTATCAACAAACAACCGAGAACCGAACAACTGCGCGCGGAGCGCGCAACTAAGGAGAAGAATATGAAAAACATCCCCATTGATAATGTCCGCAACTTCGCTCTAATGGGCCACACTGGTAGCGGGAAGACCTCACTGATCGACAGCATTCTATTCAAACTCGGGCAGGTGGATCGGGTCGGTTCTCCGGAAAACGGTACCAGTGTGGCCGATTGGACAGACGAAGAAAAGGCACATAAAATCTCCATCTGGGCCAAACCGTTCGACGGCGTTTACACGGCCGCCAGCCGCAAAATCCGACGCCTTGTTATGATTGACACCCCCGGCTTCGCCGACTTTATCGGTTCCATGGTTACCGCAGCAGAAGTCACGGATGCCGCACTGATCACCGTCGATGCTTCCGCTGGCATACAAGTTGGTACCCAACGCGCATGGAAAGCCGCTGAAAAACGAAATCTCCCGCGCGGTATCGCCATTACCTGTCTCGACAAAGACGACACCGATTTTGACACAACACTCGCCGA
Source organism: uncultured Verrucomicrobiota bacterium (assembly GCA_964402125.1). Lineage (GTDB taxonomy): Bacteria > Verrucomicrobiota > Kiritimatiellia > Kiritimatiellales > Pontiellaceae > Pontiella. The sequence goes on from CAYOBH010000021.1 coordinate 24,811, forward strand.
AATCAAAGAACGCTGGGGCGACGAGCGCTGCATTCCGGTGGTCCTTCCGACTTCCGACGGGAAAGCGGTAGACATTCTCAACTGCCCGGACAACGAGGTGCCGGACGAATTGAAGGAGCGCGTTAAAGCCATTAAAGACCACTTGATTGAGCTGGCTGCCGAGACCGATGATAAGTTAATCGAAAAATATTTCGAAGGCGAAGAGCTGACGGCCGACGAATTTTCCGACGGTCTGCGCAAGTCGGTACACGATGCACACCTGATTCCTGTTTTTGCCACTTCGGTCAAAAAAGACATGGGCGTAAAGGAAACCATGGATTCCATCTGTCGTCTCTTCCCCTCGCCGCACGACTATCCGGTCAGATGTGCCGAAGGCAACGAGATTTCCGCTGAAGAAGATCAGCCCTTCTCCGGTCAGGTTTGGCGCTGCTTCAGCGATCCGTTTATCGGCCAAATGACCTTTGTACGCATCTACAGCGGCGTTCTCAAACCCGGCATGGAGATCTACAATTCGACCAAGGATGAAAAGGAAAAGATCGGCACCATCCTCTATGTGGACGGGAAGAAAACCACGGAAGCACAAGAAGCCAAAGCCGGCGATATTGTTGCACTGACCAAGCTCAAATATACGTTCCTGAACGATTCGCTATGCGCGGTTGGCAGCAACATAAAATTTAAACCGATTGTCTTCCCCTCTCCCGTCACCGCATACGCCGTCGAACCCAAAAACAAAGCCGACGCCGACAAAATTGGTCAGGCACTTCACCGCGCCACCGACGAGGATCCGTCCATCCGTCTTGACCATAATGCCGAGACCCACCAGTTGGTCCTCTGGGGCATGGGCGATATGCACCTCGAAGTCACGCTGGAGCACATCAAAAACCGCAGCAACGTAGATATGACCCACCAGACGCCAAGAGTAGCCTACAAGGAAACCATCACCGGCAGCGGAGAAGGCCATTACAAACACAAAAAGCAGTCCGGCGGACGTGGACAATATGGGGAGTGCTACGTGCGCGTACGCCCGAAAGCCTCCGAAGAAGATGCGTGGTTCCTCAACAAGCTCGTCGGTGGCTCGATTCCCGGCAACTTTGTCCCGGCCTGCGAAAAGGGATTTTTGGAAGGTCTCGAAAAAGGGCCCTTGGTCGGCTCTACCGTGATCAATGTGCAGGTTGAGCTTTACGACGGTTCCTATCACGATGTCGACTCATCCGAAGTCGCCTTCAAGATTGCCGGAGCGCGCTCCCTGCACGATGCTATGGCCAAAGCCAATCCCGTTTTGCTCGAGCCGATCATGACCGTTAAAGTGATTGTGCCCGATCACTTTATGGGCGACATTTCAGGGCTGCTCAACACCAAGCGCGGACGCATTCTCGGAATGGGACAGGAAGACGGACTTCAGTCCATTACCGCCGACGTACCGCAGGCGGAAATGTTTAAGTTCTGCTCCGAACTACGTTCCATCACCAGCGGACAAGGCTCGTTCGAAATGAACTTTGATCGTTATGAGCAGGTCCCCGCTCACTTGGCATCCAAGATCGTTGAAGCCGCCAAAACGGAGAAGGAAGAGTGACATTGAAGACACGCTGAAGCGTGAACTACAAACCGCGTGAACAGAAAAGTTCGTAGTTCAGCCTTCAGGCTGCAAAAGAGGCAGGCTCAACGCCTGCCTCTTTTTTGGGTAGAGCTCAATCGCCCAACGAGAAATCCCGTTCACAAATCAATAAAACACCTTCCACAGGAAAAGTCCGTGCGGCTGGGCGGTAGGCACCATCGCGGTACGAATCCCGTGGTCCAGAATCTCGTGAACCGATTCGGGGTTCAGCTCACCGATCCCGACGCGCACCAGAAAACCGGCGAGGCTGCGGACCATTTTATAGAGGAACCCGTTCCCCTGAACCTCCAGCGTAATATCTGCGCCGTGTTTCCGCACATTGAGGGAATGAATCGTCCGTACGGTCCCGTTAAGTTCCCGACCTGGATTCGCGGAAAAAGGGGCAAAGTCGTGTTCGCCCACCAGCAATTCCGCCGCGCGCCGCATTGTTTCCACGTCCAGCCGTCGCGCTTCCTGCAGATAATATAATCGCTTTGTCGGCGGGATAAGGAGTCCGTTGTAGATAAAGTAACGGTATTCCTTCCCCACGGCGCTGAAGCGTGCATGAAAATCGGACGACACCTTCTCAAAACTTAACACACGTATATCGCGATCGAGCTGCGCATTCAGCCCGCGCTGAAAATATTTGGGATCAACGGGCTTCTCCAGATCAAAATGCGCCACCTGCGCACGCGCATGAACGCCGGCATCGGTGCGCCCCGATGATTCCACTCGCACGGGCTTTTCGCCGCCGGTCATATGCGTCAGCAACCGTTCCAGCTCGCCCTGCACCGTTCGATGTTCCGGCTGCACCTGCCAACCGGAATAGTTAGTGCCGTCGTAAGAAACCTTGATTTTATAGCGTGTAGACATGCCCGCATATTCTCAGCCGACACAAAGCCGCTGCAAGCCTTTTATCCGCTGCATGCAAATTTACGGATTGCAGAGAACGACCGCAGCCGGAACAATGCGCCGAAGTTGGAAATTGCGTACGTAAATAGAGTGAGATAAGTTGAACGAATGAATGTCTTGAAAAAAATTATCACGGAAAAGGACCACGCGGGCATCCAGTTTTTAAAATATGTAACTTGTGGTGGTTTTGCGCTCACAGTGGATATGCTCGTTGCATTCCTGATTGCATGGCTTTGGCTTCCGGCCCTGAAAGGAACCGAGCTCTTCGTTAAGCTGTTTCATGTTCAATGCACCGACGTTCCGGAAGGAACCCGCACCATAAATTTTATTATCGGGAGCGTCATCGCCTTTCTTATCTCAAACTTGGTCGCCTATATCCTGAACGTTCGATTTGTATTTAAAGCCGGAAGGCACAGTCGAGTAAAAGAGATCGGACTGTTTTATGCGGTGTCGGGGATCAGCATCGGTATTGGTGTTGCGCTGGGAGCATTGGTGGTCTGGCTGAACTTTTCGTACGACTGGTCATACGTCACCAAAGCGCTGTCCGCCACGATGATCAATTATGCTGTCCGAAAATATTTTAT
>CAYOBH010000022.1:0-15124 GCA_964402125.1 uncultured Verrucomicrobiota bacterium
GAAAATTTTTATTGGAATCGTTGTGGACCGAATCACCGTATCTCCCGGATAGAGAAGAAGCCAGGTACATGGATTAAGATAAAAGTTCGGGGAGTGCGCACTCGGGATCAAAACGTGATCGACTCGGCTTAGCTGGAACAAATCCCAATCCCGTTGCGGATGGATCATCCACAACCCCGTCTCGGTATTATTCTGCAGTTCATAGACCATATCTATCCCGTTCGTAGTGACCTGCAGTGATCTTATCCTGGCGGTGATTGAAGGTTCCTTCGGCGAACCAACGAGCGGCATATCCTCCTTAACGCGAGGCATGCGATTCACCAACCCTATGTATGAAGAAATGGTGTCCAGAAGCTTAAGTTCATGATTAAAATAGTTTGTGACCACATTGCGGTCATCCCCCACATATTCATTGAGCACGAGCAATCCGGGCCAATTCGTAACCCCCATTCCGAGCCAACGATCAACATTCTCCCCAAGTAATGCCGCATCATCAGGATTATCCAATGCGTAAGCAACTTGTTCTGAGGCTCCAATGGCCGGACCAAGATTCTTTTCAAATACTCGATCATTAAGCCGAATGAGGCCCTGACCGGATATCCTAATTTCATCTATTGACGTAAAAACAATCTCCTCGGCATAAATGCGCGAAGAAAAGCCAATGAACAGCAGTGCTATACATACTATTCGATTTAATTTCGCATTTTCCATAGCTGACATCCTTTACTGTAATCTAAAAAGTAACGAATAATATCTTTATACCCTCAACGAACTTCTCGCTTCCGGACGACTCGACGCCTCCCCCGGCCCCCCACCGCTTTCGCTATAAATCGGGAAACGGCGCAGCGGTCACTGAGCCGGACGAATGTCTTTCACCTGTAGTTGCAGATCGGAACGTCCATACCATTGGTTTTCTTCGAGCACGAAGGCAATATCTATTTTCCCGGCGGGCAGGACTTCCAGTGGATAATCAAATGCAATGGCATTAAAGGTGGATTGTCCATCGCCGACGGCAAATTTTAGATGCTTTTTACCGATCACCTGCGGAGCACCAACCATCTGCACATTGAGCATCGCCCAGACGGGCTCCGGATTATTCTGCCCGAACGGACGCAACTGCTTCAGCTTTTTCCAGAAATCCCAGTCCAGATCCTCTACCTCCAGCACAGCATCAACCGACAGCACGGGAGAGAGATCCAGCGGCTCCAGCGCTTGTCGCGCCACCGAATTAAACGCGGCCTTAAACGCGTCCAGCGCATCAGAAGCAATCTCCAAACCTGCGGCCATACGGTGTCCACCAAACTGACTCAAATGTTCAGAACAGGCCTGCAGCCCTTCCAGCAGATCAAACGCCTCTATGCTCCGGCACGACCCTCGTGCACTGCCGTCGGGATCAATACTCACAATGACCGCTGGACGGTTGTAGTGCCGTGCCACCCGCGATGCCACAATGCCGACCACGCCCGGATGCCAGCCCTCGCGCGCCACGACCAATCCGTAGTTTTCTTCCGGATTAAACCAGCGGTCGATTTCCTCGAAGGCTTCATCGGCCATCTTCCGCTCAATCGCCCGACGCTCCTGATTATCGCGATCGAGTAATTTTGCTATCGCTCCTGCTTCCGCAAGATCATCGGTGGTCAGCAGCCGCACGGCCTGCTCAGGTTCGCCAATGCGACCGGAAGCATTAATCCGCGGCCCCAGCTGAAACCCTAGATGCCCGGTGTTGAGTTCGCCTTTGAGCGCAGCCACCTCTTTGAGCGCCTTCATGCCGGCCCATTCCGTCGACTCCATTTGAACAAGGCCACAGCGGACAAACGTACGATTTTCGCCCACCAGCGGAACAATATCGGCAACCGTTCCAAGTGCAACCAAATCGAGCACAGAGCGCAGCACCGAGCGGGCATGGTCCATCTCCGGCCGTTCACTTCCGCTCAGAACCAGCGCGTGTGCCAACTTAAATGCAACCCCGACACCGGCCAGATAGCCTCCGGTCGTTCCCAGCTTGGGATTAATCAGGGCGTACGCATCGGCGGTCAGCTCTTCCGGTTCATGGTGGTCCGTGACGACCACATCGACGTTCCGCGCCTGAGCATAAGCAACACTCTCCACCGAGTTCGTTCCGCAATCAACCGTCACCAGCAGTTGCGTTTCCCTCCCGGCAAGACACCGTTCAACCGCATCGACAGAGAGCCCATACCCTTCTTCCAGGCGATCCGGAACAAATCCCTCAACCCGCGCACCGAGTGCTCTAAGAACTCGGATCATCAGGGCCGCCGCCGTAACGCCGTCCACATCGTAGTCGCCAAAAACAGTGATGCGTTCCTGCGCATCGATGGCGCGCCAAATACGCTGCACGGCCCTCTCCATATCGGGCAGTAAAAAAGGATCGTCCAGCTCCGCCAGACGCGGTCGCAGAAATTGAGCAGCATCTTCCGCCGTATTGAATCCGCGTGTTACCAGCACTTGGGCAAGTGGAGCGGGAATTCCCATTGCCGCAACCAGATCGCGAACCTTTTCCAAATTCGCCGTTCGGATTTCCCACTTTTTTTGGAGAGGACGCATTTTCAGAGAACCGGCCTAATTATTTTTGATGGGTAACGCACAAACATGCCCAACGCAGAACAGATTCCGTAATTCGGTCGAACAAAGTTTAAAAATCAGTTGGCGGCTATTTAAACGAATCCAGCCAATTCGATAGCGAGTCGACTAACGGCTTTGCATCGCCCAATCGTTCCTCTTTCGCCATCTTTTCAATGGTCCATCCCACCACCGAGATTTCCGGCAACCCAATCGTTCCGCCCATCCCCTTGATCGAATGGGCAGATCCACGAATCATCTGTGCATCATTATTTGCCAGTCCTTCGCAAAGCTCGCCGGCCAATCGCGTCAGCTCTTCAATAAAAATCTGGACGAGTTCGTCGTCTACCTCATTGGAATCGACAACAAATTGTTCCATTTTTGAATCCAGATCCGGAATAAATTCCCCAATCCAGGCCGTATTTCCAGGAAAACCACCCATGAAAACCTCCAATCAAAAATCACCATCTCCTAAATTAAATAGCGTCGCATTGAAACATAAGTTTGAGCTGTAGGACATCTTGTTTTCCAACTAAATACAACCGACCGCAATCTTGTATGTTTACCGATTGTGAAAATCCTAAGCCCAAATTCCGAAATTCGAATTTTCCCTGATCTAAGATCAGGGATTAAGAGAGACTCAACAAGGCCCCTCAAAAACCCGCCGCGCCATGGGAGCGCTCTCTACCGCCGCTTCCACCCCGATTTCCATTCGACCGATCTGCGGCCCCAACTCACTCCGCAGCATCGACAGACAGGCGTTCCGGATTTCATCATAATCAGAACGGGCAACCTCCATATCGGCCACCAAGTCGAACGATACCGAATAGGGCATCTCCGCGCCCTCGGCACGCAGATCATGCATATCGGCCAGTCGGGGATCGTCCGCAACAAACGTCTTCAGCAGGGCAGAAAGTTTATCAAACAACGGATGGGAACGATCGACCGGATCCAGATGCGCCACAGCGCGCCACCCCAACATGGATTCCACAGCCGCCTCCGCCGCTTCAGAAATCGTATGTGCATCCATTAAACTCAGATTGGCATCCACCTCGATGTGGAACGAAACCATGCGCACATCACCGTATTGATGAATCATAATATCATGCACGCCGAAAACAGGATCCATCTCAACGACCGCTTTATACACCTCGCGAACACAGGTGGGATCGGGCTTTTCGCCGAGCAGATTATCGATCGCCTCGCGGGCATATCCCGTGCCGGTGTAGAGAATAAAGAAGGCCACGCCCACCGCCATCCAACCGTCGAGTGCGCCCCAGCCAAAACGTGAACAGATCAGTGCTAAAACGACCATCAGGGTGCAGATAATATCAAAGGCATGATTCCACGCATCCGCCTCCAGCGTCTGCGACCTGGTCATCTTCGCCAATGCACGAGCAAAAAGCGCCATCCAGGTTTTCACTCCAACGGTAACGACAGATGTCACCAGCAACCAACCCGGCGCATCGATCGGCTGTGGCCGTATCAACCGCACAATACCGGATCGGGCCACCTCGGCCCCCACCAGGATCAGCGCAATTGAGAGCACCAGCGTAGCCACGGCCTCAATTCGTCCGTGCCCAAACGGATGCTTTTCATCCTGCGGCTTGCGCGACCATTGGAACCCTAGCGCAATCACCAGACTGCTGCCCACGTCCGCCAAATTATTCGTGGCATCAGCCAGCATCGAAACGCTGCCGGAGACCCACCCCAGCCAACCTTTGGTCAGCGAAAGCAGCAGACTCAGCATAACGCCGGTCCAGCCCGCAAGCATCCCCAGCCGTGTCCGGTTCAGATGGCTCTCCGGTGAAACCGAAGGATCCAACACGCGGCGCAGCAACCAGCCCATCATCGGGTCAGGCATTCTTGGTTCTTTTTGACTCATTAATTCTATCCATGTAAAAAAAGCGCCCCGTTCTGTACAGGGCGCTTCAAAAGATAGCGATTATGTCAGAGAACGTCTACTCCGTTACCACCTTCTCTTTTTTTCTTATTTCCCCGTTCAGCATCAGTGCCACCGGTGTAGCGATGAAGATGGATGAATAGGTACCGAACACAATACCGATGAAGAGTGCGAGTGCAAAGTCGCCCACGGCACCACCGCCAATAAGTAACAGCGACAGCACCGGCAACAGCGTCGTGACCGAGGTCAACAACGTACGACTGAGGGTTTGATTAATCGCACCATTGGCAACTTCCTTATAGGTTTTGCCCGACTGTAGGGACCGAGCCTCACGCATACGGTCAAAAATCACAATCGTGTCGTTCACCGAATAACCGATAATCGTCAGCACCGCTGCAATAATCGGCATACTCAGCTCGCGACCCAAGAGACAGAAAAGTCCGACGACGACGAGTACGTCATGCGCGAGCGCCACAATTGCACCGACAGCAAGCGAAAACTCAAAGCGGATGGAAAGATAAATAACAATCCCGATGATCGAAAAAATGATCGCCTTGATACTGCGGTTCCTCAATTCGTTGCCGATCTGTGAACCAATGTTGACGAATTCTCCATCTGCATCCACAACATAGCTTCCGTCCAGGTTCGTAACCGTATCGACGGCTCGCTGAACTTCATCCTCTTTGGACTCTTTCACTTTTACTTCAAGGAACTGGGTTCCATCCTTCTTGGTCTGATAATCAATCTTGGCAGAGGTAAATCCGGCTTTTTCTAATGCACTCTGGATAACATCGGAATCCTGCTTTTCAGCAAATGTGAACGGAATAATCGTACCACCGGTGAAATCGATCCCAAAGTTAGCAGGGCCTTTATGAGCAAACCACGCCCAGGAACCCACAATCAGAACCAGCGAAAGGATGGCGGCGATTTTCCGCTTACCGAGAAAATCCACCTTGACGTTTGCGAGGAACGGGATCGAACGCATTTTGATCGTTTTCAGCATCCCCTTTTCGGCCATGATCGTGAATATCATGCGTGTAATCACCAGCACAATGAACATGCTCACCAGAATACCGGCGCTCAGGGTTACAGCAAAACCGCGAATAGGTCCCGACCCCGTAATGTAGAGAATAACCGCCGTCAGCAGCGTGGTTATATTGGAGTCAAAAATGGTGCTGAACGCCTTGTTATAACCGGCATTAATTGCCCCGTGAATCGATTTTCCAACCTTCCACTCCTCGCGCATACGTTCGAACGTCAGCACATTGGCATCCACCGCCATACCCACCGTCAAAACAATACCCGCAATACCATAAAGTGTGAGGGTTGGAAGCCCGATCGCATCGTTACCCTCCAATGATCCGGCCGCAACGCCAAGAAATCCGGCTGCAAGCTTCATCCCGACGGGAAGCAGGAGCAGCATGAAGATCAGCGATACATCGGCAACTAAACCGGGAATCATATAATAAAAGGCCATAAAGACAACGACAGCAATGCCGCCACAGACAATCGCCGAAACGCCGCTCTCGACCGAAGCCTTACCCAGCGTGGGATCAATTACACGTTCTTCGATCACCTTAACACGACCCGGCATCGAGCCTGCGCGCAGAATATTCGCCAATTGCTTAACGTCATCGGCCGTAAAGCTTCCGGAAATTACCGCCTCCCCATTCAGGATCGGCGTTCGAAGCACGGGTGCACTGTAAAAAACATCATCCAGAATAATCGCCAATTGACGTCCGGCACGTTGCCCTTCTATGGCTGCATATTCACGGGTCAAATCAGCAAATTCCTTGGTGCCGTCTTTGCCGAATTTTAGATCGACCGTGAATCCGCCGTTCATCGGATCCGTTCCGGTCTGAGCACTCGTAATATCGGCACCCGTCATCATGATGCGGGTTTCAATAAAGATCGGGCGGTAAATCTCAGTGCCATCTTCAAGGGTTTCCTTTTCCAGCATAAGGTCCGCCGGGAAATCCCCGTAATCTTTGAGCTTTTCATAATCTTCACGAACCAGCTTCGGAGCCCCCTCCTCGCGCAGATAATATCCAGCCCCCATCTCAAAGCCGTCGGGAGCAGGTCGTTCCGTCATAAGCTCCGCAACGTATTGATCGCTGTTGATATCCACCAGCTTAAAGACCAACACGCCATCCCTTTCAATCATTTCACGGGTAGCGTCGTGGGCCTCAGCGGCCACTCCCGGGAGGCGTACATTAATGCGGTCATTGCCTTCTTTATAAATCTCCGTTTCGGCCGTACCGGAAACGTCAACACGGCGCCGGATCATTTCCACAGCCGCCTCGCGCACCCTCTCGACCTGTTCCTCCAGGCTGACGTTACTCCCCGACTCTTTCAGCTTCCTCTGCACGTCCTCGCGGTCGACCTGAACGATAAAACTGGAACCGCCCTGAAGGTCGAGACCCAGATTGATCTTACCCTTTTTAACAATATTACCTTTGTCATCCTTAATGTCACCGGGCGGTGTAATCATCCAAATGGAACAAACCAAAAGGCCGCCAAACAACAACCACTTCCATTTTCTATTCTTATCCATTGTAGAGACCCTTTCTAGTTCCTTGGTCCAATATCCGAGGGAGTTTCACCATCTTCCAGCAATTGCACAATCGCTCCGCGGACCACCTCAACCTTGGTGTTTTCCGCAATTCGAACAATCAGCGTATGCTCCTTCACATTCGTTACCTGACCGATGATCCCGCTCGACATCATGACGCGGCACCCGCTCTTCAGCGTGGCAATCATCTCCTTGCGCTCTTTTTCTTTACGGCGCTGGGGTCGGATCATCAAGAAATACATTATGCCGAAAAAAATGGCGAACATGCCCATCATTCCATAGGGCGACTGTTCTGCTGCTGCTAACGGTAATAGACTCATTCAGTAACTCTCCTTCGATTCCTTATTCTAAATTAAATGCGAAACGTTCAATGCAAAATCAGCCAATATGTAGAGCATTCGGAAATCACGCACGATCGCATTACTCGCTGCGCACCGTATGCTCCTCACAAATCACGCGATAGCCGGCGTGAAACTCCTTGCGGAACGCATCGAAGCTCCCTGCCTCTATCGACTTCCTCATATCCCTCATAAAATCCAGATAACAATGCAAATTATGCATCGTCACCAACCGCAGCCCCAGAATCTCGCCCACATTCAGCAGATGCCGCACGTATGCCCGCGTAAAGTGCCTGCACGCGTAGCAAGTGCATCCCTCTTCCAGTGGACGGGTGTCTTCCTTATAGACCGCCGCCTTCACAGGGTAGCGTCCGCGCCGCGTCGAAACCGTTCCGTTGCGCGCCTGCCGCGTCGGAATCACGCAGTCGAACATATCGACTCCGCGCGCCACCGACTCCACCATCTGAGCCATTTCACCCACGCCCATCAGGTAGCGCGGCTTCTCCTGCGGCAGATGATCCACCGTATCGTCCACCCCCCGCAGAATCAGCTCATCGGGTTCCCCAACGCTCACGCCACCAATCGCATAGCCGTCAAAATCCATCTCTACCAGCGTCTTGGCGCACTCCTCGCGCAAATCAGCAAAAACGCTGCCCTGTGCAATGCCGAAAAACAGCTGCCCATCTGCTCGAGGTGCTTCCCTGCAAATAGCCGCCCAATCTAGGGTTCTGCGCACCGCTTTGCAAGCGTAATCCTTTTCGCACGGGTAAGGAGCACACTCGTCAAAAACCATCGCAATGTCGGAGCCGAGTTTCCGCTGAATCGCCATCGACTCCTTCGGCCCGATAAAAAGCTTCCGCCCGTCGGTGTGCGACTGAAACGCCACGCCCTCGTCGGTAATTTTATTCATGCTCCCGAGGCTGAACACCTGATATCCGCCGCTGTCGGTCAATATCGAGCGATCCCAGCCCATAAACGGATGCAGTCCGCCCATCCGTTCGACCAGATCCGGCCCCGGGCGATCGTTCAGATGATAGGTATTGCCCAGCAGGATCTCACAATCCATCTCCTCCATCTCACGAGGGGTCATGCACTTCACCGTGGCCTGCGTACCCACCGGCATAAAAACCGGCGTTTCCACCGTTCCGTGCGCTGTATGGAGCCGACCGCGCCGCGCCTTACACGAAGGATCGCGCCCCAAAATATCAAACTGACCAACCTGTGCTTCCAAAAAACCGCTCCATCCTTACTAAGAAAACAAGAGCCAAACCGACCTTGCCGAAAAGAAGGCGGGATAATGCCTAAACCGCACCCCCAAACCAAGCCGGAAGCGCCGACTTTATCACGCACCCCCACGACTACCGTTCGACCAGCAGACGGATCAACTTCGTTCGTTGTTTCCAATCCGTTTGTAGTTCACGCTTCAGCGTGTCCCACGCATAGGCCGCATCGGGGCGTAGCACAAGCTCCACAATCCGTTTGTAGTTCACGCTTCAGCGTGTCCCACGGTCTGTTTTTCCAACAGCCTGAAGGCCGAACTACATGCCTGCCCTGTCGTATCGCGGGCATCTTTGCCCGACATTTTCCTTTCCACCGCCTCTTTATCCATGCCAATCTCCCTACCGTGTGGAGGAAGCTGTGTTAAGGAAATACTAGGCAGATGCCGTTTCTGCCTAATCGTTAGCTGAAAAATGATGATGAAACCAACATGCACGATCACGGCTCTGGTTCTAGGAAGCATAAGCCTTGTCCTGACAGTCGGGTGGTTTCTCAACCAGCAGACCTCCGGCGACTGGTTTGAGGAATCTGGCTTCTTCGTCAATCTGGTAGTCACGACCTTCGCTGTTGCGTTTGCTGCTGCAGCATTCCTCCGTGCAGAGCCGAAGAAGCTCTTTACCTTTGCCGGCTTGCTGCTGGCAACACCCGGTATCTTGCTCTGCATGAGGATACTGATTACGATACTGATTACCATCGGTCGTTTCATGTATCATCGAGACACTTGAACAAAGGAACAGCGACCAAATTTCTGACCCCTATCGCTGAACCCGCGCACGATGCGCGGACTCCAGCAAAGGGTAAAATGACGTTCAACTAACAAGGAGGAGTGAAACAATGACTAATGAAAAACAGGCGGTCTTGGACACGGTTAAGGATTTTCTTGATAGTTACGCGCAGAGAAGTATCGAGCGGTGCATGTCTCTCCTGTCGGTTTCAAGGCCGATCCTTCTGTTTGGAACCAATGAAAACGAGGTTTTTAAGACGCACGATGACCTACGCTCTGCCTTCAAGCGAGACTTTGAGAGCATGACCCATATTCGCTGGGGGAAGCATCGCCAATTTCATGTTGAAGCGCTTTCCACGCTTGCCAGTGTGCTCGTTGAATTACCGATTTCTTATCAAAGTGAAGGGAAGGAAGTTGAAACGCTTTTTCGCTATGCCCTGACGCTCACCAAAGAGGGTGAGCAATGGAAAATCTGTTCCGGGATGGCGAGTGTACCGTTTATGGCCGGGACATACTCATTTTCCGAATAGAAAGACCGTTCAGAACTATAGTCGAACCCGTCGCTACAAAAGCGGTAACGCCGCCGCTACGCCGGTGGCGTTTTTCAGGAATGAACCTAAATGGAGCAGTTGGATTTTCACTCCAAGGCTGGAATAAGCAATTGAAGGCCGTCGGATGTCGCCTGAAGAACTTTTCCTTTTAACCACTTAACAAATGCTGCGGATAAAATGATGGCCCATCTCGCTTCTTTGCTCAACTGCTCCGCAGTTCGATTCAGCTGGTTGAGAAAACCGCCGATTTGCGTCAGAATGCGTTGCAATTGCTCGGATTCGGCGTGCATGGAGGTGAGGTGGATGACCTTTTTTCGTCCGGTGAAAACGAGTCGTCCGATGGCATTCAGCAACCGGGACTGTGAGGTGGCGGCTTCCATGTGTTGTTCGGGGTTGGCTAGCAGCCTGTCGGAGTTTTAACTCCGACAGGCTGCTAGGATTATAGAAAGAAATCCGGATCCGGCCAACGGGATGCAGTCAAAGATGATTTCAAGATCATTGCACAAGCCGAAGATCAGGATGCTGCATTCCTCCTCACAGAAGACGTGAATTCTATGTCTGTTTACTGCAACCTACTCCAGAGCGAGTCGAAAATCAGCTTCAAAGTCATCGAACTCGCCAAAGGATTCGACATTTCTTTTGTTAATGGCAACGGACAATGCGAGATGCAATATCCGGCAGAATAAATCCTGCCGATAAATCCTGAAAATTCACTGCTTGCGTTCCCTTATCGAAGAGCTACGGATTTAATTCTACGCCGATCCGGTAAAAATGCTGTGTGCCGGCGCGGTGGACGGAGTCGGTGTAGGTTCCGACGGGATAGGTCAGCGCCTCGGAAATCGGCACAAACGGCAGGGTCAGGTTGGTGGTCCAGTTGACCTGATATAATCGCCCATAGAGCGGTTCCCACGAGAGCGCAAATCCGGCATCCGAGGCGGAAGAGTCTTCGCTGACGGAAAAGAAGTCGACGGAGTCGGTCGGATCGGTGCCGGCGACATATTCCGAACGATTGTCGGCTCCGTCTCCATCCGCATCGGCAGAAGCAACGGCGTTGGTTTCGCTGTCGAAAAAGGCGAGTTCCCAGTCGTCCGGCAGACCATCGCCGTCGGCATCGCCTGTGCCGCCGCTGATGAGCAGCGAGTACGGCTGCGTGCCGCCCTTTTTCAAGGAAGGGCGCGGTCGTCCGGAATAGTAGCGCAGCGCTTCATCGCAATCGACGATGATGGTGTAGTCGCCGGGCACGGGCAGGTCGATCAGCACCTGCTCGACATTATCGAGCGAATTTTCGCCGGTGGTTACCGCGTTGGCGGTCGGCGCGGCATAACTGAGTGAATAGGGATAGTGGGTCTGTCCATCTGGACCGATCATCTTCAGGTCCAGATCGTTCACGAGATCGGGGCTGCGTTCATCATCGATCGAGCCGTTCGAGAGTCCGGGCTGATCGGTCCAGCAGAGGGTCACCCGAAGCGGTGACAATCCGGAGGAAGAAACGGTGTAGCTTCGGCTCATGCTGGTGGCGGTGAGCTCGGCATCGATCATGCGCTCAGGGTGCGCTTCGGTGACATCGCGGATCACAGCGGCAGCGGCCTTCGTATTCATCAGCCCCCAGCCGTACTGATAATCCGGACCGGGCCGTCCCCGATCGTCCGCAGTGTGGATGATAAGTCCCTTGAGTGTACTGGCGCGCATGGCACCGCCACTGGTCTGATTGCGGTAAAACTCCACCAGCAAAGCTGCGGAGCCACAGGCGTTGGGCGTAGCCATGCTGGTCCCGCTTGATTCATAATAGTCGGTTTTTCCCGCGCTTCCACAAGAGTAGAGTTGAACCCCGTTAGCCACAATGTCCGGCTTAATGCGTCCGTCATCTGCCGGCCCAAAACTGCTGGAAGAATATATGCCGGCGCGAGACAGCGAACGAATGCCGTACGAAACCGCATCATTCACCCCTGCGACCGTGATGGTGTTTTTCGCGACACCGAACATGGTGATGGTGTCGTACCCGTTCAGCGAACTCGTTCGTTCATTCCCGGCGGCGATAAACGGCAGGCAATATTCCATGGCATGCAGCGCCTGATCCATATCCCTTGCGTCGTCGTTGTAGAGCCCAAATAGATAATAGTCGAACGAGTCAATAATATCATACCCGTAAGAATGATTTGAGAGATAAACAGCATCGCGCTGTCCCGGACCGTCAGCTCCGGCCAAGGTCAACTCGACGATATCATTGTTCCACTCATAGGACTTGATCGATACCGCCGGAGCCATGCCTTTCGCATTAGAATTCACTCCTGCAGCGCCAAGGGTTCCAGCCACATGCGTGGCGTGATTATCGAACTCCGCATCATCAACCATCGTAACCCGCCCCACCAACTCAACATGATTGGTCAACACAGCGCCGCCGTCCCAGACACCGACAACAATTCCGCTGCCGTCCACGCCGAACGAAGCATCGTCACGCACGAGATTGGCGGCGGTGGAGATGGCCGCATTTTTGTTGTAGGTGGTGAAATAGATCGGCTTTCCGTCGCTCACTTTCATCAGCTCGCGCACGTGGCCATCGCGCACTTCCCGAACGGACACCCCGTGCGACTGCGCCCACGCCACGGCGCTGGTTTTTTCGGCGCTCCGTCGTACGCGAATCTGTTCCGCCAACGCGGCCCGCTCTTCCGGATGTGCACGAAAACGCGAATCTGCTGGTGCAGAAAACGTCGTCTCCACCGCAAGCAGCGCAAGCAGAATCCCCCACAGCATGGATTGGGCGGACCGCATGGTTTTTATCCTTCGCGCAGCGAAGCCCCCAATTCTTTACAGAGAAACTCGGCGAGTTTTTGGTTCGCCTTGTTGACTTTGTTGTCGGTCAGCGTCTGCGTGGCAGAGCGGTAGACAAAGTTATAAGCCAGACTCTTTTTGCCTTTCTCAATCGCCTTGCCTTGGTAGATATCAAAGAGCCCGAAGCTCTCCAGATCCTTCGGATCGGCCTTGTGAATCAACGCTACGACATCTTCATGCTTCACCGAAACATCAACGATCAGCGCAATATCGCGGCTCATCGACGGAAACTGCGCCGGCACCTCGGTCTTAGGAATCTTAAACGCATTCTTCAGCAGTGCTTCCAGCCGAAGCTCCGCCGCAGCAACCGGACCATTCAGTCGCCACTCCGCGCGCGCCGTCTTATTAATCAGCCCCATGCAGCCGACAGTCTCGCCGTCCAGCTCAATCGCCAACGCTTTTCCCGCTTCAAATTCCGGGCGGTTTGCTGCTTTGAAGAGTCCATTTTCGAGCTTCTGTGCAGCGAGCAGCTGCTCCACCAGCCCCTTCATCCAGACAAACATTTCTTCGTCGGAAACGGGTGCGCGCTTATTGAGCAGCGACCGTCCGACGGGGCCCATCATACCGAGCGAAACCATTTCGGTCTGCACCGGCGCACCGTCAACCCGATTAAACGTACGGCCCAGCTCATAAAAACAGGCTTCGTTAATCTGCCGCGAATGATTGCGGCCCAGACTTTCCACCAACTGCGGAATGAGCGACGTGCGCATCACCGACTGATCGATACTGATGGGATGCGGCAGTTCCTCGCGGCTCTCGCGGTTTTCCTTATTAAACAGGTCGAGCAGCGGATGATTCACCAGCGTATAGTTCATAATCTCGCTCGCGCCCAGCCCCTGCAATCGGTTGCGCAGTCCGCCGATGGCGCGCACACGCGAATCGTCTGTTCCGGGAATCACCTTCGCCAGCGGCGTTTTCGCCGGGACATTATCGACTCCATGAATCCGCGCAATCTCTTCCACCAGATCCACTTCTCGCTCCAGATCGAGACGGAAACTCGGCACCACCGCAACCGCCGTTGCGCCGTTGTCGTCCTCCAGCCCAATTTCGAGCGCCGAGAAAATACGGCGCATCTGCGCCACACTCACGCCGGAGCCGATCAACCCCTCGACGCGCTCATAACTGAACGGAATACGCACCGGCTCCTTCGGCTGCGGATACACATCCACACTGCCGGTGCAGAGTTGAGCACCCGCCAGTTCGCACATCAGCGCAGCGGCCCGACGGCTCGCCCAATCGACGGAGTCCGTGTTTACACCGCGCTGGAAACGGTAGGAAGAATCGGTCGTCAGCCCCAGCGCCTTCGCCGTATGGCGAATCGTTGACGGTTCAAACGCTGCCGCTTCGAGCAGAATGGTCGAGGTGTCGTCCTTAATCTCGCTGTCCGCTCCGCCCATAATGCCCGCCACCGCCGACGGCTTTTCTGCGTCTGCAATCACCAACATGTTTTCGGTCAGCGTACGTTCAACATCGTCGAGCGTGTGCATTTTTTCGCCGGGCTTCGCGGCGCGCACAATAATCTGTTCGCCAGCCACCAGCGTTTTATCAAAGGCGTGCAGCGGATGACCGGTTTCGAGCATGACATAGTTGGTAACATCAACCACGTTGCTGATGGGTCGAACGCCGGCCGCCGCCAGCCGCTTCTGCATCCACTCGGGCGACGGCCCGACCGATGCGCCCTTGAGCACACGCGCCGTATAGCGCGGGCATTTCTGTGCATCGTCAACGCGCACCGAAATCTCCTCCGCAACGGGATTTGCGGTCTCGGAAATCTCCACCTTCGGCAGCTTCAGTTTGGAGCCGTAGAGCACCGCCATTTCGCGCGCCACGCCAATCATCGAAAGACAGTCCGGGCGGTTGGGGGTAATTTCGAGCTCAATTACCGTTTCGGGTTCGCCCCAGACTTTGACAAACGGCGTTCCCGGCTCCAGTTCCGCGTCGAGCACCAGCAGGCCCGAATGATCTTCGCCCAGACCGAGCTCATCTTTCGCACAGAGCATACCCATCGACTCCACGCCCCGGATTTTCGCTTTTTTAAGGGTAATTCCGCACGGCAGCGTTGTACCGACCGGCGCAAAAGGATATTTACCGCCCACCTCTACATTCGGTGCGCCGCAAACCACCTTCATCAGTTCTTCCGCGCCATAGTTGACCGTGCAGAGGCGCAGCTTATCCGCATCCGGATGCGGTTCGATCTCCAGCACCTGACCCACCACCACGCCCGCAAAATCCGAACCGATCGTCTCGATCGCTTCCACTTCCAAGCCCGCAAAAGTCAGCTTATCCGCCAACCCCTCGATGCTGTCCTCAAAATCAACATATTCCTTCAGCCAACTGACCGGTACTTTCATA
>CAYOBH010000022.1:15224-26530 GCA_964402125.1 uncultured Verrucomicrobiota bacterium
TCTGTTGCAATGTTTTGCATACCTATCCAATGCGCCGGACACTCGCATAGGTGTCGGGCGCAATGAAGCATAAGGTTGGATCTGATTAGGGGGCACAAATGGCGGAGGAACAGTTTGCTGGGAAAATGTCGGCCTTGCTGGCTGCGGCCACTCGGGAGCTTGCTCGGTTTCTTGCAGCAGCCCTGCCGCCGTTGGACCAGTCATGGTGGGATCATCTGGTGTTGCCAAATCTTTCCTACTCGCAACGCGAACGGATCGGGAAACAGGCAGACCTCCTTCAACTCGATTTGGCGGCTTTGTTGCGGGTGCTCGACAAGAACTGGTACGTCCTTTCATCCCGCCGCAATTTTTCGCAGCAGGATCACCACTATGCCAAGGAGATGCAAACCATACGCAACCGCTGGGCGCATCTGGGGGCAACTGGCTTTGACGAAGATGATGCCTATCGCGATGCCGACACGCTTCAGCGGTTTTTGGTGTTTGTCGGTGCTTCGGTTTCGCTGGTGGATGCCGCCAAAACGCTGAAGCAGAAGCTTCTTCGAAAAGGAGATGAAGTCACACCAAAGACCGAAACTCCCCCGCCGGTTGCTACGCCGGAAGCGCAACAACCCCGAACCGGAATACAGACAGGCTCGTTGGTTTTTCTGGCAAGCGACCCATCCCGGACCGGTGCGGTGCTGTCGGTTGAAGGTTCCACTCCTTCTTCCCGGTGCATGGTCTTCATGGACAACCGACCCCAGCCCTTCTACCTGTCCCAACTCCAGCTGGTTCCGCTGGAGGAAAAACCAAAGTTTATCTGGCTGAACGAGCTTCATGCGTTGCTGACCGCCCTGCAAATTCGGCATCCGTCGCTTTCCACGCTCTATTCGCTGAACGCCGCCCGGATCGATTTCGTACCCTACCAATTCCGTCCGGCGCTCAAAATCATCCAGTCGGATCAGCCCCGCATCCTGGTTGCCGACAGTGTCGGGGTCGGGAAGACCATCGAGGCCGGGCTCATCATGCGCGAGCTGCAGGCCCGCAGCAATGTCGAAACCGTGCTCGTGGTCTGTCCCAAGCCGCTGGTCGCCGAACGCAAATGGGAGTTGGAGATGCGGCGTTTCGATGAACGCTTCGACTCCCTCGATGGAAACACCCTGCGGTATTGCATCCGTGAAACCGACTTGGAGGAGAAATGGCCCGACAAGTATGCCAAGTGCATCGTTCCCTACTCCTTGCTGCAGGACGAAACCGTGCTGCACGGAAAAACCGGAAGGGGCGGAAAACAATTAGGTTTACTGCAACTGGATCCGCCGCCCAAGTTTGACTTGGTGATCGTTGACGAAGCCCACCACGTGCGCAATTCCAATACGTTAGCCCATCAGGCGGTCAGGTTCTTTTGCGAACATGCCGAGGCGGTGGTGTTCCTCACCGCCACACCTGTGCAACTCGGAAACAACGACCTCTTCACGTTGCTCAATCTGCTTCGACCCGATCTGGTCATTGATCAGGAAACCTTTGCCCACATGGCCGAGCCCAACCCTTTCATCAACCAGGCGTTGAGCGCTGCCCGCGCCGGAGGCGATGGCTGGCAGCACGAAGCTCGCGAAGCGCTCGCCAAGGCGGCTGCCACCGCGTGGGGACAATCGATCCTCGCACAAGATCCCGTTTTCGTGGAGGTCGTCCAAGCGCTGGAAGAACCGGGGATCGATCGAGATGGGCGAGTCGCATTAATCCACCGGATAGAAGGCTTCCATAGCTTTTCGCGGATCATTAACCGGACACGTCGCCGCGATATCGGCACCTTCTGCGTTCGCAAGCCCGAAACCGTATCTGTGCCGTTTACTCCCGAACAGAAGCGATTGCACGACAGCCTGCTGGAATATCAAGCCAGCGTGCTGGCGGCGGTGCATGGCGGCACAAGTGTCAACTTCATGATGTCCACGATCCGCCGCCAAGCCGCCAGTTGCCTCTTCGGGCTGGCTCCGTTCATCGAGGATATCCTGCAACGGCGCCTCGATGATCTGGAGTGGCTTGATGGGGATCCGGATGGGCAGGCGGATGCCGACAGCGTGGTAGAGGCATTAAAGCAGGGTGCCAAAACGGTGATGGAACAGGCCAGATCGTTGCCCATGGAAGACCCGAAATACGAAGCTCTGCTGCACATCCTCAAGGAAAAGGAGACCCTGCCGAACAACAAGGCGATGGTGTTCAGCAGCTTCCGCCACACGCTGCGCTACCTTGAACGCCGGTTGCGCAACGACGGATTGCGCGTCGGACTGGTGCATGGCGGGGTGAAGGACGAGGAGCGGCTGGAATTGCGTTTCCGCTTTGAGCGCAACCGCGAAGAGAAAGAGGCCCTCGATGTCCTGCTCTTCTCCGAAGTCGGGTGCGAGGGGCTCGACTACCAGTTTTGCGACGTTATGGTGAATTATGACCTGCCCTGGAACCCCATGCGCATCGAGCAACGAATCGGCCGCATCGACCGCCGGGGACAAAAGAGTGAAGCCGTAGCTATCGTGAATATGGTGGTTCCCTGCACCGTCGATGCCGATATTTACGAACGCTGCCTCATGCGCATCGGCGTCTTCGAGGCCAGCATTGGCGAATGCGAGGAAATCCTCGGGGGTCTTTGCGAAGAGATCCAGTGCATTGCCCAAAATCTCCAGCTCACGGAGGCCGAGCGGCGAAAAAAACTCGAACAATTGGCCGACAACGAGATCGGTAAAATTCAGGAGCAAAGGAGGCTCGAAGAACAGGAACATGAACTCTTCGGCATCCGGTTGCCGTCCAAGGCGACGGAGTGCGAGCTGCAGGAGGCGGAAAACTATTGGCTTTCTCCGGCCTCCATTCAGCGCATGGTCGCCAACTATCTCCAGCAGCGGACAGGGAATCCAGACGCCATCCTCGGTCAGGACACGCTCAAAACCCTGCGTCTTGCACAGGAGGCGCGCAACCGGTTGCTGGAGGATTTCCAGAAATTGGGCGGTGCCCAGTCGCGCCTGTTCCGCGAATGGGGAAACTACCTCAAAGGCGGCGAACCACATTGCCAGTTGACCTTCGATTCCGCGACGGCCTCAGACCACCGCGAAGCCCAGTTCATCATGCCGCTGCACCCTCTTGTAATGCAGTCCGCCGCAATCCTCGATGCCCCGGAACCTGTACACACCGCGTTCCGCATCCAGGACGACTCCCTGCCGAGCGGTCGGCACGCATTCGCCATCTACGCATGGGAAATGAAAGGGCTGCGTCCGGAACTGCGCCTCGTTCCCATCTGCTCAGTGCCGGAGCTTTCGGAACGACTCCTCGCGCAAGCTGAAGCCGGAATTGGAATCGAGCCCTCGGAACATCAGGTGTCCGACGAAAACAAACGAGCCCTTGACCACCTTCACCACGCCCGTTGGGAGGCCGAAAAAGCCCGGCACATCGAAAAAACAATACAGGTTGCCCGCTACCGAATCGAAAGTCTCGATGCCAGCCATCGTGCCCGCCTATCGGTGCTCCAAGGCCAATTGGAGGCCGCCACCAACGACAAGATCCGCAAGATGAAACAAGCCCAACTCGACAACGCCAATGCCGACTATGATCGAAAGCGCGCCGCCCTCGAAGCCGCCCGCACCGCAGCCGACATCCACGCCCGCCCCGTGGTCTTTGGAACCTTGATGGTGGAGGAATAAACAGCCATGAATGAAGCAAGCAGGACAGATGAGTATCGCGATTGGTTGAAAGTATTGAAACTGCGCGTCCGGCAGGCGCAACTCAAAGCCGCCGTGCAGGTCAATTCGGCGTTGCTGACCTTTTACTGGGAGCTGGGTGCGGACATCGTTGAACGGGAAAAGAACGCGAAGTGGGGCAGCGGCTTCCTGAAACAGCTCAGTGTGGATTTGATGGCTGAATTCCCGGACATGAAGGGGTTTTCGGAAGCCAATCTTCGCTTCATTGTTCGGTGGGTAAAGTTTTATTCCGAAGGGCTTTGTAATTCAGTCACAGCCTGTGACCAAATTGAAAAATCAATAACGACACAGGTTGTTTCGCAAACAGATCAACCATCCGGACGACTGAATTTAATCGGATCAAAATGGCCGCAAGCTGTGGCCAAATTGGTACAGATTCCGTGGGGACACAACAGAGAAATCATTTCCAAATGCGCGGATGTGGATGAGGCTCTCTATTATGTGGGCAAAACCATCGAGAACAACTGGAGCCGCAGCGTGCTGGTGCATCAGATCGAAAGCGGACTCTATCGGCGCGAGGGAAAAGCGATTACCAATTTTGCGCAAACACTTCCCGCCCCGCAGTCGGATCTTGCCCGGCAATTGCTCAAAGATCCCTACACGTTTGATTTTCTGACGCTGACCGAAGAGGCCAACGAGCGTGAACTTGAAACGGCACTGACCAACCATATCATCCAATTCCTGCTGGAACTGGGTGCGGGCTTTGCGTTTGTCGGCAGGCAAAAGGTACTGCAAGTGGGCGACCGCGATTTTTTTATCGATCTCCTTTTCTACCACACCCGACTGCACTGCTATGTGGTGATTGAACTGAAAATGGATGAGTTTGAGCCGGAATATGCCGGAAAGATGAACTTTTATCTCAAAGCGGCTGACGAGCAGTTGCGCGGTGAGCAGGACGCCGCAACCATTGGCATCCTGTTATGCAAGTCCCGCGATCGCGTCGTCGTGGAATATGCCTTGAGTGACATTCACAAACCCATCGGCGTCTCAAAATATGAACTGACCCGCTGCCTGCCCGACAACCTGAAATCGAGCCTTCCCGCCATTGAAGATCTGGAGGCCGAACTGCGCGACAACGGGAACCCCGAGGATAACCAGCCATGAAACAGCACCACAATCTCCAGCGGAAAGAGGAACACACCGCCGCCGACATCCACGCCCGCCTCCTCGTCATACGAACCCTGATTGTGGAGGAACAAAATGCCCAGTAATTATGCCGCTATTACGGATGATAATATTCGACGCCTTGGAGAAGATACCGACCAATACAAATCGATTGTCGAGCTGTACGCCGACCCTTCCCACTTTGTTTATGAGCTGCTTCAAAATGCGGATGATCATGGAGCGAATCTCATCTCTTTTGAACTACGTCATGACCAATTGATTGTTGAGCACAACGGCACGCCATTCACCGAAGAACATGTGAAGGCGATCAGCAACATCGGGAAAAGCAGTAGTGCCTCCGATCCTCAAAAAGCGGGACGTTTTGGACTGGGGTTTAAATCGGTATTGGCGTACACCGCCACGCCCCAAATTCATTCAGGTGATGAAAGCTTCGAATTGTATAATCTGCGGTGTTTGAGACCGATTAGTCGGCCTGTCGATCTGAAGAAGGACGCAACGAGATTTATCCTCCCATTCAATCATGATCACGTAAAACCTGATTACGTAGATATAGACAGGCATAAGACCAAAGAAAAAGCGTATCTGGAAATAGAGGCCAAGCTCAAAAATCTTGGGAAAACAACGCTGTTGTTCACTGTAAACATTGATGATATTGAATGGAAGACCGACGACAAAAGCGGCCATTACCTCAAGGACAAAGACCAAGTAACGCTTACAGATGGGGAATCGGTCGAAACCTACCTCGTTTTCCAAAAACCGAGCGTCGATGAATTCCAAGTAAACGAACACGAAAAGATGGGGCCCCGTCCACTCTCCATCGCATTTAAGCAAAACGAGAAGGGCCAGATTGTACCCGCTGTAGGGCACCACCTGTTTGTATTGTTTGAAACGGCAGTTGAAACCCATTTGGGATTTTTGGTGAATGGCCCATTCCGGACAACACCCAGTCGTGAAACCATTAAGCAGAACGACTCGCTCAATCAGTATCTTGTCGAACAGTTGTCCTTGTTGCTTTGCGAGAGTTTGGAAGCGGTAAGGGAAATGGGATTGTTGGATGTCTCGTTTCTGCAATGCCTCCCAACCAAGGAGCTGAATAAGTATCCTGACCAATGGATGTTCCGATCGCTCCATGAAAATGTCCGCAAAACCTTCGAACAAGGCGAATATCTCCCGACGGATCGGGAAGGGGAATATGCGAGCGCCAACAATGCCCTGCTTGCTTGTGGGGAGAAGTTGCGTCCCTTGTTTCAGAGCAACATGCTCGAGATTATTTGGGGGTCGCCAAAAAAGTGGCTCAGCGGAGAGATCACCACCGACAAAACCCCGGATTTGCGGCAATATTTGCTGAAAGAATTGGAAGTCAAGGAAGTCGATCCATGGGATATTATCGGGAGGCTGACGGATTCCTTCTTTCAGCAACAAACCTTGGAGTGGGCGAGGAAATTTTTCTTATACGCAGCGGAGCACGAACAAAAATTTGCGCTTCGCAGCAAAAACATTCCATGCATTCCTTTGAATTCCGGGGAATGGGTTTGTGCCCTCAACCGAAATGTTGTCTTTCCCGTGCCCGGTCTGGATTTGCCGATAGGGATCGATGTGTTGGATTCGGAACTGCTCAGCATTGCTGGAGAAAAAGAAGAGAAAATCCGCAAATTCCTGACCGAACTTGGCGTTCGTGAATACAGCGAAGAGGTTGAGGTAAAAGGGATATTGAAAACCGTCTATACAGACAATGCGGGCGGTTCAATACCATTGAGAGACCATCTTGAGCACATGCGCAAATTCATTGCTGTTTTGAAAAACGGCGAACCCTCGCGGATCAAAAATGAGTTCAAAGAATGCGCGATATTTTTGACCGATGACAATCCCGTACAGGATATTGAAGAAGGAGTCTTAAATCCTGATTCTGCTGTTTCTGGATTCCACCGACCTCAAGATTGCTATCTAGATCAGCCGCTTGAAACCACCTTCCTTTCCGAAGTTTTCGGGGCGGCGGATGGAGTTCAAAAGCGACTTCTATCCCATATCTATGAGGAATTGGGAAATACGTTTGTTGCGTTTGCCAAATCATTGGGAGTCAGCTGGAGAATCGAACCCGAAGAATGTTCTGCATTGGATAATCCGAAAATCGTAAAGAAGGGGGCACGCCGCCGCCGATGCCCTAAGAATATAGACTACAAGCTTACGCCTTTTATCCATAACCTGTTTGCCAAGGGTTCTGATTCGAGTGTGGATTCTAAGGAATATGACCATATGTTCAATGCGTCTGTACTCGTCTGGGATATGATGAACTCACTTGATAAGTCCTATTTTGAGGCAATCTATCAGCCGAACAGCAAGGCATCGTCAAGATCAACTGCTTCATCGCAGCTTATCCAAGAACTTTCGGAACTAAAGTGGTTGCAAGCAAAGGATGGCTCTTGGAAGAGGCCTTGCGAACTCACAGAAGCAACGCTTTATACCGGAGCAACAGACGATAATCCGCAACCGATATTCCATGTTTCCAAGGCTAAAGGATGGCTGGATAGGGTTTCATTTGGGGTGAGCGAACAAAAGCAAGAGGCCGCGAAACAGTTGGGTTATAATGATGATCCTGAACTTTTGGAAATCCTTCTTGGAGACCCGGACATACGAAGAATGGCCGAGGAAAAGCGGAGGGCGCAGTCGACGCCAACCCTCCCGGAGCACATTGAATATCGGGAAGAGCTGCAAAACCTAAATCGACCGGGCGCAACGGAGTTGAATCTTTCGTATGACGAGGAGAGCGGGAATGTAAAAAACGTGGAGCGTGTTGATGGAAAGCTCGCAGATGAAATTGAGGGAAATCGTGAAAACGAACCGCTGCCCTCCGAAAGAAGACGATCAAAAATTGTTAATCAGCTCGAAGGGAAAAATCCCGAAGTCAAACAGAGTCTTCGGGAGTGGTATTCGGGGGAATGTCAGATTTGCGGACATACCTTTCCAAAAAGAAATGGTGAGGCACATTTTGTAGACGCCCGTTTGGTCAAGAACCAGCATGCACGGTGGCTAGACCATGAGGGAAATGCCCTTTGCCTATGCGCGGAGCACCATGCGCAATGGGAGCATGGTTCTCGGGAATTCCAAGATATTCTAGGACAGATTGCCAAGTTGCATGTGCAAGGTGATGGCAAATCGAATTATTTATCCATCCAAGGGATGCTCATCGGAAAACCCGTTAAAATCTCTTACTGTGAAAAGCATTTCCTTGCCTTGAAAAAAATGGTGGAGAGCGGCCCAACTAATTCCGATTGATCCAGACCACCGCCGTTAGCGCGGTTGGCAACCTCAACTCGACGGGGAATTCGTGCGGCAAAGCCATTTTGGAGCTTGCGACAGAGAATCCCCAGATACGGAAGGGCAGGCAAGATGCCCGCGATACGGCAAGGCAGGCAGAATGATTTTTTGACAGAACAATTTGGACAGAATAATTACCCGAAGGTGCAAAGGGGATTCACCACGAAGCCGCAAAAAGCTTGGCATCGAACTGCTCAAGGAATACCTTTTCCCCACAATAGAGATGATGTTATGAAACCACTGCACGCCCTACTGCTGATCCCCGCCCTGACCGCGCTCTTTGCCTGCACGCCGTTGCGCAGCAGCGCACCCAGCCCGGAGGTTCTCGCAAAAATTGAGTTCGACCTCAGCGCGTTGGATGCCGACGGCCTTATCGGACCGCCCGACGGCAAGGTCTCTGTGGCTTATGAATTTGCCATTCCAGATACGGAAGCCTGCCGGGCGGAGGTGATTGCCATCGATCCCTCGATTCAGATCTCTAAATCGCGCGGCAGAATCGGTGCCACGGCGGATCAATGCCTCTGCATCGGCGATACTTACCATCCGAATCATATTGAGATTCTTCATCGATTGGCCGAATTGCCTTACGTCGAACGAATTGCGCGCTGCTGGTTTGAATAGGCAATAAAAAAAACTGTCCTTTTGTCATCTGATAAGCGAATTTCCGCGTAAACAGCCTAGTAAAACCCATAATCAAGGAGACGGTTAAATGAGTAAAAAATTCTGGATTGCTGCCGCGCTGCTGAGCGCATCGCTGTTATCTGCCCAAGCGCAGGTTGACAATATGAAAGCCTACCCTGCCGCAGAAGAAGGCATGGTGCGCTATGTCGTTCAACTTCCTGAAGAGGCAGACGAGTCCCTGTTTAAAGTTGAACTCCAAGTGGGGAAGATGGTCAACACCGACGCTGAAAACCGCTATTTCTTCAGCGGAAGAATTGAGGAAAACACCATCGAAGGCTGGGGCTACCCCAAATATGAAGTCAAAAAGCTGGGTGCGATGGCCGGCACCCTCATGATGCCCAACCCCAACGCTCCCAAAGTCGACCGCTTCATTACCCTCGGCGGCGAGCCCTACCTCATCCGCTACAACAGCCAACTGCCGATTGTGGTCTACGTTCCCGAGGGCACTGAAGTGCGCTACCGCATTTGGCGCGCCGACAAAAATTTGACCCCGATGAAAGCGGAATAGCCACTCCGGCTACATTGCGCGGTGGAGGAGCTCATGGCGGACGAGTGGATTGATATTCAGAAGGACCCGAAACATGTCGCGCGCGAGCGCGCCAAAGCGAAGGAGCTGCGCAAATCGGACTGGTGGAAACAGCAGTTAGCCAAGGGCGTGTGTCACTATTGCGGCGACTCGTTTCCGCCGGAGGAGCTAACCATGGATCATATTCTGCCGGTCGTGCGCGGCGGTAAGAGCACCAAGAGCAATTGCGTCCCGTGCTGTAAAGAGTGCAACAACGAAAAGAAATACCTCACGCCCGCCGAACTCATTATGCTCGAGTTGGAGCGCGAGGCCGAACCGCCGCCCGCAGATTAACCCATCTTTCGCTATTCGAGGGGAAAAGGGACTTGTTTGTCCGATTTTCGCTCACAGGTCTCCACTACATTTCTTCAGCTGACGGCTGGTGGGAAGCAGTGCTCGTCTTTTATTCGCTTTTCCGCCCTCGAGAAGATGCCCGGTTTCCCTCGAGAAACCGGATCATGAATGAGCAGTCGAGCACCACAGGGCGAGAGAGTCGACTAAAGGGAGCAGCAAAGCAGCAACGTCTTGACGACAGCCCATTTTGGGGTACGCACCTCGAAAACATGGAGAAATTGCACGCCGCCCACCTCCTCCACGCCGTCCTCAAGGAAGCCTTCGCTTCCTGATTTTAAAACAAGTCGGTTGACAAAAGTTAACAGCAAGGTTAGAACATTTGCCCGATGAATAACCAACTAAACCGAACCATCTTCAGCGAAAAGCTGATCCAAGCCGGCCTGAATGCCTCCACTTTGGCCACGAAACTGGGGGTTTCCCGGGCGGCCGTTTCCAAGTGGACTACGGGCGAGTCGTTCCCAAAACCTGATAAGTTGCTCCGGATCGGAATGATCCTTGGCGCATCCTATGACGAGCTGGTCCAACCTGTAGAGGATGCCGTGGCCGAGCCGGTCGTGGCCTATCGTGCCAAGGCAAACCGAAAAACCAAAAATCAGCATGTGGTCTGGGCCAAGGAGGCGGGCATCCGGCTCCGTAAATTGGTGGACTGCCTGCCGAACAACATGCAGAAGCCGCCGGTGCTCATGGAACCCTCGGCCAGATACGGTTATGTCAAGCGTGTGGCGGAAAAGGTGCGCCGCGATATCAAGCGGCCCGACGAACAGTCCATTGAAATCAAGGATCTGCTCGACCTCTTCACCAAGCTTCATGCGGTGATCATTCCGGTTTTCTGGGGCGATTCCGAACATCATGGCAATGCCCTGCACGTCTATCTTCCCGATTCCATGACGACGTGGATCTGGCTGAATCTCGACAGCAAGGCGCACGATTTCCTGTTCTGGATGGCGCACGAGCTGGGCCACGCCTACGCGCCCGACCTGTTCGGCGACAAAGCCGAGGATTTTGCCGACCTGTTCGCTCAAATGCTTCTGTTCCCTCCGTCCAGCACCGAGTCGGCCTATAGCGAGCTCTCGGGAAAAAGCAAAGCGGAGCGATGGACCTTCATCATGGAAGAAGCTGAACGCCGTAATATCTCCTTCTACACCATCATCAAGGCGCTTCGTCGCTATGCCGAAGAAAACGGGCTCAAGGAAATCCCCTTCTCGGACACGGACATCTCCACACAGTTTGCAAGACTAAAGGCCGGTGCACCTTCCGTGGCCGAACAGTTGTTCAAGGAGAGCGTACCGTCACCCAAAGCCTTTATCGGAACCACTGAAAAGGTTTTCCAGACCCCGTTCTTCGGAGCTCTGAGAACATTGAACACGAAGCAACCGCTGTCCGAGCACTTCCTGACCAACGTCATGAAAATTCCACTACCGGATGCAAAAGCCCTTGTGGAGACGTTGCGTTGAAATGAAGCATCCTCCGCGACTCATTCTTCTCGACAGCAATGCCTATCTCCGGCTGGCCATCAGCATCCATCCGCTGCTCGGGCAAAAATTCGGCAAAGA
>CAYOBH010000023.1:0-25324 GCA_964402125.1 uncultured Verrucomicrobiota bacterium
CTGTGCAGCGCAATACTGGCAAGCACGGCCTGAGTGTTGGAAAACCAAACTCCAGCCATGGGTCAACGACCCATGGGATAGATGATTCACAAAATAAACCCCGAAGGGGTTACCCTCTAATGATTGTTCAGTAACGCCTCGGCTTTGGCGATGTCGGACGGGGTGTCAACGCCGATGCCGAAGTCCTGCGTCTGGATAACCTTCATCCGGCAGCCCATGTCGAGCGCGCGGAGCTGCTCCAGCTTTTCGAGTTGTTCAAGCGCACAAGGCGGCTCAGAAACCAGCCTCAGCAGGTAGTCGCGGCGGTAGGCATAAATGCCGATGTGGCGCCAATAGATTCCGGATTTACTGACGCCCTCCGGCTCGCGGATATGCGGAATGGTGGAGCGCGAAAAGTAGAGCGCCTGTCCGTGACGATTAAAAAGCGCCTTAACCACGGAAGGATCGTTAATCTGCGTTTCATCTTTAATCGGTGTGGCGGCGGTGGCCATGTCCCATTCGCCGGAGGAAATAACATCGGCCAGCTCATCGATAAGCGCGGGATCAATCAGGGGCTCGTCGCCCTGAATGTTGATGACCGCATCGATCTCCATCGATTCGACCGCCTCGGCAATACGGTCGGTTCCAGACGGATGATCCGAGCGGGTCATCGCTACTTTGACCTCAGGAATGCCGAGTGCCTCTACACATTCTGCAATTCGCACGTCGTCCGTGGCGACGATTACCGAGTCAATTTTTTGGGCCTGTTTAACGCGTTCAACGACCCACTGAACCATCGGTTTTCCGGCAATCAGCGCCAAGCTCTTTCCGGGGAAACGGGTGGAGCCCCAGCGGGACGGAATGACACCTGCAATCTTCATGGTTTGTTCCTTTCGAGCTGTCTGCAGACGATGCCCGCCTGCGCAAACAGATTTCGGGCCTGTTCTGAAAAGTGATATTCCTGTTCGTATACAACCTCTTTGATGCCCGCATTAATGATCATTTTGGTGCAGACCAAGCAGGGGCTGAGCGTGGAGTAAAGCGTGCTGTCGCGCACGGCGATGCCGTGATACGCCGCCTGAACAATGGCATTTTCTTCAGCGTGTGCGCAGATGCATTCGCCCAGATTTTCGCCCGACGGCGCGTCGCTGGAGCAGCGCGGGCAGCCGCCGTCGCAGCAGTTCGTAATGCCGCGTGGAGTGCCGTTGTAGCCGGTAGAAATAATGCGGTGATCGTTCACAATCACTGCGGCCACTTTGCGGCGGCTGCAGTTGCCTCGTTTGGCCACCACCTGCGCGATGTCCATAAAATAGTCGTCCCAGTTTGGGCGCGGATCGTTTTGTGTAGTCATGGGCCGGGATAATAGGCGGGTTGAGCGCTGGTTTCAAGAACCGTAAAGGCGGAGTAATTATTTTGTCATAATCGTTCTGCCGAATTCCCTGTGCCGAAGCCGCTTTAGTTAATCAGAACCGATTTGCCGGAGCCTTCAATAACCTTTCCAATGACGAGCGCTTCCTGATGGTTTTCTTTGAGGATGCTGAGCGTTTGCTCAGCATCTTCAGCGGCGACCATCAGAACATAGCCGATGCCCATGTTGAAGACGCGGTACATTTCTTCGTGATCGACCGATCCTTCCTTTTCAATGAACTGGAAGATCGGCGGGGTTTTCCATGTGGAGCGGTCAAACTGCGCGTCAACGTGTTTCGGCAGTACGCGCGGAACGTTGTCGTACAGGCCGCCGCCCGTAATGTGCGCCATGCCGTGGATCTTCACCTTCTCAAGCACGGCCATGACCGGGTGGAGGAAGGATGAATGAATGGCGAGCAGTGCCTCCTGGAACGTTGTTTCGGTGCCGGGGACGAGATCTGAAAGTTGTTTGCCCGCGGTTTCAAAAATAACCTTGCGCGCCAGCGAATAGCCGTTGGTCTGCAATCCGGTGGAGGGGAGGCCGATAAGGACGTCGCCCACTTCCACATCTTCACCCGTAATAACTTTATCGCTTTCAACGGTTCCGACGATGGTGCCGACGATGTCGTATTCGCCCTTGGGGTAAAGGCCCGGCATTTCTGCGGTTTCTCCGCCGAGCAGCGCAGCGCCGTTTTCGCGGCAGGCTTTGCAGAATCCGGAGATGACATCTTGAAAAACTTTTGGAGACAACGCGGCGGTGCCGAGGTAGTCGAGGAAAAAGAGCGGGCGTGCGCCCTGCACGAGAATATCGTTTACACAATGGTTTACCAAATCCTGTCCAACGGTATGGTGCACGTTGGCCATGTTGGCGACCTTTAGTTTGGTGCCCACGCCGTCGACACTGCTCACCAGCAGGTTGTCAGCGCCGGGCGATTTAAACAGACCTCCAAAGCTGCCGATTTCGCTCACGACGCCTTCGGTATCGGTCGACTTCACATCGGCTTTAATGTTTTGGAGCGCGCCCATCATTACATCAATATCCACGCCCGCTTCGGCGTAGGCGGATTTTTTCTTTTCAGCCATATCACAGCTTCCTGTTATCAGTTTTTGGTTATCCGTTTGTCGGAGAGAGCCTCTTGTTACCCTCTATCCGATAACAAGCAACCGTCTGCCGACAATTTCACTGAGAAAACCGGAGGGTTGCTCAGTGGAATGTGATGGGGTCAGAATCTATTTCCGAAATGGAGATGTCAACTCCGTTGCCCCATGCTTTTTTCAGTTTTTCAGCGTAAACGGGTAAATAGCCGCGCTCGGTGTTGGTATGTTCGCACAGGATAACCTGTGTGCCCCTGAGTGTTGCAGCTAAAACAGGGTGGTGGCTCATTTCGCCGGTAAGATAAGCGTCAGCCTGTACGCCTTTGAACACATCGGTGCCTGCTCCGGCGCACAGAGCCACGGTTTGTATGGATGCGTCGACCGTCGTTGAGGCCAAGCGGAGTTGCTTGAGCCCAAGATGTTTTTTAATTCGCTGCACCAATGTTTCGAGCGATACCGGTTCGTCGAGCTGCACGAGGCGGCCTTGTCCGGTGTTACTCCCAGCGATCGGCTGCAGAACGGAAACCTTGCCTGCGCCGACGCCTTCCGCCAGCCAATCGTTAACGCCGCCGAGCGCGGCATCGAGCGCGGTGTGCGGGGAGTAGACTGCAATGTCGTTCTGAATCAGTCGCATAACGGTGCGGTCATAGGCGTCGGCGGAGTTGAGCCGCTGGATTGGACGGAAAAGAATGGGGTGGTAGGTAACAATCAAATCCGTTTCTTTTTCAATCGCTTCCAGCGCGACCGCTTCGGTCAGATCGATCGTTAACAAAACCTTCTTAATGTCGCGTGGACAGAGCGGATTAATCAGCAAACCGACATTGTCCCACGCCTCCGCCAGTTCAGGCGGCGAAATAGGTTCGAGGGCGTAAATGAGTTCTTTCAGTTTCATGAGCGGCATTATGCATAACGGGACAAAGTCTGGAAGAGAATAGTGGAACGTTGGCCCGCCTCTCCGTCAGCCGTGCCTTGGTGGTTAGTCTCAATGTTTAGTTGCCGGAGCGATTGGAAAGGCTATTTTGTTATTGTAGGGCGGAAATGAGCAGAAACGTTATCGACATTGCCCCTGCACACCCATATTTTCTTCGCTCATAAATTTGGAGGATACGCTATGTTTAAATATTTGTTGCTCCTCGTGTCTGCTGTGACCGTGATTGGAGGATGTGCACCTGGAGAATCGTCAGAACCTGTGAAAGAAGAAAGGAATGTCGTTATGATTTTAATGAAAACCTCTGAGGGAGATATTAAGCTGGAACTTGATCCCGAGAAGGCCCCCAAAACGGTGGAAAACTTTTTGAGTTATGTGAAAGAAGGGCACTATACCGGGACCATTTTTCACCGCGTTATCGGTGACTTTATGATTCAGGGCGGCGGTTTTACTGAAGCGATGCAGCAGAAGCCCGCTCCGCGCATGGTGGAAAACGAGGCGAAAAACGGGCTGAAAAATGTGGTCGGCAGCATCGCCATGGCGCGTACATCCGTTCCGCACAGTGCCAGCGCTCAATTTTTTATTAATGTAGAAGACAATGCGTTCCTTGACTATCCCGGACAGGATGGATGGGGCTACTGCGTATTCGGCAAGGTGGTCGAGGGGATGGATGTCGTCAACAAAATCAAGAAGGTGCAAACGCGCACTTTTAATGGGATGCGGGATGTTCCGGTTGAGCCGATCATCATTGAGTCGGTTTCGATCATCGAAGATTAATGAAGAACGGCGAGACACGTAGAATAGTACCGGAATCGATTGCAGCTTGGGCGGTGATGGCGATTTTGTTTTCGTTTGAGCTGTCGGTGCTTTTGGGCGGACTGGAGATCAAAGGCACTGACTTGGCACGGGTTGCGCCGTGGGCCTATTCGCTCTATTCGCGGTTGGTGGGAGAACATCCGGACCAGAATTTAAATCGAATCAATCGGGACGATTTTAATGAAGAAGCCGCGATTAAAGCGGTAAAAACAGAGACCGAATCCGCTCCTGTTTTTCTACTCTCACCGGAGGATTTCTCGGCAGAGGAACCCGATGCGTTTGAGTGGCCGGATCTTTATGAAGAGGAGGTCGATCCTGTCTGGTCGGATCTGACACCCACCAACACTCCTCCGATTGATGAGGAGCCGACAGAGTCGCAACCCGTCGAAGAAGCCGCCATTGAGGACGCGCCGATTGTGGAGCCTCCAGTTGAGGAGCCCGTGATTGAGGACGCGCCGATTGTGGAGCCTCCAGTTGAGGAGCCACCGATTAACGAACCGGTGGTTGAAGAGCCGCCGGAGAGAAAAGTGATTCCAGTGGGTTAAACCTGCCAATAGGCGAGGAATTCAATGTTGCCTGCCGGTCCTTTGATCGGCGAATCGCATAGGCCCAGCCACTGAAACCCCAGCTCTTCCGTTCCGAATCGCTTGATCTTTTCGATGACTTCCTGGTGGACCGCCGGATCGCGCACAACGCCGCCTTTGCCTACCTGCTCTTTGCCTGCTTCAAACTGCGGCTTGATGAGCGAGACAATATGTCCGCCGGGCCGCAATAGATTTTTCAGCGGCGGCAGAATGTGGGTGAGCGAGATGAAGGAGGTGTCGATACTGCAGAAGTCGGCCTTTTCGGGGATATCTTCTTCGGTGAGATGGCGAGCGTTGGTATTTTCCATAACCACAACCCGTGGATCCTGCCGCAGTTTATAGTGCAGCTGATTTGTTCCGCAGTCTACGGCGTAGACTTTGATTGCGCCGTGTTGGAGCATAAAGTCGGTAAAGCCGCCGGTGGAGGAGCCAATATCGAGACAAATCGTCCCCTGAAGATCAAAGTGAAACTGCTTCCACGCGCCTTCAATTTTCAGGCCGCCGCGGCTGACATATTTTTCCTTTTCCTTAACAAAAAGGGTGACATCGGCGGGATACTGGTGTCCCGGTTTATTGGCCGGTTGGTCGTTCACCCGTACCATGCCCGCGTGGATCAGGCGCTGGGCCTGTTCGCGGCTCTCGGAAAATCCGTGAAGGACAAGCAGTTGGTCTAGTCGTTGTTTGGGCATAAACGGCATTTTTGGTGAGGTGAGCGGGCGGATCAATCTATTTGCGAAAAAATCTCTCGGTATTAGAGCTGGTTGGAACGGGGGTAATATGCATAATGGAGCACGGGCTGTTTTTGGGTGGATGCCGGTCGTAGTTATACTAAATTTTGCGAAATTGTTGTGATTGATTTACATGTACATTCTGTTTATTCCGACGGCTCATACACGCCCGCGGAACTGTTAGGCATGGCGGAAGAGCGAGGAATTTCAGCTCTGGCGCTGACGGACCACGATACGGTGGGCGGCGTTCCGGAATTGCTTGAGCTCGCGAAAAAATCTCCGGTGGAGGTGGTTCCCGGGATTGAGCTGAGCGCAGAATGCAGCCGCGGAACAATGCATATTCTGGGGTACTTTATCGATCACACCTGCGACATTCTTCTGGATAAGATTGAAAAAGTGCGGACGGGGCGTGCGGAGCGCAATTTAGAAATTCTCAAGCGGTTGAATAAACTGGGCTATGTGCTGATGTGGAGCGATGTGGTGGAGTCCGCCGGATGCGATGTGGTGGGACGCCCTCATTTTGCCGATGCGCTGATGAAGCGCGGCCATGTAAAGTCGCGCAAGGAGGCCTTTGATATACTTTTGGGCAAGGGCAGGGCGGCCTATGTTGAGCGCTATCGTTATACCGCCGTGGAGTGCATCGAGCTCATTCACGCTGCCGGCGGTATCGCAGTGCTGGCACATCCGGCCACCATTCAGTTGCCGGACGATCAACTCAAGGGCGTGATTCGCGGGCTTAAACAGTATGGACTCGGCGGTCTTGAGGTGTATTATGCTGAGCATAAGCCGGAAAATATTCGCAAGTTTAAGCGCTGGGCAGATGAGCTGGAACTGCTCTGCACGGGCGGAACGGACTTTCACGGGGCCTGTACGCCCGAATTAAAGCTGGGCAGCGGATTTGGTAATCTCCATGTTCCTGATGAGATTCTTGTGCGCTTGAAAGAGGCGGCTCATCGGTAGGATCGGGAGGCATGAGCAGCGTTTAAGAAAGCATGCTGAAAGCGAGGTGGGTTCATGAAAAACGGGATTCTTGTTTTGGTTTTATGGGCGCTCGGTTGCGCGGCGAATGCAGAAGAGCTGACGCTTAAGGCGTCTAAAGATTTCTTTGGGCGCAGTAATGAACGTATACGCAACAGCGGTGGGAGTTCGACGCTTTATGTGGCGGAGTCCTCGAATATACGCACGTTAATCGCTTTTGATCTCTCCGGCGTAACCAATACGATTCAAAGTGCCGTTTTCCGATTCCAACAGAAAGAGCTCAACGAAACCCCGGTCTCGCTCACGGTTGCACCCATGGTACAGACCGAGCGGAATACCGCGTGGAAAGAGGGGCGCGGCGCTCTGGGGGCGCGGGGAGAAAATGCATTAGAAGGTGAATCCTGCTACGGCCACAGCGCCTTTCCGAAAATTCAATGGGAGAGTGCACGGGATAAACCCGTGGTCGATTTGGCGGCGGCCTCGCTCTGGAGCAAGGCGCTTGTCTCTGCAAAACCGACGGAGTGGAAGGCGGAGCAGTGGGTTGAAATCAAGATCAGCGATGCAACGTGGCTGGAGAAAATTCGCACGTCGGAGCAGCCCATTGTCACCTTCGGCATCTGGGGTTCGTCCGGGAAAGGA
Organism: uncultured Verrucomicrobiota bacterium; assembly: GCA_964402125.1. GTDB lineage: Bacteria > Verrucomicrobiota > Kiritimatiellia > Kiritimatiellales > Pontiellaceae > Pontiella. The sequence goes on from CAYOBH010000023.1 coordinate 7,155, forward strand.
TATTACACCATTAACTCAAAAGAGTCCGGAAAGGCTCCGGAGCTGGTGCTTACATTGGAAGAAGAAAAAGAGGCAGAGGAAAGCAAATGAGATCTTTTGTGAATGTTGAGCCCGCCAAGTTGCAGGGAAACCCGATTGAGCGGATCGGAACAGACTGGATGCTGATTACCGCAGGAACGCCGGAGCGCTTTAATACCATGACTGCGAGCTGGGGGGCGATGGGCGTCATCTGGTTTAAGCCCGCCTGCTTCTGCTTTATTCGTCCGCAGCGCTACACCTTTGAATTTATGGAACAGCACGAGGCCTTTACGCTCTCCTTCTTTTCCGGCGAATACCGCCCGCAGCTCAATCTGTGCGGATCGCGCTCCGGCCGCGAAATCGACAAGGCCGCCGAATGCGGATTTACGCCGCGCGCCGCCGAGAACGGTTCCGTCTTTTTCGACGAAGCTCGTCTCGTGATCGAATGCCGTAAAATGTATTTTCAGAACCTCGATCCAAAAGGCTTCCTCGATCCGGCCATTACGGAGTGCTATCCCAAAAACGACTATCACCGCATGTATATCGGCGAAATCACCCGCACTGCCGTGGAAAAGGACTATCTGGAGTCGTTGTAGTCCTCTGAAAATTCATGAATATCTGAAACCACTAATTCGCACTAATCTCCACTAATAATTAGTGCCGATCAGAGAAGATTAGTGGTTTTAAACATACGAAAAAATAAGCGTTGCTGTGCAAAGGTGTTTCTTAGAAAACAACATTTTCGAGCAGGGCGCGGGTGACGTTTTCGAGCGAGTCGGTAACTGCATCGGCCTCGAGAAGATAGTCTCGGTCATAGCTGTTGGTGACGGCGAGCACCTTTAAACCGGCGCCTTTGGCGGAAATAATGCCTGCCGGAGTATCTTCAATGGCAATTGCAGTTTCGGGGTCGCTGATGCCGAGTTTTTTGAGCGCGAGGCAATAGGGCGCGGGATCGGGTTTGCTTTTGTCGGTATCTTCCGCAGTGACGATGACGTTAAACGCGCCAGCGATTCCAAGTTGTTCGAGGATGGGTTCAATGTCGCTTCTGAGCGCGCCGCTGCAGAGCGCAATGGGCTGGAGGGGCGAAAGGCTTTTAATCAGTTCAACAGCGCCGGGCAGGGGAACGGCTTCGCCGTTCTCGATGAAGCGCTGGAGCAGGTCGGCCTTTTGCTCAATCAGTTCGGAGAGCTTATCGAAGGTGAGCGCCTCGCCGTTAGCCTTATAGGCTTCGCGGAAGGCATCGCGGTCATCGAAGCCGATATAGGTATCGCAGTAAGCTTCCCATGAAATGGATTTCCCTTCGGAGTTAAGCACCTCGTTAAAAGCGCGGAAGTGCAGGGGTTCGCTATCCACAATAATTCCGTCAAAATCAAATATTACAGCTGCCAGCATTTTGCATCCCCCGTTCATTGTTATTTTTAGGCAAAATAATGGAGTGGCAGAATGATTCTCCGATGCGTCCACAAAGATAAATTATTCTGCCACAAAATCATTCTGCCTTCCCTCTGCCCATCTGAGTCCTGAAATCTATTGCAGTTTCTGCCATGCTTCGTCGAGTCGCTGGGCGGAAATTTTTTGCGGCGTCTTAATCTCAGGGGCGAAGCGGTTGACGCGGAATTCCTCCAGCAGCATCGCAAATTCGAGCAGTCCGTAGGCCTCGGAAATATTTTTGCTCTCCAGCAGCTTTTCGCTGAGTCGGCTTTGGAAGGGCTCGATCTCCTCCAGCTTACGCAGGTCGGCCTTCGGGTTGTTGCGAACGCGCTGGATCCGCATCTGCATCGCTTTGAGATAGCGCGGGTAGCGCCCAAACACGTCGCGGGTCTGTAGAAAACCGGGGCGGAACAGAAAGGCCAACTGCATTTCCAGATCGTGCAGTGTATCAAAATCGGCAGAGAGGCCATCGATCGCTTTCACAATGGCCTCGCGCTGCTCGATCATAGTTTCTAACAGGCGCGCATTTTCGTCGAGCGTTTCATAAAGCACCGTTCGGGCATACGCCGCGCGCTCGGCAAAAACCTGCGCATCGCGAATGGAAATGCGCCCGTTATGGGTCAGCGCCTCAACGGCAGAGACATTGACCAGATCAACAAGGAAATCCGAGTCGATGGCCGAAAGCGTCAGTTGAAGCGTGGGCGTGAGCGGCGGGCGCTTTTCCACATATTTAACCTGATCCGCCTGCTGAATCCGAAAGAGCCGCGCCAGCCCGGCCTGATGCGACCGTTCCGCCTCGATCGGACAGAGGAATGCTCTGCGCCCAACGCCGGTCCGCTCATCGGTGAGTGCAGGATAACCGCGCGTCTGCGCTGCATCGTTGGCAGTAATAAATTCTGGAAGGCTATCGCCCGGCCACTTTTTCTGCGGCGGCAGCGTCCATTTCGCCAAGGCCAATTCCGCGCTGCTCATCTGTAGCTTTTGTCGATGTTCGTCTGAAACCGAGGTATGGATTTTAACAATCTCATCGCCGTGGGTTTCAATCACCTTCATACGCAGGAAATTGGGCAGCGCGGATTCATCAAAGTCGGAGGCATCGACCGGCAGCTTAAATTCCTTCTGAAGCCAATGGGATAGGGCGGTGAGCAGGGGACCAGTAGGGCCCGTTCTTTCCTCCGTCGCCGTACCGCCCGCTTCCAGCGGGCTTCTTGTACCGCCCGCTTCTAGCGGGCCTGCTGTACCGCCTGCTTCCAGCGGGCCAGTTGTATCGCCTGCTTCCAGCAGGCCCCTTGTACCGCCCGCTTCCAGCAGGCCTCTTGTACCGCCCGCTTCTAGCGGGCCTGCTGTACCGCCTGCTTCCAGCAGGCTCGTTGTGCCGCCTGCTTCCAGCAGGCCCTTGTTCTCAGCGGCCTGCGGGAAGCAGGCGGTACGGAAGTCGTGCGCAGTTTGATCGATCGGGGCGATCACGGTTTGCAGGTTTTTCGGCAGGGTGCGCAGGAGGCGGTTCACCTTTTCTTCCAGCCAGCCGGGGACAAGCCAGTCCGGTGCCCAGTCGGGCAGAAAGGCCAGTTTGTTCGACGGGCAGACAATGCCGATGCCGTCGAGCTTTTCTCCGGGATCAAAGGTGTAGATGAGCTGAAACGGCTCCTCATAAAAAACCAGTTCGTCGGGATAATCCTCATACCGAATCGGCGTGGATTGCGGGAAAAGGGCATCCTGCATTTTCATGACGATGCGTCGTTTGCTTTTGTGCAGCCATTGTTCGAGCGTCTTTACGGAATAGACATCCTCGGGAATGAGGCGGTTAAAGTGTTCGTAGATGGCGTCGGCGTCGAGCAGTGCGCCGGGGCGGCGGAGTTTTTCCTCCAGCGATGCAATATCGTCGAGCATCCGCTGGTGCAGTTTAAGCCAGCCACCGTGCGTGTTCAGGTTGCCCGGAACGAGTGCATCACGAATAAAGATTTTCCGCGCCTCCTCGGGATGGATCGGTCCGAAATGAACGTTTTTTCCCTGGGTCAGCGTCAGCCCGCCGGAGATGATCGATTCCTGTGCGTAAACGAAGCCCTTTTCTGGGTTCCATTCCGGTTTGGTATAAACGGATTTACAGAGGTGAGGTGCGACCGAAACCACCCATTCCGGTTGAATTTCCGCAACGATGCGCGCGTACACTTTGGTTGTTTCCACCAGCGCAAAGGTCATGACCCACTCCGGCGGTTTTTTAAACAGCACGGATCCGGGGAAAATAAAAAACTTACGTCCGCGCGCACCCTGCAGTTCCCGCTCTTCGCCCTTCAGACCAATATTAGCTGGAAGCCCCGCCAGCAGGCTGCGGTGAATCAGGTCGAACGTAGACGAAGCATCCTGCTTCGTTGTGGTTTTGCGGGAGGTGGACTTGGGGTGCACAACGGAGCTGGAAGCTCCGTCTACAATCTTCCACTTGAGGTCGCGGATGGTTTCCCGCAGGTCCTGATAGAGATTGCGCCATTCGATGACTCGGCGGTAGTTGACAAAGTTGGCTTGGCAAAGTTTACGCAGCTGTCCATGCGATTTACCTTCCTGCTCCAGAAAGTTCCATAGGTTCAGCACGGCGATAAAATCCGATTTCGGGTCCAGCCATTTTTTATGCGCAAGGTCGGCGGCATCGGCCTTTTCAGCGGGGCGTTCACGCACATCCTGAATGGAGAGAAACGCGGTCAGAATCAATACCTCGTCGAGTACGCCTTCACTGCGCGCCTGCACCACCATGCGCGCCAGGTGCGGATCGATCGGAAATTGCGAAATCTCCCGACCGAGCGGCGTCAGCCGACGTTCCTCGTCGATTGCGCCGATATCCTGAAGCGTTCGATAGCCCTCGTTGATGAGCGAACTCTGCGGCGGATCAATCAGCGGAAAGCGGTCGATGGGCGGAAGGCCGAGCAGGTCCATTTGGAGAATAACACCCGCCAGCGAGGTGCGGCGGATTTCAGGGTCGGTGTAGGCGGGGCTGTTTTCAAGCGTTTCCTGATCGTAGAGGTAGATGCAGATGCCGTCGGTGATACGGCCGCATCGCCCGCGCCGCTGGCGCGCACTGGCCTGCGATACCTGCTCAATCTGCAATCCCTGCACCTGCGTGCGCGGGTTATAGCGGCTGAGGCGCACCAGCCCCGAATCAATCACATAGTGAATGCCCGGAATGGTGATCGAGGTCTCCGCCACATTGGTCGCTAAAATAATGCGCCGCCGACCGCCGACCTTAAAAACGCGTTGCTGTTCGCTCATGCTCAGGCGGCCGTACAGCGGCAGCACTTCCGTCTCTTTCCAGTGCTGGCCCTCCAGCTTTTTTGCAGCATCGCGGATCTCGCGCTCGCCCGGAAGAAAGACCAGCACGTCGCCCTGATCGTCCACGTCCGAAATCCAGCGCAGTGCACGCAGAATATGGTTCTCCAGATCCTCGTCTTTACCCGGCGGCAGGAAAAAATCTTCCACCGGATAGGTGCGGCCCTCCACGCCGATCACCGGCGCATCATCAAAAAAGGCGGAAAACGCTTCGGCATCAAGCGTGGCGGAACTGATCACAATTTTCAGATCGGGGCGCACCGGCAGCAGCGTTTTCAGATAGCCGAGCAAAAAGTCAATGTTGAGGCTGCGCTCGTGCGCTTCGTCGATAATGATGCAGTCGTATTGGAGCAGGTGACGGTCGTGTTGTGTTTCCGCCAGCAGAATACCATCGGTCATAAATTTAATGATCGTCTCGTCGCAGGTTTGATCATCGAAACGCACCTGACAGCCGACGCCTCGGCCATAGTCCGTTTGCATCTCCTCCGCCACGCGGCGCGCCATGCCCATTGCCGCCAGCCTGCGCGGTTGGGTGATGCCGATGCGCCCGGTTTTTCCCGCTCCGGCCTCCAGGACCATCTTCGGCAGCTGCGTAGTTTTTCCTGAGCCCGTTGTGCCGCAGACAATCACTACCTGATTTTCCTCAATCAGTTTGCGGATATCGTCGCGCCGCCCCGAGATTGGAAGCATGTCCGGATAGTCCAGCGTCAGTTTCTGATCCGCGCGTTTTTGAGCGCGCTGCAGCGCTGAAATATGCGCGGCTTTCAGTTTTTCCACAATCTGATCGGTCGGCTTCTGCTCGCGGATACGCTGGCGGACCCGCTGCATCAGCGAATTCAACTGTGCGCGATCGCGCAGCAAAACGCCATCGAGCGACTTTTTTACCGTATGCAGGATTTCCTTGGTTTGAGTCTGATCCATAAGAGCCGGAAATAAGGACACACCCCGCCGCCGAGTTCAAGGTTTTTGCCCACCGAGTAAGAGATCAGGGTCAGAATGGAATGGCACTTACCATTTGAATTGACGATTCTGCATGTAGTTTTGACAGGCGGGCGGCTGGCGTGGTTAAACTGGCGCATGTCATTCTCAAAAATCATCACGGAAAAATTGAAGGCGTTGCCGGATGAGCCGGGTTGTTATCTCATGCGCGACCGCGATGGAAAGATCGTGTATGTCGGCAAGGCGGCCTCGCTACGCAAGCGCGTACAGAGCTATTTTCGGGAGCACACACGGCGTACGGCGCAGCCGAAGATCCGGAGCCTGATTAATTCCATCGCTGATTTTGATATTGTAGTGCTCAAGAGCGAGGCGGAGGCGATCCTGACGGAAGGAAAGCTGATTAAGGAATATCGCCCGTATTACAACACGCTGTGGAAGGATGATAAAGGGTTCCTGATGATCCGCGTGGATGTGCAGCATCCTTTCCCAACGGTGCAGAAGTGTCGAATCCGAAAAAACGACGGCGCGGTCTATTTTGGTCCCTACACGTCCGGGCTGGCGGTGAAGGTGGCGATTGAGTTTCTGGAGCGTCAGTTTGGGCTGCGGCGGTGTCGTCCGCGCGTGCCCGATGAGGATACGTATAAGCACTGCAGCAACGACATTGTGGCGAACTGTTCGGCACCGTGCGTGGGGCGGGTGAGCGAGGCGGAATATCGGGCGCGGGTGGACACGGCGTGTGCCTTTCTGCGCGGGGAGCGGATGGAGGTGCTGAAGGCGCTGCGGGCGGATATGGAAAAGGCGTCCGATGAACAACGCTTTGAGGATGCGGCCGCGCTGCGCGATCTGCTGCTCCATCTGCAGACAACGGTGAAGGAGCGCGCCAAGGTGCGTAAAACGCCGAAAATGAAACAGGATGAGGCGCGTCTGGGTTTGGCGGAGCTGCAGAAGCAGCTCAAGCTGCCGAAGGAACCGCGCGTGATTGAGTGTTTTGACATTTCCAATATTTCCGGAACAAGCTCGGTGGCCAGTATGGTCTGTTCGGTCGACGGCGTTCCGTATCCAAACCGTTATCGGCGTTTCCGCATTAAAACGGTGGAGGGCGCCGACGATCCGCGTTCGATGGCGGAGGTGGTGCACCGGCGCTATTCCAGGCTCCTGAATGAACAGAAGCCGCTGCCGGGGTTGGTGATGGTGGACGGCGGCATCACGCAGTTACGTGCGGCGAAGGCCGAGCTGGTTGCGCTGGGGCTGGATGCGCTGCCGATTGTCGGGCTGGCGAAGCGGTATGAGGAGTTGGTTTGGGATGTGGAGAATAATTCCGGCAACTTGGTGCTGCCTCGCCATTCTGCGGGGTTGACAGTGGTTACGCGCCTGCGCGATGAGGCCCATCGGTTCGCCATTTCATATCATCGCGATCTGCGGCGGCGTCGGATTATGGAGTCGCGCTTGGACGAAATACCGGGCATCGGCGCATCAAAAAAGGAGGCGCTGCTGAAGCACTTCGGTTCCATTGCACGGCTCGCGCGGGCAGAGGTGGAAGCGATTGCCGAGGCACCCGGTATTGGACGTAAAACAGCGGAGCTGATCCGCAGCGAACTGGATAAAAAATCATGAACATGCCGACAAAACGACTTGGGCGGAAGACCCAAAAATCTAAGGTTGGCTGAGCTTCGGGTGTATGCGCGCTTCGTGTGATTACTCGTTTTGTTGGTCTTTCGCTTTAAGAATTCGTTCTTGGCGGTCGCGCAGGATTTCTTTGTTGGTCCAGATGCCGTACGGATCGCGGTAGGGGAGTCCGCGGGTGGTTTCTTTGATCATTTTTAGTTCGTGGTCGGGCAGGGGGATTTCAATATCCTGCGGGCGCATGGCGGCCAGGGTACCGCCGCGTTGTCGACCGACGGGTTCGGTTTCGCCGACGAAGAAGCTGGCCTCGATGAGTCCGGAACGCACGGGGATGGCGGCGCAATAGGTCAGCAGAAACGCGTCGGGCTTCATGAGGCGTCGGAGTTTTTTAAAAAAGTCGACGGTCCACAGTTCGCTGTTGCGCTGCGTGGAAAAGGCGTCGAGGAAAACGAGGTCGTACGCATTGGCCTCAAGCTGTGTGGTGGTGTAGCGCGCGTCGCCCCAGTGGATGATTGCCGATTGTTGATTGTTGATTGATGATTTCCCGTACAGATAGAGCTCCGTGAGTGTTTTGCGCCAGTCGAAGGTGTCGGACGGGGAGGGCTGAAGGCTTTGTGCTGCGGCACCGACGACGCGGCGATCCATTTCCAGTGCAGTGATTTCCAATTTAGATTTTCCAGTCGCGAGATTCAGCGCAGCTAGGCTGTTGTAGCCCAGCCCGAAGCAGACATCTAAAAGGCGGACGTTTCCGCGTTCCAGACGGTCGCTCAGTTTGCCCGGAACGATATATTTTTCTACCGCCTCAAGGCGCGCGCCGGCGGGGGTGTGGTAATGCTCTTTATAGTCCTCGTTCCAGAAGGTGATTGAGCCGTCCTCTGTTTCGACGGTTTTTAGTGTAAACGAAGCATCCTGCTTCGTTGTGCTGCCCTGCTCGACGGCAAGGAAGCAGGATGCTTCGTCTACGGCCTTGAACAGATCGCCTTGGTGCCATTCGCGGCAGATCATCTGCTGGATGACATAGTCTTTGAACTGACCTTTTGCAATGTGCCACTTGGGAGCGATGAGCTCGTCGTCGAGCGTATCGGTGGTGAGCCGCATGATGGGAATATTTGGCGGCATACGGCGGATAAAGTCCATGAGGTGCTCGGCATAGTCGTGCTCCATAAACAGGGGGAGATTATATTCACCACCCGCTCCGCTTGAGGCCACAGAGGATTGGAGTTTTTGTCTCTGTGTCTCCGTGTCTCCGTGGTGAAGTTCGGAATACTGTTTTGCAACTTCGGTCCCTTTTTCGATGTGCAGATTATGAACCTTTACCGCGTCGATCGGCAGTGCGGCCAGGGCGTCGGCGGTGGCTTGAAAATCTTCTGCGGTTTCGCCGGGAAGGCCGAGGATGACGTGTGCGGCGACTTTGATTCCGTGCTCATTCAGTCGTCTAATGGCCTGTTCGCTCGCGGCCCAGTTGTGGCCGCGGTTGATGCGCAGGAGCGTGCGGTCGTTGCAGGTCTGAACGCCCAGCTCCACCCAGGTTTCGATGCGTTCGTTGAGTTGGGCCAAGAAATCATACGCCTGCGGCGTCAGGCAATCGGGGCGGGTTCCGATGCTGACGGCGGAAAAGTCAAACAGGTTTAGCAGTTCGAGATAGAGCCGTTGCTGTTTGGGGCCAAACGTGGCAGAGAAGGCCTGAATATACGCCATAAATTTTTTGGCGCCATAGCGCTCGCGCGCAAACTGAATGGCCGCGCGGACCTGTTCCTGAACGGTTTCCGCACCCAACGTCTGGACCGCCGCCGCACCGCGCGCGTTGCAGAAAGTGCAGCCGCCCGAGCCGTCGGCCTCGCGATTCGGACAGCCCAGCCCAAAATCGATCGGTACACGAAACAGCGCCTGACCGTGGTGTTTAATCATGTAATCTTTATATTGGAGATAGGGCTTGTTCATAAAAGTATATGTCCGGTGATTGGTAAATTATACTTCGCCAATCGGGTTCGAGAAAAATATCGTCACCCAACTGCAGCTGAACATAAGACCTTCGCAGGACTGAAGCCAGCGCGAAAAGGGGCTTTGGCCTGTTTCTGGGTATTTGATATTTTTCCGCTTGGAGCGCTATGTGCATGGATCGATAGAACTTTTTCGGCAAATACAATGCATGTTTTTCAGCGCACAAGAGGCGCAGAATCCCTTTGTATATTCGATATTCAAGCATATCAGCGTACTGTTTTTAGCTGGATATAAAAAAATCAAAATAAAGATTGAAAACGGGGGGGGGGGGGGTAGATATGTTAAGTCTATATTTGCATTAATAGATGTGGATTCACTGTTAAAGGGGGTTTTGGGTATGAGAAGCTGGAAATGGGGTATGTTTATTGGCTGCTTGCTCGCAAGTGTTTCGCCGGTGCAGGCGGACTTGGTTGCTCATTGGGATTTCGGGATTACGAATGTCGTGGACGGTGTGCTTCTGTCCGGGAATGGAGAGCGTCAGGACATCAACGGCGATGGAGTTCTTTCAGCGGATGATTTTCTCATCGGTGCAGCGGACCTTTCCGGTAACGGCAACCATCTGACGGCGTGGAACTCTTCGACAATGAAGTGGACCAAGCACCGCTTTATGAGCGGATATTCTATTAAAAATGCCGGTTCGGAGCCGAAGCTCTGCACCGACTCAACCTACAATCCCTTCATCACCGGCATCGATGCGGAATCTATTTCCCCGGCACAGTGGACCATTGAAGTGGTCTTTAGGTCGGACAACCTCGGCGAATACTGCACGATCGTCGGGCGTAACGGAACGAAGATCGGCAACACGGATCGAGAGTTGGCTCCGCTCTATTTTTCAACGCGAGGCACGGATCTGGCGATTCAGTATAACGATGTGGATGGAGTGGTTCATACCCTGCAGGTTGCCGCCGGGCTGAAAAAAGATACATGGTATTCCGCAGCAGCGGTAAGCGACGGCTCCACACTCTCTCTTTATCTCAACGGGGAGGTCATTGGCACACTCGATCTGACGACGAGTGGAACGGATACGGCGCTGGCTGAAGGATTTGGTACCTGGACGGTGGCCTGCGGTATGTGGGGCGAGAACACGGTCGACTATTTTTCGGGAACCATTAATGAAGTGGCGATTTCCGATGAGGCATTGACGCCGGAAACCTTTGTGATTGCCCTTCCGGTCGTTTGCATTGACGCAGATGGCGACGGCATGAGCGATCTGTATGAAACCTTTTTTGCATTGAATGAAACCAACAGTGCATCGCTGAATCTGGATGCGGACACGCTGGTCAACTGGATGGAAGCGGCGCGTTGGACAGATCCGCGCATTACCGATACCGATATGGACGGCATCGATGATGATCAGGATAACGATCCGCTCTCTCGTGCGGTCATGATCTGGGGTCACGCCGGATTTTCTCAGAATAATACCTACAACTATACCGGCCCCGGCTGGTGGGTGGGTGCCGGAAAATCGGGCGGCTCCTGGAGCACGAACGGCCCATGCTGGACGGTGGATGCTGAAGAGCATGGACTGCTTTACATGGATATTGACCGTAAGCTCATACAGAGTGATCTAATGCTCGAGCTGCTGCATGAGGATGTGGCGGGATGTAGGGTTTATCTGGATTTGGGGAACAACCGTGGAACCTATGCCGTAACCAACCTGTTCGGCAATCTGATCCTCGGCGACGGCGACCAAGTATTAGATCGCTATGTCCTTCCTTTGGAAACCTATCCAACCGCTACACGTATTATTATTGATGCCTACGCCGGCGCCAACCCCTACAAGGTCTGGATGGCGTCGCTTTATGTAGACTGCGATGCCGACGGTTTGGATACTGAGCAGGAAATTCAGTTTGGAACTTCGGATGAAAATGTGGATTCCGACGGCGACGGTCTTTCAGATATGACAGAAGCTCTAATCAAACACACAGATCCCTCAAATCCGGACAGCGACCGGGACGGAATCGCAGACGGAAAAGAGATCAACACGCTGGAAACCTCTCCCTTAATCCCGATCTGGAAAGAAGGCGGCATGCCGAGTTATCTACAGGGCGAACGTTGGAATGAAATCTGGCAGGGTGAAGTTTCCGGCTTGATTAACGACGGTCGTTTTGGCGGAAGACCAGATCTTGGTTTCTTGGTCAGTTCTTCTCAATATGCGGCCAATATGTATGACGACGGTGATCACTTTGGAATTCGCCTGCGCGGGACCTTCAGAGCGCCACTTACCGGTTCCTATACGTTTACACTCACGGGCGATGATGCCGCTCAGGTTTGGCTGTCGGATTCCGACAGTCCTTATGGCCGTAAGCTGCTGTTGGATCTTCAGGATCCTGTCGGATATCAGGAAATCACCAATGCAATCGTCCCGACGGCGACCATCGAGCTTGTTGCAGATCAGACCTATTATGTAGAAATCCTGATGCAGGAATATCAATCCAGCGAGCATGTCAGCCTCTTCTGGACATTGCCCGGCGCTCCGGAACCCAAGCTGATCGGACCGCAATATCTGCACAGTTATGTACAGCCCGAAGATGACCCGGACGGAGATGGCTTGCCCAGCGCATGGGAAATCGCCAATGAATTCGATCCTGAAAACGGCATCGGCGGCGGTTATCGGGATTCGGACGGCAATGGTGTTTGCGATATTGATCAATGCCGAGATGAACTGCCCGAAGGCGCTGCACATGTTGACCTCGACAACGATGGCCTTCTCGACTGGTGGGCCGTACAGTATGGAATTTCCGGCGCTGAAAATGATGCCGATAATGACGGTCTCTCGAACCTTGAAGAATACCGCTGGGAAACCGATCCGCTCACAGCGGATTCCGACAGCGACGGCGTTATGGATGGTCAGGAAGTTACAGAGAAAACGGATCCGATCAATTCTGATACGGACAATGATGGCATTAATGATGGGGAAGAACCCGTTCAGGGCACCGATCCACTCAATCCTGACACGGACCATGACGGCCTGCTCGATGGTGAAGAATTGGAAATGGGCTTCAGTCCTTTGATTTCGGTCTGGCAGCAGGGCGGTATGTCCGGCGTACTTCAGGTAGAGCGTTGGAATAATATGTTCGGCGACCGTATCGAAACGCTGGTCAGCGCAGCAGACCGTTACGGGATCTCCCCGGATCAGTTCTATCTGACGGACCGTACCGATTATGCAGCAAACTCCGCTCAGGATGGAGGGGAAAGTTACGGTACCCGTATGCGCGGTACCATCACCGCTCCGGTTTCGGGCGACTATACTTTTGCGCTCACCGGTGATGATCTTGCTCAGGTCTGGCTCTCCAACTCGGAAAGCCCTTATGGACGTGAACGAATTTTGGATCTGCTCGACTGGAGTAAATATCAGGAATTGACCGACCCGGACGTGCCTTCCGCTGTGGTGACCTTGACCGCCGGCCAAGCCTATTATGTGGAAATTCTGCACAAAGAAGACGGCGACCGCGAACACGTCAGCCTCTTCTGGACAGTGCCCGGCGAACGGATTCCGAAAATTATTACCTCCGAATATCTGCACTCTTATGTTCAGCCAGCAGATGATATGGATGCCGACGGTCTGCCGGATGCGTGGGAAATTGCGAACGGTCTGAATCCCACCAACGGGGTCGGCGGCGGTATGGCTGATACTGACGGCGATGGCTATTTTGATGTCGAAGAATATGCGCTGGGTCTGAGTCCGGTTATCGCCGACGGCGATTCCGACGGACTCTCCAGTGGCGACGAACTCGCCATTACCGGAACTGATCCCTTCAGTGCCGACAGCGACGGCGACGGCATTCCCGATCTGACCCGTGTGCTCTATGTTCTCGGACCTCACTTTACTGAGACTGCTGATGCCGATGGCTCGACTTGGTCCTCCGATGAAACCGACGCTATTGTGAGTCAGGCGCATTCGAGCCCATGGATCAGCTACACTCTTCCGGTTGAGGAAGCAGGTATGTATCGCCTGGCGATCGATGCGACCTACCTGCGCAACTATGAAGGCGTTGCACAAGAAGTCCGCTTTGCGGTCTCCATCGACGGCATTCAGTTTGACGGCGTCTGGATGAATCATTCAGACGATCTGCCGACCTATACCTTCTACACGCCGTGGCTCACCGAAGGGGAACATCTCCTCAAGCTCACCGTTAAATGCGATTATTGGGTGAACAGCGCCTTCCAGATTCATGGCATTGCACTAGACACAGTGGATGGTGCCGATGCGGACGCAAACGGTTTGCAGGACTGGGTGGAAGCCCGGATTGGCGATGCGGATACCGACAGCGACGGCATTAAGGACCTCGATGAACTCCTCCTCGGCTCTGATCCGCTCAACGCGGATATGGACGATGACGGACTCTGCGACGGTGACGAAGCGCTCATTACACAGACCGATATGTTCAGTGCAGATACCGATCAGGACGGCATTGCAGATCTGACCACGGTGCTTACCGTACCCGGCGCTGATTTTACCAGCTTTGACAGCTTCCACATCACCGCCGAATGGAGCACCGACGGCACCAACGCCACGGTCAGTGAGGTTCATGTAAACCCGTGGATCAGCTATACGCTCTCCGTTGAAGAGGCGGGCATGTATCATCTGGGCATTAACGCAGCCTATCTGCAGGAAGATGAACGAATCGCTCGTAGAGTCTGGCTGGGTGTGGTGATTGATGGAATCTATCTGGGTGAAGTTTATGAAACCTCTTCGTCCGCCTTGCTCCCTTTCACCTTTTGCACACCTTGGCTCAGTCAGGGGGAACATACACTCAAGCTGATTGTTCGCACCAGCTTCTGGTCGGCGGCGCCGTTCACAATTTATAACATTGAGCTGGGCACCATTGACGGCAAAGATGCCGACGGCAACGGTATTCAGGACTGGATGGACGCGCAGATGGGCGGCGATGTTGATACCGACGGCGACGGTATTCTCGATCGCGATGAACTGGCGATGGGCACCGACCTGCTCAATGCAGATACCGATGGGGACGGACTCAACGACGGCGCGGAACTCGAAAATCGGACCGATCCGCTGAATCCGGACACCGATAATGACGGCGTGGTTGATGGTGTTGAAGTGAAAGAATCCATGACTGATCCGCTGATTGCTGAGTTTGACGGGACGGTAACAGCAGTTCTCACGGTTCCCGGCGCACAGACCAATAGTGCCGCCGGTGACTGGGAAGTGATAGAGGATGAGATTCTCTCAATAGGACGTCGGGGCTATGTTGAATATGTACTCGATTTCCCGGAGCAGGATCTCTATTGCCTCAATGTAAATGCAGCACACCAGTGGAACTTTTACAGTTCCGCTCCGGAGGAGCCGCTTGATACCAGTGCCTTCCTCGTTTATGTGGATGACGTTTTTGTGGGCGAATACACCTTTGTAAGCACCGACGGCGTGTATGAAGATGTCCGCGCCTTCCTTCCGGTGCTTCCGGCAGGTGAACATACCGTCCACCTCTTCTGGGAAAACGTTCATACCCGGATTGCGGTGCAGATTCATGACCTTCAGCTCCAGAGCCTCGGCGGACCCGATGTCAACGGCAACGGCATGAAAGACTGGGTCGAAGTCTCCATCGCCGCCATGGCCGGAGTCGACAACGTAGGACAGGCATCCCTGCCTGTCGAATCCTACATCTCCCCCGCCTGCATCGAAGGCGACGCCCGCTATGTTCCGTTTATGGAGATCGTAGACGGAGCATCCTGCTCCGTTCCCGTCGCTCAGTCCGCGGGCGAACGTTGGTTCGCCAACCTGCCGCTGGAAGAGAATGGAACCACCGAGGCAACCGCCACCTTCCAAAACGGTGCGCTTGAAGTGCCCTTCAGCTTGGATTGGGTGCCCTATAACCTGATCGATCACAACGGGGAAACACTCACCATCCGCAAGGGTGACCGTGTCAAACTCGAAGCCCTTCCGGCTAATGCTAACGGCGGACAGTTTACCCTGACGCTCTCCGGTGCTGATAAAATAATTTCCGAAGGAAATAGGGCGAAGCCCGGTTCAAGTTATCGATCGCCGAATACGCATCCGCTGATCTTTGAATTCCCGGAAGCTGGAACCTATGTCATCGACGGTGACTACCGCAAAGGCAACACACATACGTATGCTTCCATTACGGTCGAAGTTTATGACGGCACCTTCCCCGAAGAAAGCCCTGCTTGCCTTCTCGGCAAGCAGCGCGATTGGACCTTCGACGGCATGCCCACAAATGTCGTCTACGAAGTGGATGATACCGTAATGCTCGTAGACGCGACGTCCTCGTCGCGTGAAGAAGAAAGCGACGGGGACGTCGCTTCTACGACACTCTCGCTCACTGCACACGAAGCCAACCGCGAGCATGTGATGCTGGCCCGGTTGTGCCCCGGTGGCCCAATAGTGGATTCGGTGCGACTTGACACCTGCTGGATTCAAGTCGCGGCGGACGGCTACTTCTGGGTCGTGGATAAGTTCGAAGACAGTGAGCTGTGGGAAGTCGAATCCATTCAACGCAATCTGCCCGACACCGTCGATCTTCAGATTAAGGTCTATGTCGGCGGAGTTGTGTTCGATGACTATACCCTCGAACGCTGGATCACGAATGCGGACTATGATGAAATCGGAATTTATAGATTCCGTCTTTTCCACCCCAATGATGCTGAAACCTCAGTATGCCACACCTTTAAGGCTTATCAGGATGGAGAGTTTTTGGGCGAAATGTTACTTGCAGAATAAAAATATAATTGAGAAATACCATGAAAACATCAAAAATCATCTTTTCGGCTATATTAGTGTTATTCATACTCCCTGTTTTGAGCTCGGGTCAGATGAATGGACCATCATTACCTAGTGGTATTGTTCTTAAAGTAACCGGGCCAGAAATTCTTGCCTCTGGTCAAGTATATCAGTTTGAGGCTATAAGTGAAGGTGTTGTAGAACCGAGCCAGTATGTATGGATCTTCCCTGAAGAATTTACCGTTGCTCCTGAAGAAGGTCAAACTGGTTTGATGGCAACAAATAAAATATATATTCGACTTAAGGCGCCTAACGTTTCAGGGATGGCCACGATCAAGGTACGGCCTACCCCAACTATCGCTGCCATTTACACTTGCAACTATACTGACCTCAAGGTAGGCGTATTGAAAATAGATATGCTGACCCCTGCTGGAGACAAAACTCCCAATCAAAATCCAGATCTTACTAATCCTGGTCAAAACATTTATTGCTTCAATGATAACGGCGAGCTTACCATTTCATTGAGTGCAAGCTCCGATCCTCTGCCAGCAATCAATCTAATTGATAAGTCGAAGTTTGTACTTAACAATTTCGATGCGGAAACCGTGGTCTGGACAAAACAAGAGAATGAAAGGCTTATAGATGTCAGCATATTTGAAAATACGACGCTTTTCTCGCAGGCTAAAATAACGCAGTTCCCGGATGATGCAAGCAAGGGAATTGGACTGAACCAGGCGTCATTCCTGTACATATCAAGTACGCTTGCATCCGCAAGTTATGAGGTCTTTTTTCCTCCGGATAAAAGTCTGACAAAAGACGGAATAAGCACACCTCTATGGTTTTTATACTGGAAAAGCATGGGCGCTTTGGATGATATGGGTGATTTTATCTATGGAGGAAGGATATATGAAGATGGGGAATATCGATTGGGTTACTGTAAAAACGAATGGACGTGGAATTCTCCCGGCTCAGTCGAATTTTCCACCACTCTGACTTTATATAAAGATGCTGCAAATATAGATTTAATCAAAAATTACACTATATATGGACAAAATAATGTGAATATTACAACTGAATATCCAATCGAGAGCGTAGCTTGTACAATACTTCACGAACTTAAACACAAGGAGGTTCAAGGTAAATGGACAAAAGTGATCTATGAAGAGGCGGATCGGCGTCTTAGGTTATTACCGGTTTCTCAGCAGAATAAAGATTCTATGGATGATAAAATTATTGAGGTCAAACTCGAGCTTGACGTCGATGGAGACATGATACTCGATGCCGATGAGGCGGGTCTTGGGGTTGGACCGGGTGATCCATACTCGATTACAAGTAAACGAGAGGACAAGGAAGTCGTTGCAGATAAGGCAATGATTGACTATAAAGATATTATTCATTACGATTTAGATTACAGTAAGGGAGGTCAGTTATGGAACGATCGAAATGGAATCGAATAGTATGTATAGCACTGCTGTTCATAGGTTTTTCTTCGCGAATTTATGCCGAGGAGATCATTTTAACGCCAATAGATGAAATTAGGATATCCGGTCAGGGCCTCATTCGGCTTAATGATCGAGTATTTGAAAAGAATCTTGGTCCGGCCATTGGAGCCTCAGAACAAGTTGCTTACGCATTGGATAATCCTGATGATGCGGCATTACTTGGGGAGAATGTTGATCGTTGGCTCGGAATGGGGGTTACAAATTGGCCTGGGGTGCTCGTGCTCAATGAATACGTGGGGGATGACCGCAATGTGGTCACAAACTATTTCAATCATGAAAAGAAACTTCTGGATACCATTTCTTCATACATAGGGTTGGTTAATCGCTTGCCCCGAGTTAAAGAGGAAATGCCGGTCGTTGATCCACCGAAGGAACCTTCAATCACCGCTAGGATAAGATCACTGCAGGTCACTACGAACGGGATAGATATCGTCTATGAACTGCAGAATAATACCGAGACGGGGTTGTGGATGATCTATCCGCAACGGGATTGGGATTTGTTCCAGCTAAATCGAGTTGATCAAGTTATGAACCCGAGTGCTTATTCCCCGGAATTTTATCTTAATTCTTGTGCCTGGCTCCCTCTCTATCCGGGAGATACGGTGATTCGGTCCACAACGATTCCAATAAAAATTTTC
>CAYOBH010000024.1:0-22197 GCA_964402125.1 uncultured Verrucomicrobiota bacterium
TAAGACGCTTTAAGCCGACACGAAGACGCGCCGGGATGTTATGTGTTGTAACGAGTTTTTTTGATGCCGCGCTCCTGCTCATAGCTTTTAATTTGGTGCTCTCTCCGTTGGTGCTTCAGCCGGGAATCAATATTCGTTTGCCGCAGACGACTTCGTTCAGCGGGGGTGCCCGTTTTGATTCAATGATTCTTTCGATTCCGCGCGGCGGCGGGTACTACTTTAATGACAAGCGCATTGACCTTAATAAGTTAGCTGCGGAGTTGAAAAAAGCGGTCCAGGAACGTCCAGATGCGCCCTTAATTATTGAAGCCGACGAGTCGGTTCCGTGGGGACAGATTGTGGCCGCATGGGACGTTGCGGTGGAGGCGGGTGTCGTAGAAATTTCTCATGCCACAGAGGTCGCTGCGCTCGAGGAGGTTGGACCGTGATTGACCTGCGGGGAAGGGGGGCGCTGATCGCCTCAGGAATTGCCGTCGGGGTGCACGTGCTTCTTTTTTTTGGTGTCCCGAAGACGGAAACGAGCGATTCCATGCTTCGTCGAAAGGCCCCTTTTACGGGATACAACGTTTTCCCAGCTTCAGCAGATGATGTGCTTGTCGGCGTCAACGCCGTGCGTGTGTTCAATTCGCCCGTGCATTTTTTATTGCCGACATCGATGGGGTTCAGTCGGTTTCTCGAAATGAAAAGTGCGGAGGCTCGCACGTTCTTTGTGCCGCAGGTGGAGGCGGAGACCTTTCTGGAAATGGATCTTCCGGTTCAGCGTATGCGCTCAACGGAAGATTTCCATAAACTTCAGGTTTTAAGAACCGACCGCTCGCTCTCTGTTCCACCGATTAATACGGTGTCGACTGGCGTGGTTCCCTCGAAACGTTTTTTGATGGATGATGTGCTTCTGGATCGGTTGGCGGCTGATCCGGTTTTCCCGGAAGAATTTCATCAGCCGGTTGAAAAAGCTTGGGAAATTTCGGCAACGGTTCAGGTCACGGAGAGTGGAAGAGTGGAACACGTTTTTCTGGAACATCCGCTCGAGAATGCAGTGCTGAATCAAAAGATACTTCAGTTTCTCTACGGTCTGCGTTTTACAGCCGGTGCGGCTATTGAAGCGAAGGTGAGAATTTGTTCTCCGGAGGCGACCCCAGCGGAGGGAACGAAATTATGATTGCTGTTCGGCTTGATGTTTTTTTTATGCTCATGGTTTTTGTTCCGCTCTTTGTGCTGACTGCGCTGGTGATCTACTACAGCGTGCTGTCGCGCCACCGCTCAAGCCATTCACATGAGGCGATTTATTCCTGCGCCCACTGCGGCCATGTTTATGCCATAGCACGCCATCGTCCAATGGACCATTGCCCACGCTGCGGAACGCTCAATGAGGCGGTTAGGACGTAATATTTTTCTGGATGCTGATGCCGAAGTTGCGTTTGGATTTGATCTGGACCAAGTGCTTCTATCTTTGCCCTGTTGTTGTAATTGTGAAATGACGATGCCGGTTTTTTGGGTAGATTGTAAATCAAACTGTCCGGTTTTTTTTACATTTTTTATTAAACACTTGATTTTCTATCCGCGCGTGTTACATTTACACCTGTTTAAGTCTGTTGTGACGGGTATTATTTCACTTCATTGATGTGTTTGCTGAGCTGAAAAGTCGATGAATTTGGGATGTTTTAGGTTCAGGGAGTTATGATGAGAATTCTTCTTGGGTTGGTGTTGTCTTTGTTTGGGTGTGGTCATTTGTGCGCAGCCACGCTGTACGTGGATTTGAACAGTACGGCTCCGTCGACTCCATACAGCGATTGGGCTTCCGCAGCGACCCATATTCAGGATGCGGTGGATGCCGCTGCGGATGGAGATGAGATTTTAGTTAATAACGGTCATTATATGCTGGATACGCAGATTTTAGTGACCAAGTCTATTCGGATTCTGAGCACAAATGGTCCAGCGGAAACCATTGTCGATGGGCAAGGGAACGTACGCTGCTTTTACATAGGAGATACTGCCTGTGTGATTGAAGGGATGACGATTACTAATGGGTACGCTCACGACGATGGCGATGGAGGTGGCGGTATTCGTTGTCAGAGCGCGGTGTCCGTGATTACCAACTGCATAATTGTTGGAAATACTGCTGTCAGAGGCGGCGGAGGAATGTATTTGGGCACGGCAAATAACTGCACGATCAGCGGCAATTCTTCCGCTGGTAGTGGAGGGGGAGTGTGCTTTAGTACGGTAAACGAGAGTACAATCATCGAGAATTCCTCCGCTGATAGTGGTGGCGGTATTTATTCAGGTGCGGGGAATAACTGTATTATTAATCGGAATTCAGCCCGGTATGGAGGTGGGATGTGTTATGGAACTGCCAATAATTGTTTTGTCAGCGGCAATTCGGCGACATATGGCGGCGGAATGTATCTCAGTACGGCGAATAACTGTACGATTAGCGGCAATTCGGCCGTTCATGATGGTGGCGGAATGTATCTCAGTACGGCGAATAATTGTGTCGTATGGTATAATAACGCGCCTTCTTGGAAGGATTTGTATTCGGGAGACACATATTATAGCTGTTCCCCGGATCTGACTCATGGAGTGAATGGAAATATTACCAATGCACCGATGCTGGTTTCATGGTCACACATCAGCACCAACTCACCGTGTCATGGTGCTGGAAGTGTTGATTATCTTTCCGGCACTGATATTGATGGAGAAGCTTGGCAAAGCCCTCCTTCGATGGGATGTGATGAATATTATAGTTCTTCACTGACGGGGGCGCTAGAGGTTGCCATAAACAGCCAAACACGGGAGCTTGTTCATCAATCCGTGTCTTTTGCTGCAAGTATTTCAGGGATGCCATCGCGCATGACCTGGGACTTCGGGGATGGAATTATGGCTACCAATAGCCCTCAGGTTGAACATGCATGGAGCACTCCCGGGACCTATGATGTAGTGTTGACAGCTTATAATGACACTTGCTCAGCAGGAGTGTCAGCAACGCAGACCGTTGATGTGCTTAGTTTGGAAAGTACTGCAGTTTATGTATCTCCAAGTGGGAGTGATGCGAATGATGGATTGAGCTGGGCGACGTCTAAAGCGACAATTCAGGCTGGAGTGGATACGCAATCTTCAGGTGGCTGGGTAATCGTCAGTAATGGTACTTACGCATTAACTCAGGAAATCGTGGTCAATAAGGAGATTGTCGTTCGCGGTCTCAATGGTCCGGAAGAAACGATCGTCGATGGTCAGGGGGGCGTGCGGTGTTTCAATTTAGGTGATACGGCCTGCATGATTGAAGGGTTGACAATCACCAATGGATATCGGGCGGGTAACCTTGGCGGCGGTGTTCGCTGTTCGAGCACAACTCCGGTGATTACCAACTGCGTAATCACAGGAAATTCGGCTGATGATGGCGGCGGTATTTTCGGAGGGATTGCCAGTGACTGCATTATTGTTGGGAATTCGGCTGATGAGGGCGGCGGAATCTATGATGGAATCGCCAATAACTGTATCATCACTGCAAATACTGCGCGTCTTGGAAATGGCGGAGGAATGTATTCCAGTACTGCAAATAACTGTGTGATTACTGGAAATTCGGCAAAGCAACGAGGCGGAGGGGCGACTGGTTGCACGGTGAAAGGCTGTATAATTACCGGAAATTCGGCATCAAACGGTGGTGGAGTGTCCTTTGGAACCGCGAATAACTGTACGGTCACTGGAAATACGGCTTCTAATCTGGGCGGGGGAGTATATCAAAGCACGGTGAATAATTGTATTGTCTGGTATAATAACTCACCTCTTGGAACGGATCTGTATCGGGCCAGCGCGCATTATAGCTGTTCACCGGATCTGACTCATGGAGTGAATGGAAATATTACAAATGCGCCGTGTTTTGTAGATTATGAGAATGGAGACTATCGGCTGAAGGCGGAGTCGCCGTGTGTTAATGCCGGAACGAATGCTTTTGTGTTCGGAACGGTTGATTTGGACGGGAATCTGCGCGTGGTGGATTCAGTGGTCGATATGGGGGCGTATGAATATCAGACCTCCGGCGGCACGGACACGGACGCTGATGGCGACGGTATGCCGGATGAATGGGAACTGACCTATTTCAGCAGCGCGATCGTAACGGCCGCCACTGATGATCCAGATCATGACGGACTTGACAATCTTTCAGAATGGATTGTCGGCAGTGATCCGACCAATTCGGTCTCCTGTTTTTCGATTAGGAACAGCGCCTCGGAGGACGGCTTTACCGTGGAGTGGAGTCCCTGCATTGCAGACCGCCTGTACCGGATTCTCTGGAGCGATAGCCTTACCAATTCAGTTTTGACTGTGCTGCAGGAAAATATGGAGTACCCGCAGAACAGTTACACCGATTTCAAACATAACGCTGCGGGAACTGGTTTCTACCGGGTTGATGTGCGGGTGAAGTAAGTTTCACTTTTCAAAGGAAAGGAAGATAAAAATGAGAACATGTGTAAAAGGTGCGGTTGTTGCTGCAATCGCTTGCACTGCACTGAGCGCGAATGCGGATCAGGCAGCGTTTGTCGGAACGCGGTCGGGTGCAATGGGCGGAACAGGGGTGGTGTCGACAGATGATTCGACGGCCCAGTGGTATAACCCGGCGGCTTTCGGGTTCATGAATCAGGAAAACATTATTCTCGACAATAACAGCTTGGCGGGGAACAGATGGGGGTGGAATCTGGCTGAGGTCGGAGCCGGGTATAACATGACCGGTGAGATGGGCCATTATCTCGACACCATCGCTGATCTTGATTTCGACAGCATCAGTGAAACCTCCATCGATTCGGAAAAAGAAATTCGAGATTTGCTCGCATTGGCCTCCGGTTTGAGCGGAGTGAGCAAGGCCGGAAATGCCTTCTATGTCGATACCGGTGCGGCATCTTCAATGCGGTTCGGATCGTTCGGCATCGGAGTCCGTATGTTTGGCGAAACGGCGATGTGGGTGGATGAATTGGATACGAATAATCTCGGTTTAACGCTTTCTGGGCCGTCGATTGATGCAGATATCGATGCGGTTCGTTTGGCTTCCGGATTTGTTGCTGGCGGATATACACCTTCTGTGCTGAACGCAACTCAGATTTCGGACTTAATCTCGGCCGGATTGACTGCACCGAACATTTATTATCTGGATTCCGAACTGCAGCAGTTGATTGATGACGGAACGATTGATCGGGCGGATGTGAATGATGCCGCAGATCTTCTGAACGATATTGTGGTAAATTTGGGCGGCGGAAGTCTGGATAACAACGAAACAGCGGTTGCGGCTCACGGGTTTGCCGTCGCGGAAATCCCGTTGAGCTATGGCCGCGCGATTAACGACAATCTCTCCGTCGGGGTTACGGCGAAGGCCATGTACGGACGGGTGTTGGGAACACGGGTCTGGGTGTTTGATGATGATAATATGGACGAAGCCTATGAAAGCGTTTCCGACACAGAGTGCGATACGCTGACGTTCGGGGTGGATCTGGGCGCAATGTATCGGATGAAGAATTTTCAGTTCGGAGTCATCGGGCGGAACCTTAACCGACCGACGTTCGACGGCTATTCAGACTCCGTGACTGTAAACGGTGTGCAGCATTCATTCGATGTGCCCGACGTTAAACTCGATCCGCAGGTGGTTTTCGGAGCCGCGTTTATTCCGTCGGAGCGGTTTGTTCTGGAGGTTAACTACGATGCGCTTGAAACAGGAACAATGCTTCCGGGGTACGATATTCAGCGACTGAAATTTGGTGGTGAGTTTGATATGAAGCTGCTTGCTCTGCGGCTCGGCGCTTATAAAAATCTGGCGGAAATGGAAGAAGATTGGGTGGTTACCGCCGGGGTCGGGTTCGACTTGTTCGGTTTGAATGTGGATATCGGCGGTGCGGCATCACTCGGCGACAATGTTGAGGTCGACGGGAATGAAATTCCATCTCAAGCACGTTTGTATGCTGGAATTGGACTTCAGTTCTAAGGCTGAACCGATGTGTAAAGAAAGCGCCTCCATGTTATGCGAGGTGCTTTTTTTCAGGTCAGCGGGCCGCCGGGTCTGTCGTGGATGACGGTGTCGGCGGCGATTTTTCCAGACTCAGGGTGGTCGGCCATGTAGTGCAGTCCGCGGCTCTCTTTGCGCTGCTCTGCCGAGCGGATAATCAGCTCGGCTACGTCGGCAATATTGCGCAGTTCCAGCAGGTCGGAGGTGACGAGGTAGTCGCCGTAGTATTCTTTAATTTCCTGCCGCAGGTTGCGAATGCGCGCTCGGGCACGCGCCAGCCGTCGATCGGTTCGGACGATGCCGACATAGTCCCACATGGCCGTGCGCACTTCGTTCCAGTTATGCTCCACCACCACCGCTTCGTCGGAGGAGACAGCCTCGCCGCAGCGCCACGGCGGAATGGAAAGGTCTTCGTTCAGATCTTTCCAGACCGATGCAATTTCGGCGGCGGTTTCGTGGCCGCAGACGAGCGCTTCAAGCAGCGAGTTGCTGGCGAGGCGGTTGGCACCGTGCAGCCCGGTGCTGGCCACTTCGCCGCAGGCGTAGAGGCCGGGCAGTGCCGTTTTCCCGTTCACTTCGGCTATCACGCCGCCGCAGGAATAGTGCGCGGCCGGAACCACGGGAATGGGGTCCGTGGCCATGTTAATACCGTAACGCAGACAGGCGGCATACAGATTGGGAAAACGCTCGCGCAGGAAGGATTCGGGGCGGTGCGTGATGTCGAGATAGACATAGGGGTCGCCGTGCTTCTTCATCACAAAGTCGATTGCGCGGGCGGTGACATCGCGTGTAGCCAGTGAACCGCGCGGATCAAAGTCGCTCATATAAGCGTGACCGCGAATATCCTTAAGCTCCGCGCCTTCTCCGCGAACGGCTTCAGAAATCAGGAACGACTTAGCTTGCGGATGATATAGGCACGTCGGGTGAAACTGAACAAACTCCATGTTGCGGATCGGCAGGCCGGCGCGCCACGCCATGGCCACGCCGTCGCCGGTAGCAATGTCGGGATTGGAGGTGTAGGGATAGACCTTACCGAGGCCTCCGGAGGCCAAGACCGTGCAGGTGGCGCGGATGGGCGCAATCTGGTTGGTGATTTTGTTCAGAAAGTACGCGCCGATGCAGCGGTTCGGTCCGGCGTAGCCGATCCAGCTGGTTGTGATCAGGTCGATTGCCATCAGGTTTTCGCGGATGGTGATATTGGTTTGGCGGCGGGCCTGGTCGATCATGCCCTGCATCATGGCCTGGCCGGTAATGTCGCCGGAGTGCAGAACACGGCGGTGCGAGTGGCCGCCCTCGTGACCGAGGTCATATTCGTTTTCAAGGCCTCTGTGTTTTCGGCGGTCAAACTCGACGCCGAACTGTTTGAGGTGGGCAATGCGCTCTTGTCCAGCTTCAACGATTCTGCGGACAACGTCGGGGTTGCTCAGGCCGTTTCCGGTGTTGAGCGTATCTTTGACGTGAGACGCCACCGAGTCGTCAGGATCAATTACGCAGGCGATGCCGCCCTGAGCATAAAAGCTGTTACATTCGGAGGCTTCCACCTTACTCGCCACCAGCACGCTTCCGTGTCGGCAAAGCTCCAGCGCGGCCGTTAATCCGGCCAGTCCGCTGCCGATTACCAGAAAATCAAAAGTCTCTTCCATTACACCGTTCCGTTGTTCAATGGGAGCGCACCATACGCCGCTACACAGCAGACATCAATCATTTGGATAGACGATGAAGGGCTGTTTCGCTTTAGTTGTCCATCTGCTGCTTAATGCGCAGTTCGACATCGTGCTCATAGAGGGCAGTGAGAATATCTTCGAGATCGCCTTCCATGACGTGGTCAAGTTTGTAGAGCGTCAGGTTGATGCGGTGATCCGTAAGGCGGTTCTGTGGATAGTTGTAGGTGCGGATTTTTTCTGAACGGTCACCGGAGCCGACCATGGATTTGCGCTGCGAGGCCTCGACTTCGGCAATTTTACGCTGCTGTTCGTCAAACAATTTTGCGCGTAGTATCTTCATGGCGGCCGCTTTGTTTTTGTGCTGCGATCGTTCGTCTTGGCATTGCACGACCACACCGCTCGGGATATGGGTGATGCGGATGGCGGAGTCGGTGGTGTTGACGTGCTGTCCGCCAGCACCGGAGGATCGGTAGGTGTCAATACGCAGATCTTCGGTGCGGATCTCAATGTCGACTTCCTCGGCTTCTGCCAAAACAGCGACCGTAGCGGCGGAGGTGTGTACGCGGCCCTGAGTCTCGGTGGTGGGAACGCGCTGTACGCGATGGATTCCGCCTTCGTGCTTGAGCGTTTTGTAAACCTCCTCGCCTTCGACCGAAAAGGAGATTTCTTTGTAACCGCCCGATTCAGAAGGACTGACATCCATGACGGAGTATTTCCATCCTTTGGCGTCAAAGTAGCGGGTGTACATGCGGTAAAGATCGCCGCAGAAAATGCCCGCTTCATCGCCGCCCGTGCCGGCGCGGATTTCCATGATGACGTTGCGGCTGTCGGTGGGATCAGGCGGAATAAGAGCGATCATCATGTTGTGCTCAGCCTGAGGTAGTTTTTCCTCAATCTCTGCCAGTTCCATTTCTGCCATTTCACGCAGTTCCATATCTGAACTGGAATCGCCCAGAATGGTCTCGCTCTCCGTTTTGGAGTCGACCAGCGCAAGCAGCTTTATGGCGCATTCGGCCAACATTTTTTTGTGGGTATATTCGCGCATGCATTCCCGCATCTTCTTTGGATCACAAGAGACCTCGGGTTGCGACATGCGAGTTTCAAGTTTGCCGAGTTTGGATTGAAGCTGTTCGAGATAGGTATGGTCGATCATGGAATAGTACCGTTTGAGCGAATGGTCTAGACGCAAAAAAGCCGAACCGGCGCTTGCGGGTTCGGCCTTCCTCTAAAAGAAACGACTAATACATGCCTTCTGCAAAACGTTTCTTGAAGCGGTCCACACGACCTTCCGTGTCGATCAGCTTAGCACTGCCCGTAAAGAACGGATGACAGTTGGAGCAGGTGTTAACGTGCATTTCCTTAACTGTGGAGCGCGTATGGAGCTCATTGCCGCAAGCGCAACGTACCACTGCTTCGTTGTAATTAGGGTGAATATCTTTTTTCATAAAAAAAACCTCGTGTTCAATTGGGAGCGTGGTTTTTAAACAAAGCGCGGCTGGGTGCGCAAGGATAACTTTAGTTTTTTTAGAGGGAGAAATCGGGAATTAGGTTGCCGGAGGAAGGTCATTTCGGCTGTAGCCGACTTCTGCAAGCACCTTGTCGGTGGTTTGAAAGTGACACTTTGCGGTTTCAAGCAATATGCCGGGACCTTTTTGGGCAACCAGCTTTTCTGCCTCGCGGCGCACTTTGTCGGACGCGCCTTTCGGAACTTCAAATCCGTATTCCTTACCCATTTTTCGCATCGCGCAAATAAAGCCGGCCCGAGCCAGAATCGAAGCTGCCGCAACGGCGGGGTCGGACTCCGCTTTCGTGCGCTGGTCCAGCTGGATTTTTTTCCCTTTATCCATGAGTGCGCGCTCAATCTGGTGCGTGGGACCGAATTTGTCGGAAAGCGCGCGTGGGCAGTCGGGTACTTTCTCGAGCAGGTTTTCGATTGCGCGTGCGTGGCCCCAAGCCAGCATTTTGTTCACGTTGCGGATTTTGGTGTACATTCGATTGTATGCACGAGGACCGATGGTAACCATGGAACATCGATCGCCAAGGAGCTTTCGGATGTCGCGTGCCAGATTGATTGCGACGTTGTCTGAAGAAATCTTTTTACTGTCGCGCACACCCATTTCGCGCAGTTTTTCAACCAAGTTTTCATCCACATAGGCCGAGGCAATCACCAACGGGCCGAAGAAGTCGCCCTTTCCGCTCTCATCGATCCCCATGTGTGGTTCAGATGCCTCAGGGTCGAGAAGTTGTTCGTAGCCGGTCACGACTTCCTTGAGAATGTACGGCTCAAGAGTGAAGGTAATCCATTCTTGCGCGGATTTTCCCTGAATTAATAGTTTTCCTGACTTGTATAGATTGATTCTGCAATTGGGGACGGATGCGGCAATTGTAGTGTGTGGTACCAAGATCTCTGTGTATTTGGTTTTCTTTAGTTCTTCGGTTAGAAGGTGCTGTTGGTTTTTATCCAATTTAAAGGTAAAAGAGTTTGTATTCATAATCCTGCCCGTGTTACATAGGGTACATGATTTAGCAGAGATGTGCCGTCGAATGGAAGGAACTTGTGTGAAATAAGCATTATAGCGGCTTTTAAATAGGGTATACCTGATGGTAGTCAGAGCATATATTGGAACAGCATTATTAATGATTTTTGGTACGGCAGTTATCTGTGCGCAGAGCGAGACTGCTGAGATTCATAAGGAACAAAGGGCCGTTTTGACGCATAAGTATGCTGCGGTCGTTTTTGCGAAGCGTGCCGGGATGTTTGATGAGTATGTGGATTCCGATGCAACGCTGTCTGATTGTGTTTCGTTTATGAACGAGCAGGGGATTTTGTTCAGTCTTTCGGATGTGGTCAGTCAAAAAATATTTACGAGCAAAGATTGTGCACGTGTAATGGGGCAGATGAGTCTGATTTTTCTTGGAGAGGCGAATCGCGAGTTTGGATCTGTCGGAATGATAATGTTGCCGGACCATGTTGACTCCTGGGAGCAATACTGCATAATGAACGGTGTTGAATATAAAGAGATGTATAAAAAGCTTGAGGCTGCTGTTGCTGTGTCCTCATAAAATTACAGTGAATTTTTTCTTGAGTTGGCGGTTTTTTTTTGTTCCCTTGAACGAAAAGTGATTTAGGAGGTATGGTGGTGAAGAAGAAGAGTTGGTTAGTATCTGGTTTGTTGGGGGTGTTAATAGCGGTTTCTGTCGGGACGGCCCAAGGCCAAAATGGCGACAGTGTCCTAGGAGCTGTTGCCGAAGCCAAAAAGGCCGTGGCGCAGGCTCGGGTGGCTATCAAGAAAGGGAATGACCATAGTGCTGATCTCAGCATTTCCGAAGATTCCCCGTACCTGAAAAGTGTGGTCTCCGCAGTTAAACAGGGATCGGCAAGTTGGAAAGTTGCATTGGCTGCATTGGAAAAGGCGGAAGAGTGCGAGACGAAACTTCTGAGTTCTTCCGTTAAGGATAAGAATCTTGAACTGATTGCCAAAGCGAATGCGCGCCTTGCGGTTGCTCAGGTCAGTGTTGTTCAGGTGAGCCTTGCGTATGTAGAGGCAATTTATAATGGGAAGACCGAAAAGCTGGAAGTTCTTGAAGAGGCTATGGGGGATGCCTTAGAGGTTGCCAATAGTATGCAGGAAATTTGCGATTTGCTGAATTAATAATTTGGTGGTTTTGAACAAAAAAGGAGAGTGCGATGAAAAATAAAAAGTTGAGTAAGATAGCGTTCGTAGCTGGTGCGGTTGTTTTTTCTGCACTGCTGAGTGCAGGTGCCGTTGATCTTAATGATGCCCTAGATAAGATGATAGATCTTAATGGGACTGGAACGGTTGCCGCTCAGAAGGTGGCGGATGCAGCCGATGATGCGAAATCTCTAGAAATGGCAAAGCTTATTCAGGCGGTTGTCAATTATGAAATTCAGCAGGGTGCTGCTGCTGTTGATCGTATAAAGGCTGCAATTGCGATTGGCGATGATGCTGCTGCAAAGGCGGCTATGAAGGATCTAGAGGCGGCTCTTGATGCTGCAGAGAAGGCCTTGAAGGGAAGGCTTCCGAGGGATTTTGAATCTCTGGTTGAGAGGGGAGAGATCGTTGTTCCTCCCGGAGTTTCTCAGGAAACGGTGACTGTCGCGATTGATACTCCCGTTGTTGCTGCGGCTCAGACTGGCGGAGTGAATCCGAATGCAGTTCCGTGGGAATCGAAGGGTGTACAGAGTGCTCAAGGTCAAGAGGCAAACATATTTGCCAATGCGCAGGGTCTCATTACGCCGCAGGTTGGTGGGGCGATTGTCCCTGTAACCAGTATATAGTCATTCATTTGGTTTTTAAGGGAGATTTACTATGAAGAAAAGTAAGAAACTATTATTCTCAGCTGTTGTCATTTCGGTGGCAGCATCAGCGTATGCGCAGAAGGAGACGTTGTACACGGTCGAGAATCTGATTCGGGTTGGTTACGATGACAACACCCGTTTTAACGATCAGGATAAGGATGCTTCTGTGACCATTTCTGATACGTTAAATCTGGGTGTAAGTGCGCGCTTTAGCGCTGCCACTCAGTTGGATGCAGATTATCAGGGTACGTATACGAGTCTTCCTGATTCCGATCCGGATGATGTTCAGTCTCATCAAGCGTACGTCAGATTTGATCATGAGTTTTCTGAAAATATGGCGATGACTGTTTCGGATAGTCTTGTTTATTCGCAGAGAGATGGTCAGTCTGGTGCTAAAGCCAATGCAAACTATATTGAGAATGCGTTGCGATCAGCGCTGAACATGGGTATTGCTGATCTTACTGAGCTTAGAATCGGTGGCGGGTATGTCCTGCGTAAGTGGGATGACGATGGCTATGGTAAAACATTTGGTAATAACTACGATCAATATGTTGCCAATATGTCGGTATTCCGGGTGCTGAAAGAAGAAACAGAGGGCATGCTGGGTGTGGATTACTCGGCCACCGAGTACGATGGATCTCGCGGCTCTATGGATATTGTTTCGTTGATGACCGGTATTGAGCACAGCTTTAATCAGAGTGTTAATGCGTATGGTCGTGCCGGTGCTTCATTCATCGATGCGGATAAGGTAGTAGATGGCTCTTCAATCGCTCCGTATTTGAGTGCTGGTCTTACCTATGCTGCTTCGGATAAGACTTCCGTTAATGGTTCGGTTGGGTATACCAGCCGCGCTGCAAACAATTCCGCCTACAATGTTCAGGAAATGACGAGCCTTTCGCTTGGTGTGAAGCATCAGTTGTCTAAGATCGCTTTGACCAGCGGTTTGTCGTATAACATGAGTACTTACAAGGGTGATTATGCTCGCGTTGCAGGAACGGGCGATGCAGACGACAATTTCCTAAGTCTGAGTGTTCGTGGTTCGTATGAACTTACCAAAAACAACTTTATCGAACTTGGTTATGTATACAGTAATCGCGATACGGATGTCGGATCCGATTATGAGCGCAATCAGGTCGACTTGGGTTGGCGCTGGAAGATGTAGTAAAAACACCTTTGTGGTAATTTTAGGTTGATAATCAAGGTGGTGAAGGTTTACTTTACCGCCTTGTTTTTTTTGAAATGGAGTGATGCAGATGAGTTTAGGTGCAGAAGTAGAATCGCAGAAGAGCCTTCACTTTCTAGATTACTGGAGGGTTATTCGATCGAGAAAAGAGATTGTTCTGGCGGTGGCGTGTCTCATTATTATTACTGGGGTTGTATACACCTTACTTCTGGACCCAATGTATGAATCACAATCCCGAATTTCGATTTCCAAGGATACCTTGTCTGTGGACCCGATTACTGGGGAACAACAGTACTTTACGTATGACCCCTATTATATCACCACTCAACTTGAAATAATGAAGGCAAGACGGTCCTATCAGGAAGTGGTTGAAACTTTGGATTTGCTTAAAAAGTGGGGAAAAGATGGCCAGCCAATGGAGATGGACCAGGCTGTAAAGATTTTGCAAAGAAGAATAAATATTATCCCTGGTCGTGATACCTCGATTGTCAATATAACGGTTAGGATGAATAATCCCGTAGAGGCAGCTAATATTGCCAATACCTTTGCAGAAGTATATCGAGACTCTCGGAGAAATATTGCCGATGCTGAAAATCGAGATGCGATTAAGCAAATGGAGGAGCAGTGGCAGCAGCAACAGGAAATTGTCAGCGAAGCTGAAGATACGTTGAATGAGATTGTTGTTGAATTACAGATTGCCAGCGTTGGTGAGGGTAATATTGATATTGACGAATATAGGATGCAGCAGCTGATGATAGAGTCGTTATCGGCTCAGCGGGAGAAGATGCAGCTAGAATCCACTCTTAGTATTCTTAAGGGCATTACCGATGAAGACTTGGTAAAAAGTGCATCTGCTGTCACGGATGATGTTACTGTAATGAACGCCATTCAGCGTTTGGCTGAAGTCCGGGCGGATCTGAGCGCTGCAAAGGCGCAGTACGGTGAAGAACATCCTGAGCGAATGCGACTGGAAAATCAGGAAGCACAATGGGTTGATTATTTGCAGCAACGACTCGAAGGGATGCGGCTTCGCGTGCAGAAGGATTATGATATTGCTAAGGAAATCTACGACAGTATGGCGCTCGAATTGGCGACCGTGAAAGAAGAAACGATTAAAATGAAGGGGGAGAAGTATAAGGGTTATCGTACTGCTCTTGCCGACGTGGAACGCGCGCGAGCAATTTATGATCAGTTAGGGGCACGTCTCCGACAGCATATTATTAGAACCGGAGCTCCGAAGAACTCGGTTGAAATCTTTGATCGCGCAACGGCTGAAAAATATCCGGTGAGTCCGAATTTGTTTTTGAATACATTGATCAGTATTTTTGTCGGATTTGGTGCGGGAGTGGGGTTGGCATACTTTATTGAATATCTGGATACCTCCATCAAAACGGCTGACGATGTTGAACGGATTCTGGGATTGCCGGTGCTCGGGTTGATTCCGCAGAAGGTGCGGCCCTTGATTGAAGAAGGGCCTGACAGTGAACATGCGGAAGCATATCGCGTGCTGCGCACAAATTTGGCTTTCACGGAGTCCGGTTCCTCCCGGGGGGCTTTTGCTGTGCTGAGTAGCGGTGCTGGTGAAGGTAAATCGACGACGGTGTTTAATTTGGCGTATATATGTGCTCAACAGGGGGAAAAAGTCCTCTTGATTGACGCGGACTTACGCCGACCCGTTCAACATACTATTTTGGGCGTTTCGAATCGATTTGGTTTAACTAACGTGCTTTTGCGCGATGTTCCTGTGGAAGAGGGCATCAAAGCAACCAGTGTGCCGAATCTGCACTTTCTTCCGAGCGGTCGTCTTCCACGCACATCTTTGGGGGTCTTGGATCCGAAGCGTATTAGGGAGTTGATTGCGAGTTTAAAAGAAAAGTATGACGTTGTTCTGATTGATACGCCTCCGTTGGTCGGTATCAGTGATTCTTCGATTATTGCGAAGGAAACCGATGGGGCAATCATCGTTGTTCAGTACCGAAAGTATCCGCGAGACATGCTGGCTAAGGCCAAGCAGATGATTGAAGCACTCGGAGTGAAAGTGATTGGCGCGGTACTCAACAATATCAATATTATGCGGGATGATTATTATTACTATAATTCATACTATTCGGATTATTATTATCACAGTACGCAGAGTGATCCGGATTCAGAGGATGGGATTTAATCGATAAGTTTAATAGGAGTGGATTGATGTTGTTTAAGAATAAGCGTTCATTGCTGGTTTTTCCTCTGTTTTTTTGTCTGCTTATGACGTTGAGTGGGTGTGAAGCTTTAAGAGCGGTTCTTTTAGGTCCGCCAAAGATAACATGGACTCCTCCTCCGGCTTCCGGGGCATATTTGCTCAGACCTGCTGATCCGATTCTGATTCAGTTCGGTGGGGCGTCGGATCTGCAGCCTTTGGAAATCTCAATTGATGAGAACGGTGAGATTGGTTTGCTGCACATCAAGGAGCGGGTGAAAGCGATGGGTCTTACAACCTCCCAATTGGAGGAGAAAATTAAGAGGCTTTATGTTGAAGGTGATATTTATCCTTCAATCTCTGTTAATGTCACCATGACCGCGAAGAGCTTTTATGTTCAGGGGGAAGTGAATAATAAGCAAGGACAATTTCCTCTGACTTTGGGGACGACGATGCGTCAGGCGATTTATGCAGCGGGTGGATACGGTACGTTTGCGGATCTAAAGCGCGTTACGATTACTCGTGAAGGTAAGATTTACACCATCAATATGAGGGATATTGACAAGGATCCTTCTCTCGATTTCACGATTGAAGTCGGCGATGTTATATTTGTTCCTGAGAAACTCTATTAATGGCCAGCCTGTGGTTGGTTTTATGCGGTGTTTAATTCTGAAAAATGTCGTATTGGGATAATCGGCGGATCATTTGATCCGATTCACCTAGGGCATCTTGTGATCGCGCAGGATGCTCTGGAACGTCTGGAGCTTGACGAGATTGTTTTTATTCCTGCGGCGATTTCTCCGCATAAGCAACACCTTAAGTGCGTTGAGGCGGAGCATCGTCTACGCATGGTTGAGTTGGCGATCGAGGGCGATTACCGTTTTTCCGTCTCCGATATTGAACTGATTCGGGGTGGAGTTTCGTATACCATTGACACTGTTCGGGCACTTCAGGCATCCCGACCGGATGTGGAGTGGGTGTTGATTGTGGGCAGCGATACGCTGGTGGATCTGCATAACTGGCACCGGATCGATGAGCTGTTAGACTTGTGTAGTATAGCTTCATTTCTGCGGCCGGGTGAGAGTTCGCTTGACCGGATCGCTGAAAAAATAGAACTTCCTGAGCACCGCAAGGCGCAGTTGCTCAACCATGTAATTGAGGCGCATCTGGTTGAAATTTCTTCGACTGAAATTCGGATGCGCGTTGCCGAAGGGTTGGGGATCCGATATCTGGTTCCTCCTGAGGTGGAGATGTATATTTTCGAACACGGATTATATCGAGGATGAATTATGGGTGAAGATATAGAGATAATTCGCGAGATTACGACGTTTCTGGACGATCGTAAGGCGGAGAACATAGTTGTGCTGGACCTACGTCAGCACGCAAATATAGCAGACTATTTTGTGGTTGCGACCGGGGCGAACAAGCCTCATTTGAAGGCATTACACGATGGGCTGCAGCGCTGTTTTAAGGAACATGGTTATAAGGGCTTCCAGAAAGCGGGTGTGCCGGATAGCGGTTGGATGATTTTTGATTATCAGGGCATCATGGTGCATATCTTTGAGCGTGAGCTGAGAGAGTTCTATGACCTGGAGAAGCTCTGGAAGGATGCTCCGCGGGTTGAGTTGGTGGAGGGCGAGTAACGATGGCGTTTCGAATCTATAACACCATGAGCCGGACAAAGGAGGAACTTGTTCCTCTGGATGGAAAGCATGTGCGCATGTACACCTGCGGTCCGACGGTCTATAACTACGCTCACATCGGAAATTTCCGTGCGTATATGTTCGAGGACCTCCTCCGTCGTTACATTAAGTTTTGCGGGTTTGAAGTCACACAGGTGCAAAATCTGACGGACGTGGACGATAAAACGATTCGCTCATCCATCGAGCAGGGGCTTCCGCTCAAAGCATACACAAAGAAATATATCGAGGCGTTTTTTGACGATTTGGCGAAGCTGAACATTGAGCGAGCGGAGCATTATCCAGCGGCCACTGATTATATTCCTGAAATGATCCGTCTGATTGAGACGCTGTTTGAGAAGGGCTATGCCTATAAATCGGACGACGGCTCAGTCTATTACAGCATCGATAAGTTTGCCGAATACGGCAAGCTTGCACATTTGGACCGCGACGGTATGCAGGCCGGTGCACGGGTGGCACAGGATGAATATGATAAGGAAAACGCTGCCGATTTTGCGCTGTGGAAGGCGTATGTTCCCGAAGACGGCGATGTCTTCTGGGATTCGCCGTGGGGCAGGGGACGCCCGGGCTGGCATATTGAATGTTCGGCGATGAGCATGAAGCTGCTGGGCGAGAGTTTTGATATTCATACCGGCGGCGTGGATAATATTTTTCCGCACCATGAAGACGAGATTGCTCAGTCGGAGGGAGCCACAGGAAAGCCGTATTCAACGTATTGGATGCACTGTGGTTATCTGGTGGTGGACGGAAAGAAGATGAGCAAATCGCTGGGCAACTTTTACACGTTGCGTCAGATACTCGACATGGGTTACACGGGCCGTGAAGTGCGTTATGAACTGCTTTCTTCGCACTACCGCCAGTCGCTCAACTTTGCTTTTAAGTCGCTGGATGCCAATCGCTCTGCGTTGAAGCGGTTGGATGAATTTTATGCTTCTCTTGCTGAAATTGCGGGTTCTGCTAAGGCGGGTTCCTTGCCGGAATGGGCTGCAGATACACGGGCGCGCTTTACGGAAGCAATGGATGACGACATGAACATTTCCGGTGCCATGGCGGCGCTGTTCGATATGGTTCATGCCGGGAACAAGGCCATGACGAAACAGCTCCCGTCCGCGGAAGAGGCTGCGGCCGTGCAGTTTTTGTGGAAAGAGTTGGATTCTGTATTGGGCATTCTGACCCCAGAGGAAGAGACCATCTCTTCGGAGGTGACGGAGCTGCTGGAGGCCCGTGCGACGGCACGTGCCGAGAAAAACTGGGCGGAGTCGGATCGTATCCGTGATGCGCTGGCCGAGCTGGGTTGGACGGTAAAAGATACGCCGGAAGGCCCGAAACTGAGAAAACTCTAGCAATGAGTGGGAAACTGATTACGTTCGAAGGTCCGGAAGGCAGCGGTAAGTCGACCCAAATCCGCTTGCTGGCGGAGAAGCTGCGGGCACGGGGGATCGACGTCAGCGTTACCCGCGAACCAGGCGGAACGGCAACCGGCGAGGCGATTCGTAATATTCTACAGCACGATGCGGTGAATGAGCCGCTGAGCATGCGTGCAGAACTGCTGCTTTTCGCAGCGAGTCGCGCTCAGCTCGTGGAGCAAGTTATTCAGCCGACGCTCGATCGCGGCGGTTGGGTTTTGTGTGATCGTTTTATTGACTCGACGATGGCCTATCAGGGGTTTGCACGCGGAATGGAGCTTGCTGCGCTGGATCGTATTAACGAATTTGCCATTGGCGGACGTACGCCTGATTTGACCATCTTGCTGGATCTCGACATAGAGCGGGGCTTTGAACGAGTCCGCTGTCGCTATGCTGAAGCTGGCGGTGCGGCGGATCGATTTGAACGCGAGGCGCGCGATTTTCACCATCGGGTCCGCGATGGATATCATCAGCTGGCTGCGCGCGAGCCGGAACGATTTCGAATTGTGGACGCGGCCCGCTGCATTGAAAATGTGGCGAATGATATTTGGAACCATGTTCAGGTGATGCTTTAAATGGACGCCGTTGATCTGCATGCTGAAGCGTGGGAGGGAATTCGCAAGGGCTACGAGGCCGGCCGATTGGCGCACGCGTATCTCATTGTCGGATCGTCGCGCGGAAATGCGCTCCATTTTGTGGAGTCTTTTTTGAAGCTGCTCTTCTGCAAAAGCGCGGAACGTCCGTGTAATGAATGCGGTAGTTGTCGTCGGGTTGAAACGCATAAGCATGTCGATACCATGTGGCTGGAGCCGCAGAGCAAGGCCCGTCAGATTAAAGCGGATGAAATCCGTGCGTTGGTGCATCGGATGTCGCAAACTTCTTTTGAGGGCGGCTGGAAAGCCGGGGTGATTCTGAATGCAGACTGTATGAACGCCAACTCGGCCAACGCGCTGCTGAAAACGCTGGAGGAGCCGCCTCAGAAAAGCATTCTGCTGCTCGTTACCGATTCGCCGCAGGCGCTGTTGCCAACGATTATTTCCCGTTGCCAGAAGATTGTCTTGTCCGCTGGTTTCTCCTCGAATGTTTCCACCGAAGCTTGGCGGTTGCCGTTAATGAATATCCTTCACGATTTCCCGCCGGCCAACGGGCTTGCTGCTTCGCGTCTGGCGGTTCAGCTGAAGGGCCTGTTTGACGGATTGAAGGCCGAGATTTCCGCCGCCGTTGAAGAGGACCTGGGGCGTAGCGAAGAAAGTTTGGAAGAAGACAAACTCAAAGAGATTCTTGATGCGCGTACCGGAGCCCGTCTAAAGGAGATGCAGGCGGAGGTCTTTCGAGTGATGCTGGATTGGCAGCGGGATGTCCTTGTACTGGCGAGCGGCGGGGGCGGGGAATATCTGATTCATGCCGAGCATAAGGATACGTTGGCAAAGCAAGCGGAGCTGTATTCGCAAGGCTCCGCATTACAGGCCGTGAGGATTCTGGAAGAGCTGACGCAGCGCCTGAATCGTAATATTCCTGATCTTCAGGTTTTCGACGAAGCTCTCCGACGGTTGGCTCGATAAGTTTTTTCATTTTAAGAAGTCAGATTCCACTTAAACCAGTGGTTCTAAAAACGGGGTCAAGCGCAGATGGAACGATTATCAAAAATAATGGCGAGCCGGGGCATGTGTTCCCGTCGGGAGGCGGATCGCTATATTGAGCGCGGGCTCGTGTTGGTGGACGGCGAGGTGGTTTCTGAATTGGGGACGCGCGTGCCTCCGGATGCGGTCATTGAGTTGGCTGAAGCGGGGCTCAAGCGGCGCGACGCACAGACAACGATTTTGATCAATAAGCCCATCGGTTACGTTTCCGGCCAGCCGGAGGATGGGTATAAGGCGGCGGTTTCGCTGATCTCCGCCCAAACCCGATGGCGCGAAGATCGGGTTCAGCGAAAATTTCACCCGGCGCAACTGCGCGGAATGGCGCCCGCCGGGCGGCTCGATATTGATTCAAACGGCCTGCTGGTGCTTACACAGGACGGCCGCGTCGCCCGGCAAATTATCGGTGAAGATTCATCGGTCGATAAGGAATATCTCGTGCGCGTTCATGGATCGCTTTCTGAGGAAGGACTTCGCCTCCTGAATTATGGGCTGGAGTTGGATGGAAAACCGCTCATGCGTGCGCAGGTGAGCTGGCAAAACAGCGATCAGCTGCGCTTTATTCTGCACGAAGGCAAGAAGCGGCAGATTCGACGTATGTGCGAGATGGTCGGGCTCCAAGTGGTTGGACTTAAGCGCATCCGCATCGGAAAAATTATGCTCGGCAACCTCCCGAACGGTCAGTGGCGTTATCTGCGGGAGGATGAAAGTTTCTGATTGTACTGGTTCACTGGGAATTGGAAAAACCTCGGTCCGTTTTTGGTTGGTTAACTCGCGGCGCTACTACCGATCCACGCCCACCGAAACAAACCTCTGCTTCTTTGACGGCGGACTCTGCGTTCATGAATACAACGCCTCCGACAACAATCTCACGCCTCACGACCGAGTACCTCCGCGGACCCGATCTTGGCGGCGGCGTAGGCGGCATGGTTTATTCAATCGACCATCGGCAATCGCAAATCGGCAATCCTATTTACTCGCATTCCAACCATCGTGGTGTTGTAATCGCCCCCACTGATGAAAATGGTTCTTTGACATGGTACGCCGTCTACGAGTGCCATTTGGGTCAGTCTCGTAATCTAGTAAAATATAAGTTTAATGGACCAAGAAAAGGTTTCATGTATTTGATGTAAATTTCATCTGGGCAGGAATTAATGATTAATGAAAAGCCAAAAATACTAGAATACGGGACCGAGCCCTTTTCCCGAAATAATCGATGATAGGGAGTGTTTATGAGTAAGAAAAAGGTATTTTCATGTGTTCTAATTATTATTACAGCACTCATTTTCTGGGGTTCTTTGGGTTTCGGGACTACGAGCTCCATAAATGGTCGAGTGGTGCATGAGGTCGGATGCCCGGCATATGTCATTTTTGATTCAAGAACTTTTCCAAAACTGATTGTTAAAAATATATGTTATGTCTCTTTTCTTCTGGGTACTATGTTGTTTCTTTCGGGGTATTTGTACAGCGAATCAAAGCATGAAAAGAAAAAGGGATCCATTAGTGCTGTATACGGAAACAAGTCAGAGGACCAAATCAGTACAAAAAAGGGGTCAGGCCGGAATGGCACTTAGTTAAGGCATTTTTGCTATTGTAGGGCGGGAATGGTTGAAAATCTTCCCGCCGCAGCCCAACGGGCTGAAATCGTCGCCAAGTCATTGCAATTGAAGGACACATGCCGAGCCGAGCGATTGAGGCTGGAAGGTTTCGAAGACTCAACCATTCCAGCCCTACAACTCTTAACTAAGTGCCATTCGGGTCAGGCCGCCCAATTCGTCATTTTGATTGACTGGCGCGGGGAAAGGGGTCGGGGGAAAGGGTCGATCCCGCAATCTCGTAAAAATGGCATAAAAAGCGGCGGGTAATAGGATGATCAGGATAGAAACGAACGGCTACATTTTGACCGCTCGGGGTTTGGAAAACTCATTCTCACTCGCCGATCGTACTGATCAGGGAAAATTCGAATTTGCGTTTTTGTGAATTGTTTGGGGTTTAGGAATTTGGGCTTAGGATTTTCGCAATCGGTAAGCATGAGTAAATTCTGTAACGTCGGGTAGTTGGGCTGGCGGGATTCGTGAAAAGGGAGCGACGGTGTTTAGTAAAAAAACCATTTGGATTTGGCGG
>CAYOBH010000025.1:0-22104 GCA_964402125.1 uncultured Verrucomicrobiota bacterium
AGGGATGGCACTACGAACTGGAAAACACGGACGATGAGCTGAAGATCAAGGGCGTGGTGTATAACGAGATGAAGGGCGTTTATTCGTCGCCCGACTCGCTGTTGGCGGAGCTGTCCCAGCAGTCGCTCTTTCCCGACACGACGTACGGTCTGGATTCGGGCGGGAATCCGGTTCACATTCCAGAGCTGACGTATGAGCAGTTTAAGGCGTTTCACGAGTCGTTTTATCATCCGTCGAATGCGCGTATCTTTTTCTATGGCGATGATCCGGTGGAGCAGCGATTTGAGCTGCTGGAAGAATATCTGAAGGAATATGAGCAGATTGATCCCGGCTCGCAGATTGCGGAGCAGGCCCCGCTGGAAATGCCGGTTCGGGTGGAAAAACCGTATGCGGTTTCGGAGGATGATGAAGCGCCCAAACCGATGTTCTGTGTAAACTGGCTGCTCTCTTCGCCGACGAATGCGGAGACGGTTTTTGCGATGGAGCTACTGGATCATATTCTGTTGGGGACACCGGCGTCGCCGCTGCGTAAAACGCTGATTGAATCCGGGCTGGGCGAGGATATCACGGGCGGCGGGCTGGAAACGCATATGCTTCAGATGGCCTATTCCATCGGTCTCAAGGGCGTTGAAAGCGAGGATGTTGAAGAGGCGGAACAGCTGATCTTCCGTACGATCGAAAACCTCGCCAATGAGGGAATTGCGCGGGAGGACATCGACGGCGCGCTCAATACATTTGAGTTTGATCTGCGGGAAAACAACAGCGGCGGATTCCCGCGCGGACTGTCGCTGATGCTTAAAGCACTCAATGCCTGGAATTATGGTACAGACCCGCTGGAGCTGGTTGCCTTTGAAAAACCGCTGCAGGCGATCAAATCAGTAGCGCTTCAGCCGGGCTTTTTTGAATCGCTCCTGCGAAGGCACTTTATCGAAAACACGCACCGTTCGACGGTGGTGCTGAATCCGGACGCGCAGGTGGCTCAGCAGAATGAGCAGGAGGAAAAAGAACGGCTGGCGGCGGTTAAGGCGAAACTGAATCCGGAGCAGCTGGAGCAGGTGATTGAAAATACCCGCCGATTGCTGGAGTTGCAAGCTGCGCCGGATGCACCGGATGCGTTGGCAACGATTCCGCTGCTGCAGCGCGATGATCTGGAGCGCAACATCCGTACGATTGAGCGCAATGAAAAGTCGATGCAGGGCGCTGTGGTGCTCAAACACGATCTCTTTACCAACGGAATTCTCTATCTCGATATCGGCCTCGACCTTCACGGGCTGGCGCAGGAGGATATTCCGTACGCCGCGCTGCTGGGCAGCGTGCTGCTGGAAATGGGGACGAAGAAAGAAGATTATGTGGCGCTGTCGCAGCGTATTGCCACCAAGACTGGCGGCATCTACGGCGCTCCGCT
Source organism: uncultured Verrucomicrobiota bacterium (assembly GCA_964402125.1). Taxonomy (GTDB): domain Bacteria; phylum Verrucomicrobiota; class Kiritimatiellia; order Kiritimatiellales; family Pontiellaceae; genus Pontiella. The sequence continues at coordinate 1,406 of CAYOBH010000025.1, forward strand.
CCTTTCTGCGCTTAAAGATTCGGAGCAGAGCGTGGCCCGCTTTTTCCTGCGCAGCAAATGTATGGTTCCGCAGACCGATGAACTGTTGAATATTCTGAGCGAGGTGCTCACTCAGCCTGATTTTAAAGACAAAGAGCGTTTTCGTCAGATCGTGCTAGAACATAAATCGGAACTGGAAACAGCGATTATTCCGCGCGGTCATAGTGCGGTGATGACCCGACTCAAGGCCCGCCAGCACGAGGCGCACTGGATTTCAGAACAATTAGGCGGCGTGGAATCGCTCTTCTTTATTCGCCGGCTGGTGGAAGAAATAGAGCAGGACTGGCCGTCGGTTTCTGCACGGATGGAACGCATCTGCCAGACCTTGGTGGATCTCAATAACCTGATTCTGAATCTGACCATCGATGCCGATTCGCAGCCCGCCGTTATGGCCTCCGTGGATCGTTTCCTCGAAACGCTTCCGTCCGGCAGTTCGGTCCGTCCCGCGCCGTGGAAGCCGGCGAAATTCCCGAAGAATGAGGCGCTGACCGCTCCGACGCAGGTGAACTATGTCGGCTGCGCGGCCAATCTGTTTGATATCGGCTACGAGCTGCACGGCTCGGCGCTGGTGATTACACGCTATCTCCAGACCGCTTGGCTCTGGGAAAAGATCCGCGTGCAGGGCGGTGCCTATGGCGGAATGTGCTCGTTCGATCAACGTTCCGGCGCGTTTGCGTTTGCTTCGTACCGCGATCCCAATCTGGAACAGTCGCTCGAAATCTATGCGGCAACGGGTAACTTCCTGAAAAATCTGCAGCTCAGCGAAGATGAGCTGACGCGTGCGCTTATTGGCGAGATTGGTCAGATGGATGCACATCAGCTTCCCGACGCGAAGGGCTATTCCAGCTGCGTGCGTTATTTGCTCGGCTACACCGACGAAGAGCGCCAGAAACTGCGCGACGAAGTACTCGCCACCACACAGGAGCATTTTAATGCTTTCGGCGATGTGCTGAACAACGCTTTCCGCGACGCCGATATTTCCGTGCTCTGCTCGCCCGCGAAGGCCAAGGCCGCTGGATTGGTCACGCGCACGAAGCTGTTGTAAATTTATTTGTGTCGTTTAGAGCCACGCTGTTGTTTGCGTACCCGCCATGCTTCTTCGTTGGGACGGGCGGAGTAGTAGTCGGAGTAGCCGGCTTCGCCAGCCTTTTTAGCGCTTCTGTTTGTCTGCTGTGTTGGATGGAAACGATGTTTCTTTTTTTTCGGGTGATTGAGTTTTTTTGCTTCCAAAAAACCCAACATAACCAACACTGCAATTGAAACGAGCAGCAGTGCAGTCAGCCCTGCTTTTTGTTCGATGCTCGACGCTCCTCTTAGCTCGCCTGCGGCATATCCCATCATAATTGCGAGCGCAATAATCGAAACAATTCGTATTCCCCTCAACATAGATCTCCCCTTAACCCACTGGGATAATAGAATCCCACCAGTTGTGAGACACGCTATTCTTTGCCATAGAGATGTCAATACATATCGTTTTTCTAACACAAAACTTACCAAATGTTAATATTTAGTTCGCCGGCGCTGACATTCGCGCTGACCGTATGGCCGTCCACCAGCTCTCCGGCGATCATGCGCCGTGAAATGGGGGTTTCCAGATGCTGCTGGATAAAGCGTTTCAACGGTCGCGCTCCGTAAACGGGGTCGTAACCTTCCTTCGCAATATATTCCTCTGCGGAACGATCGATCTCAAATTGAATTCCCTGTCCGGCCAGACGTCGTTGAAGGTCCTTCAGGAGCAACTTGACCACGCCCGTAATTTCCTCCAGCGACAGCGGCTTAAAGAGCACCGTTTCGTCCACGCGGTTAAGAAACTCGGGGCGGAAATGGGTGCGCAGCATTTTCATGACATTTTCACGCGCGGCCTCGCTGATGTGTCCGCCCTGATCAATCCCTTCCAGCAAGTGCAATGAGCCGATGTTGCTGGTCATAATAATGATCGTGTTTTTAAAGTTAACCGTTCGCCCGTGCGAATCGGTCAGCCGTCCGTCTTCCAGAATCTGCAGGAGCACGTTGAATACGTCCGGATGCGCCTTTTCAATTTCATCCAGAAGCACCACGGAATAGGGCTTGCGCCGTACGGCCTCCGTGAGCTGGCCGCCCTCCTCAAAACCGACATACCCGGGAGGTGCACCGATCAGCCGCGACACCGTGTGCTTTTCCATATATTCGCTCATGTCGATCCGCACCATATTGTTTTCTGAATCGAACAGCTCCCACGCCAGCGTACGCGCCAGCTCTGTCTTGCCGACGCCTGTCGGGCCGAGAAACAGGAATGAGCCGATGGGACGATTCGGATTCTGTATGCCCGAACGTGAGCGCAATACGGCATCCGCCACAGCCTGCACGGCTTCGTCCTGGCCGATCACCCGTTCGTGCAGAATCTGATCGAGCTTGAGCAGCTTTTCACGTTCGCCCTCCATCAGTTTGGTCAGCGGAATACCCGCCCAGCGCGAGATGACCTCGGCAATCTCTTCCTCCGTCACCTCTTCGCGCAATAAAGATGCGGTATTTCGCTCCGACGCCTCGGCCTCCGCCTTCGCTAACGTGCGGACAATTTCAGGAATCGTTCCGTGACGCAGTTTGGCCACGCGCTCTAGATCATAATCGCGCTCTGCCCTTTCGGCCTCGTTGCGCGCAAGCTCCAGTGCTTCGCGTAGTTCGCGCACCCGTTCGATGCTGCTCTTTTCATGCTCCCACTGCGCCTTCATTGCATCGGCCTCTGCGCGCAGATCCGCCAGCTCCTTCCGTAGATCGGTCAATCGGTCGAGACTCGCTTTATCTTTTTCCTTCTTCAGTGCAGTTTCTTCAATTTCCAGTCGCATCACCTTACGTGTAATCTCATCCAGCTCTGCCGGCATTGAGTCAATCTCCGTACGAATCGTCGCACACGCTTCGTCCATCAGGTCGATCGCCTTATCCGGCAGAAAGCGGTCGGAAATATAGCGATCGGAAAGCACCGCAGCCGACACCAATGCCGCATCCTGAATACGCACGCCGTGGTGTACCTCGAAGCGCTCCTTCAGTCCGCGCAGGATGGAGATCGTGTCCTCCACAGTCGGCACATCCACCGTAATCGGCTGGAAACGGCGCTCCAGCGCAGAATCCTTTTCAATATATTTTCGGTGCTCATCGAGCGTCGTTGCGCCGATGCAGTGAAGCTCGCCGCGTGCAAGCATCGGTTTGAGCATATTTCCCGCATCTGACGATCCCTCTGTCTTCCCCGCACCGACAATCGTGTGCAGCTCGTCGATAAAGAGAATGATACGGCCCTCCGACGCTTTGATCTCCTGGAGTACCGCCTTGAGTCGCTCTTCAAATTCGCCCCGATATTTTGCGCCCGCCATCAGTGCCGTCATATCCAGCGCCCAAATCGACTTTTCCTTCAGTCCTTCCGGTACATCGCCGCGTACAATCCGCTGCGCCAATCCTTCCACGATCGCGGTTTTGCCGACGCCGGGTTCGCCGATCAGCACCGGGTTGTTCTTCGTCTTGCGCGAGAGGATGCGAATGACGGAACGGATTTCCGCATCGCGGCCGATCACCGGATCCATCTTACCCGCGCGGGCGGTTTTAACGAGATCCACGCCATATTTTTCCAGCGCTTCATACTGTCCCTCCGGATTATCGGAGGTCACGCGCTGATTTCCGCGTACGGTCTTGAGCGCTTCGAGAAGCGCCTTGCGCTCCACGCCGTTTTCCTTAAGGAATTTAATTTCATCGGCAAACACCAGCAGCAGATGCTCGACCGAAACAAACTCATCCTTCAGCCGCTTCGCTTCGTCGCCCGCCTTAACCAGCGTTTGATTCAGGCGCTGCGTAATATACACCTTGCCCGCCTCGGTAGAGCCCTGAACGCGCGGGCGCTTTTCCAGTTCCTGCTCCGTACGCGCACGCACCACCGGAACCGATGCGCCGACACGCTCAATCAGCCGCGGCACCAATCCGTTTTCCTGATCCAGCAGCGCCAGCAGCACATGTTCGCTGTCCACCTCCTGATGTCCATAGCGCAATGCCTTTACCTGTCCTTGTTGCAGCGCTTCCTGCACCTTTTGCGTCGTCTTCGATAAATCCATGGTCTTCTCCTTCGTCGGTTAAAAAATTTAAACACTCGCTACGCTAAAGACACCAAGACCACCAAGCTTAGAGTCCTTCGTGCCTTTGTGTTTACCTCCCTTTCGCACTGACCGTGCCAACGCAAAAAACGCCGATTTCCAATGGTTTAGATCAAAAATGAGCCCCTTTAAGCGCCATTTTCGCGCATTGGTGCGACACCTTGACACAGCGCACATTACGTTTCCGGCGCACTCATATTGATGGTGCATGGGCAGTTAAACCGCAGATTAACGCGGATGGACGCAACGATGAGGAAAAGAAAAGTGATGGGCGGCGGGCGGTGATAGAATATTTTTGGCAATGTTTTGACTCATCGTTCTCTTTGCGCTTCTATGTCTCCAAAAGGGCGCTCGACGGATCGGCCGCCCAAGCGCGCGGGTAGAAAAACGGGAGCATTTGTGTGAAATTATTAGACGGGACCGATCCCTTGGACATGGAGTTGCGATGAAAAAAAGGATATTTACGACGATTCTACTATTCAATTGTCTCATTTCTTCTGTTCATGCAGAAGGGATTGAAGAAGGAAAATACATGTTCTATGCACCGGCATTGTTTGAAAGTAATGACAGTGAGCCCTATGGCGCTCTATGTGAGATAAGTAAGGAAGGAGATCGGTACAAGGCCTATTTTCTTGATGTTTTTGCTCAAGGATCCTCGATTTGCTTTACCATGAATGGAGATGAGATTTCATTCGATGAGACTCAGTGGTCATATTCCGAATACGGACAAACAATCACAGGAAAAGGAACTGTGAAAGGAAAAGCTGAAGCCCAAGGAAGTATAAATGTAACGACGGGCACTGTGGGTTATCCTTTTGTTAGGAATAGATCAAGCCAATGGGCAATTCGCCCAGCAACTTCGCAAGAAATCAGATTGAGCGTGGAAAAAGGACTCAAAGTAGTTGAGGAATACATCTGGGCAACACGTGTACAAATGGAACGGACACAGGAAAATGTTCTAAAATCTCTGAGTATTGGTATTGGGCGAGGATTTTCCGAGAAGGATCTGCCTGAATTGGAACGGATGATGGAATTCGGCGATCTTAATTTCACAGACGGTAAGTTTAGTTTCCGCGAAACTTTCCCCGCTGAGGTCGTACCACTTAGGTTGCCTATATCAACAAATGTTTTCGTTGAGGACATTGATTTGCAACCTCTCTTATCAACCAGCATCATCCCCATACAAGTTGTGGCATTGAGCGCTGATGTTGCTTCGATACATGAAAGCGAGATGGTTTCGGTTGATCCGTTAGTCAAAGATACCGCTCCGACTCCGCAGGAGGAATCTGGAACAACGCACCGCCTGTTGCCGTATCTGGTGGGTGCACTTGTCTTGGTTGGCGTTTCTGCCGTCTTCATGATTGGTAGGAGACGGCGTTGAAACGTGGCGTCGTCACGCGACGGGGTCACGTCTTAACATTCAACATTGACGGTGCGTCAAGGAGGTCAAAGTACCAGAGTGAGCGCAAGTGATTTTAATAATAGTTTCGGGGCACCGTTCTCCGCGCAAAGGTTCTTTTGAAAATCTGAGGGGAAGGGGCAATCGGTAAAATGGGTTTAATTAAAGCTTTATGTCGAAATAGTTGACGGCGTTGTTGTAGCTGATGTCTTCGATCATCTGACCGAGCAGTGGCATGTCGGCCGGGATTTCTCCGTTTTCAACATCGTTGCCGATGAGGTTGCAGAGAATGCGTCGGAAATATTCGTGGCGCGGATAGGATAAAAAGCTGCGGGAGTCGGTGAGCATACCGACAAAGCGGCTGAGCAGGCCCAGCGCGGAGAGCGCGTTTATCTGCTTTTCCATGCCGTTCTTTTGATCGAGGAACCACCAGCCCGAACCAAACTGCATTTTTCCGGGGAAGGAGCCGTCTTGATAGTTGCCGGTCATGGTGGCGATCAGTTCGTTGTCGGACGGGTTAATGTTGTAGAGCACGGTTTTGGCGAGCTGGTTGGAGTGGTCGAGGTGGTCGAGCAGTTTGATCAACCCCGGGCCTTGGCGATAGTCGGCGATGGAGTCGAAACCGATGTCCGGACCGGCGGTTTTAAACAGTCGGCTGTTGTTATTGCGGAAGACGCCCATGTGGATCTGCTGCGTCCAGCCGCGCTGATGATTCATTTTCCCCACGCCCCGGAGGAAGGCGAGCTGAAACGCGTCGGCTTCGTTCAGGGAAACGGTTTTTCCGCTCATGACGTTGTTGAAGATGCGGTTGAGCTCTGATGCGGAAGCTTCTTCGGCAGGGACATAGGCCACGCCGTGATCGGAGAGACGGCAGCCCTGCGCGTGGAAATAAGCGTGGCGGTTGTCGATGGCTTCCAGCAGGGAATCGAAGTTGATGATCTTGCTGCTGGCTGCGCTTTCGAGCGCGCGGATATAATCGGCGTACGCTGCTGGATTAGAAAGGTTAGCTGCTTTGTCGGGGCGGAAGGTGGGCAGGACTTTAATTTTAAAGCCGTCTTTGGCGAGCTTTTGATGATGCTCCAGCGAGTCGATCGGATCGTCGGTGGTGCAGACGAGTTTAACGTTCATTTTACGCATCATGTTGCGTGCGGAAAACTCGGGCGTTCTCAGCTGAGCGGTACACGCTTCGTAGATTTCGTCGGCGGTGTCGGGGCTCAGCAGTTGATCGATTCCGAAATAGCGCTGCAGCTCCAAATGCGTCCAGTGATAGAGCGGATTGCGCAGTGCGGCGGGCATTGTTTCCGCCCACTTCTGGAACTTTTCCCGCCAATCGGCATCACCGGTGCAGAAGCGCTCGGCTACGCCGTTGGTGCGCATGGCGCGCCATTTATAGTGGTCGCCGCCGAGCCAGACTTCGCCAATGTTGTCGTAGCGTTTGTCGTCTGCAATCTCCTTCGTGGGCAGGTGGCAATGATAATCGTAGATCGGCATTTTAGCCGCATGTTGATGGAACAGCGTGCGTGCGGTTTCGGTCTGCAAAAGAAAGTTTTCGTCCATAAATTTTTTCATATCACAACTCCTGTCTGTGTGAGCACGTTCGTCCGTCGGCTCGGCGTCCGTGCGTTTATCAATTAAAGAAGGGCGGATGCTATTGATTTGCGTGCATCGCGTCGAATTCTTTCTGCACATGATGGGGACACACTAAAGTGTGAACTACGAACGCGCATGAAAAGTGAATGAGCGTGTTTTGTAGTTCAGCCTTTAGGCTGTCGGTGTGTGTAGTTCAGCTTTTAGGCTGTCTGGTGGTTTGTAGTTCAGCTTTTAGGCTGTCTGGTGGTTTGTAGTTCAGCCTTTAGGCTGTCTGGTGTGTTTGTAGTTCAGCCTTTAGGCTGTCTGGATAAAGCACGCAGGGCTGGGTTTTTGTGTTGGATCTAATTTTTAAGCCAAAACAAGAACGGACTTGATTGATTGTTTACATTTGTGTTAGGTATGTGTTGTTCGTGACGTGAGGACAGCCTGAAGGCTGGACTGCAAGCAGGATGCGCTGAATCGTGAACTGCGAACAGGGACGTCTGAAACTTCGAGTGGTGGAAGTGAAAGGGGTTGGGCCGTGTATAATTGGCGGAAGATGACTGAGCGGCAGCGGGAAGAAATGATTTCCTTGCGCCGGGCGTGTCAGGTTCCGCTGCATAGTCCGCCTCATTATGACGTTCCGGGGCGGTGTCGTTATCATTTGAGTGCGGCTAATTATGAACATGCACCCATAATCGGTGCATCTCCTGAGCGAATGTCGATGTTTTCGGCCGCGTTGTGCGAGCTGTTTTCCGGCGAAACTGCTGATTTGTATGCATGGTGTGTACTTCCGAATCATTGACACGCGCTGATCGGTACAGAGACCCTTAGTGCATTAATAAAGAGTATTGGAAAACTGCATGGGAAAACTTCGTTTGAGTGGAACGGGCAGGATGGACAACGAGGACGTCGGTGCTGGTTTTGTTGTGCTGATCGGCGTATAAGATCGGAAGCCCATTTTTATGCGGTGAGAAATTATATTCATCATAATCCGGTGAAGCATGGATATGTTGAACGATGGGAAGAGAGGTCTTTTTCGAGTGCTGCTGGCTTTTTGGAAATGACCGGGAGGGATGAAGTGTTGCGACAGTGGCGCGAGTTTCCTGTGCTGAATATGGGAGAGAAGTGGGATATTGATTAGGCTCGGTGTGGAGACACACTAAAGTGTGAACTACGAACGGGGAACACACTAAAGTGTGAACTACGAACGGGGAACACACTAAAGTGTGAACTACGAACGGGGGACACACTAAAGTGTTAACTACGAACAAAAGAGAACAGGCGCGTTTGTAGTTCAGCCTTCAGGCTGTCTGGTGTGTTTGTAGTTCAGCCTTTAGGCTGTCTGGAAAAATCATCTGTTTCGGGTTTATGCGAATGGATGGATGGTATAGAGTCTGTGGGTTGTTTCTTATAGATGATGACAATGCCGAGGCGGTGAAAGAGAGGTGTTTATGAAGGTGAAAACGGTGGTGCTGGGCTTGGTTTCAGTGGTTGTGCTTTCCGGGTGTCAGACGATGCAGAGTCAGCGTACAACGCAGGCGCAAAGCGCAAATATTTCGCGTTATGTCAGTGAGATGGAACGGCGGATGAATAGTAAATTGGAGACGATGAGTTCCGAAAATGCCCGTTTGCAGCAGCAGATACAGCAACTGAGCGAAGAGCTGCGTGCGAGCAACAGTCAGGTTGCACAGCTCAGCAGCAATATGAGTGCGTTGGACGCCCGACAGAAAAAGGAAATTACGCAGTTGGTGAATGAGGTTAACGCTAAGCTGAGACAGGTGGGAACTCAGTCTTCAAGCAGCGGCGGCTCCAGAGCGACGGTGTCCGGACGCGTTCATACGGTGGAGAGCGGACATACACTTTCGACGATTGCGGCGGCTTACGGCAGTACGGTGAAAGCCATCAAGGACGCCAACAACCTGAAGAGCGATGTTATTTTTGTGGGGCAGAAGCTGGTCATACCGGATTAGTCTGCGCGGGATTGAGGCGGCGGCAGGAGTGCGCTATTTCCAGAAGATGATTTCCAAGGAGTCCATAGAAGAGATTCGTTCGCGCTGCGACATTGTCGAAGTGGTGGGGTCGTATCTGCCGCAGTTGCGCCGCCGCGGCTCAACGTATAAATGCAACTGTCCGTTCCATCAGGAAAAGACCCCTTCGTTCACCGTAAATGATGCGCGCCAGATTTTTCATTGCTTCGGCTGCGGCGCGGGCGGCGATGTGTTTCGCTTTGTGATGGAGTATGAAAAGGTCGATTTTGTCACGGCGGTAAGCTTGCTGGCCGAGCGCGTTGGTGTTGAGGTCGTTTATGAGGGCGGCGAAGCGCCGGAAAAAAGCGGAAATAAGGACGTGCTTTTTAAGCTCCATTCCGATGCGGCGCTCTTTTATCTCCGCATACTGACCGACAGTCCGGATGCCGCCGAGGCGCGGCGTTATCTGGAGGAGCGCGATCTGCCGCCGGACTTGGTCAAAGAGTTTCAGATCGGCTATGCGCCCAACGAATGGGACGGTCTGCTGAAGCGCGCACTGAAAAAGGGCTACGCTGCAGAGCAGCTCGAGGTGGCCGGATTGGTGGTGCCTTCGGAGCGCGACGGAAAAACGAGCTATTATGACCGCTTTCGCAACCGCATTATGTTTCCGATCTGCGACCATATGGGCCGGGTGATCGGCTTCAGCGGCCGGATTATGAATAAAGCCGAAAAGGGCGCAAAGTATGTAAACAGCCCGGAAACCCTGCTCTTTAAGAAAAACCGCGTGCTCTTTGCTTTCGATAAGGCGCGCAAGGCGATTGTCGATACTCGGCAGGCTATTGTGGTGGAGGGACAGATTGATGCCATTCGCTGCCATCAGGCCGGGCTGTCGAACGTGGTGGCCTCGCAGGGAACGGCGCTGACCGAAAACCACGCCCGACTCATTAAGCGCTATGCCGATGAAGTGGTGCTGGTGCTTGATGCTGATGCGGCCGGAGTTAAGGCCGCGCTCGCCTCCTCAGAAATCTTTATTGCCGCCGAGCTGGCGGTCCGCGTGGCGACGCTGCCGCCGGGCGAAGATCCGGATTCGTTCATTCGAAAAGAGGGGGGCGAAGCCTTTTTCAGCCGCGTGGCGGAAGCGCCTTCCGCGCTGGATTTTCTCATCGATGCTTATCAAAAGCAGGACGATGTCGGGACAGAGGCCGGGCAGATGCGCGTCGTGCAGGCGGTTCTAAACTTTATTGCGAAATGCAGTTCCGCCGCGCGTCGTGATCCAATGATCAATCATGCGGCCGATCGGCTGCATATTTCTCCACAGGCGCTCGAGCAGGACTTGAGGCGTGTTCTTCGTGTGCAGCTGCAGCATCGCCCGGCGCATGCGTCGACTTCTGAAGCGGTTCAATCTCCCAAACCGCAGAAGACCTATCCTCGGGAGGAGACCGCGCTTTTGGAGCTTCTGGTTCATCATTATCACGAGGTTCATCCGCTGGTGCAGGAGTTTTTGCCGCCATATCTGCTGAGCGATCCAACCTGTAAAAAGCTGGTCGATATCCTGATGCTCGATCCGCCCGAAACACTGACCGAAGGTTTTCACGAATACGATGAGGAGACGCAGAAGGTGATCGCCCGTGTACAGGTGGAGGAGTCGAGGTCGATCGATGCAGAGATGACTGCAGTGGAACTTGTGCAGCAGTATATTTTAATTTTTTGGAAACGTTACATTGAGTACGAGCAGGCCGCCTTAGCGCAGCGCACCGAACTTTCAAATGAACAGCGTTTTAAAGAAACCACCCGCCTGCGACATGATCTTCATGCGTTGGCGAAAGGGTGGGACAATGCGCGGCCGATGCTGGAAATGCGCCTGCATTCCGACGTCGATTTTTAGGGACCGGTCCCTTTTCACGCATCGAATATCAGGGAGTTGAGGGTGTAGACTTTAAAGTCGTGCGCGTGGGCATAGCCGATCAGTTCCTCGAGAAACCCGAATAAAACGATGGCGAAACTATCCGAGGATCTATACAATCTCCGTAGCTAGATGGATAGTTGATGCGGGTCGGGAAACTCATTCAGAGGGATCCGTCCCGGAATTACGAAAGGGATTAATGAACTCGGTGCATAGAGGTAAGCAAATCGCTTTTCCAACTCCCAGGATCAGCCATTGGTTGCTCATGGCCTGCATCCTCCTCGCCACCTTTGCCGCAGGGGGCATCCGGGCCCAAGTCGTTCGGGTGGGGATTTACGAGGCTCCACCCATAGTGTTTACCGCCATGGACGGAACGTTTGGAGGGCTTGTCCCTGAAGTCCTTGAAGCAATTGCCTGGGACGAAGGCTGGGTGTTGGAGTATGTGCACGGGACTAAAACCGAATGTGTCCAACGCCTCCATCAAGGAGAGATTGATCTTGCGGTCGACTTCGCGGAATCGGCCAACAACAAGGACACCATCGCATCATCGACCTTCTTCATCGACTGGGACGTCGCGTACACGCGTGAAGGGTTCTCCATCCAATTCTACCACGACATGGCCGACCGCCGCATTGCGATCGCGGGCAGCGAGAACAGCGATTCCGAAATCCTCCAGATTCTCGACCGATTGGACATTCCTCATGAAACGGTCTGGGTCGAAAACGACAACGACGTCCTGATGCTGCTGTCCGACAGGCAGGTCGACGTCGGTATCGTGGACCAGTTGTTCGGAACCCTTTACTTCGACGATTACAACGTTGAGGCGTCGCCGATTATCTTCAATCCCCGTGCAATTTGCCTTACGGCACACCGGGGAGCCCAGAATGCCGAAGCATTGATCGATGCAATCAACGCATCGCTCGAATCCAGGAAAGCCGATCCGGATTCGACATATAACCGGGCACTTTCCTACTATCTCGGCGGCGGTCGTGGAACGTGGCATCCCGACCGGGCGGACAATCCTCCGCAGCTTGTGTTGTCTCCCCAGGAAAAGGCATGGATCAAGGCCCATCCCGTCATACGAATCGGAATCGATCCCGGCTTTGCGCCCTACGAAATGCTTTCTGCTGACGGAAACTACGAAGGCATCGCCGCCGATTGGCTGGCGCTCGTTTCGAATCGAACCGGACTAAAGTTCGAACTTGTCGGCACAGGCGTCTGGACCGATACGGTCAAAGCCATTCAAAACAAGGAAATCGATCTGCTTCCCTGCATCGGGAAAAGCAAAGAGAGAAGCCAGTTTATGCTCTATTCGGATCCATATCTGAGCTTTTCGCGGGTGATGATCGCACGAAACGAAGATGAATATCACAATATGGGTGATCTCGCGGGGAAACGAATCGCCGTTCAAGAAGACAGCTCGCATCACGAATTCCTGAAGGAATCAACCCCTGCCGGCCTCTTGCTATATCCCGATTTCAATGAAGCGCTTCTGGCGGTCTCGCGGGGTGAAGCGGATGCTGCCATCGGCAATCTCGCGGTTGCTTCGCATCGGCTACGCTCTCTGATGCTGACGAATATCAAGATGACCGCTTATGCCGAAAACGCTTCCAACCATCTTTTCATGGGGGTCCGAAACGACTGGCCGGAACTGGCCGGAATCCTGGACCGGGCTATTCAATCAATCAGTCTCCAAGAAAAAAACCACATCTATGCAAAATGGATGCCGCTGCAAAAACCCGTCCACCCCGCCTTGGACCTGACCCGGGAGGAACGCGATTGGCTGCTCATGCACCCTCGTGTCACCGTGGCCTGGGATCCCAATTGGGCTCCGGTCGAATTCGCCGACAAAGAGGGGAATCCAAAGGGAATCTCGATGGACTACCTTGCCGCATTCGGCGATTTGCTGGGGATCGAATTCGATACGATCCCGGCCACCCCATGGCAGGAATCGTATCCCAAACTGCTTTCCCACGAAATTGACATGGCCACCTGTCTATCCCTTACGGAACAACGATTGGAATATTTCAATTTTACCGAAGCCTACGTGACCACACCATCCGTTCTCTTTGGTCGGGATGACATGGCCTACATTCGAAACATGGACGAATTGAAAGGTCTTAAAACGGCGGTCATCGCCAACTATGCCACGGACGACTGGATCACAAAAAACTATCCCGACATTCACCCACTACGACTCGCCAGTGTCGACGAAGCATTCACTAAACTTCAGCGAGGGGAAATCGACGTCTATATCGAAGACGTGATTACGGGCAACTACTATTTGAGTAAGCAGCGTTCCCGCAATATCAAGATCGTTGGGGAAACTCCCCATAGCTACAATCTGAGGTTTGCCGTCCGGAAGGACTGGCCGGTCTTTATCGGCATTCTCCGCAAAGCCATGGACCTCCTGCCCGAGGAAGACAAAACCTCCTTCTACCGAAACTGGGTTTGGATCAAATATGAACATGGCTTTAACTATCCGTTGTTTTGGAAAATATTGATCGCAGGATCCGTTTTCCTTCTCGCAATCCTGTTTTGGAATCGCAAGTTGAGCCGAGAAATCCGCTGCCGAAAAAAAGTGGAGCACGAATTGGACGAAAGCCGGTCCAAGTTGAGCGAAAGCTACGCCCATCTCAAGAAGACCGAGGAGATGAAGGAAAACCTCATGCATATGATCCTTCACAACATGCGATCTCCACTACAAACGATCCGCGCATCCGTTGACCTTTTACGTAACGACTCCGAGGCCCTATCGATTTCGGCCGGTGAACGGGATTTGCTCGACTTTTCTGAAGATGCGTCCAACACCGTCAATGCAATGATTCAGGACCTGCTGGACATCGGTCGTCTTGAAACGGATCAAATGGTTCTTCGCAGGGAGAATTTAGACCTCAAGAAGATCGCCCAGCATGCGATTGATTCGCTGCGCATCCAACTGCAGGGGTGGGATTGCAGCGCATCCATCAAAGGAACCGAATCTTGGGCAAGCATGGATTCAAAAGTCATTTCTAGGGTTTTTGTCAACCTGATGATCAATGCGATCAAGGCGTCGCCAAGGAACAGCTCGATCGAAATCCGCATCGTGGATACGCCCACGCACGCCATTGCGGAGGTCAGGGATTGGGGGCGAGGCATCCCCGACGAAATTCAGCATCGGATCTTTGAGAAATTCGTCCATGGCGAAGGCGAAACCAGCTATGCGATTCCCTCCATTGGGCTTGGACTGACCTTCTGCAAGCTGGCCGTCGAATCGCACAAAGGAACGATCGAGGTCCAAAGCAACGAAGGCGAAGGAACAACGTTCCGGTTCAGCATCCCCAAGAAGTGATCCGGCTCGTCACCGACCTTCTGCAGCATGTGGGTGTGGTGCTTGTTCATGAGGTGCACGAGGGAAGTTGTCAGAAAAGTGGGAAGGGCGTCAGTATCTTTGGCTCATTCTCTTAAACCGTGGGTGACTCCTTTTTCGCTAGGCACTCCCCTTTGCCCGGTTTGGGTTCCATACTAATCGATGGAATCGGTCTTCTGGTAGAATATGAAACGTTCCGGTAGCGGTTGTGCATTCTTCGCCTGCATGATTCGACAGCGTGGCTGACATGTAAACCTTGGAACCCTCGTTCGATATGATTCTGCAGGTCACCCGTAAAACTCCCGCGCAAATATAGGTTGGCCGATGGAATCTTCCTGAAAAATCAGAGGTTACCGACATTTGTTTTGAAAAAACATAACAAGTCCACCCCATTATTTCATCAAGGAGACCCATCTGGATGGCCCCATGCAGAATATCCCCCAGGCCGACGAAATGTTCATCCGGATCATATTCCGTATATGTTTCTTCCTTTTCCTTGTCCCAATAGAATTTCAGTTTCAACCCGATGGGATTATCGCATCCACAAAAAAAGCATCTGTTGCCAGGGTAGGGATTGGCTATCTCTTCTTTCATAATGCTGAAGACCTCAAAATGTGATTCTCGTTTGCCTGAAAACCCGGCACAACTGCGCCGGCCCGTTGTCCGTTCACCATCAACCCGCACAGGATAGTCGCGGCGAAGCCCTCGGGCAACCCCGAATAGCAACGACATGCGATGTGCAGTCAAGAGGAGGACAAAGGAGGAAGCCCCGTCTAGCCTGAGCACTCCATATTGGTCTGCACCACGAAGCATGGAAGGACACGAAGCTTGGTGGTCTTCGTTGTAGCGCGGATATCCGATCCGCGACTATGATACTCGAACACAAAACACTCGCATCGGATATGCGAGCCACGGCGGAGGCGCATGGAAACCTGACGGGATCACGCGGAGTCGCAGAGGGCGCGAAGGATTCTGGGTAGGCGGCCTCGTCGCGTGCGGACAGCGAGGCTGGTGTCCCTCCCGCCGAGGGCGAGAACGAGCACGAGTGAGAATGCGTATAAGTTTGGTGGACTTGGGCGTAGCGCGGATATCCGATCCGCGTATCCGGATTCCCTTTCGGAAAGGGAAAACAGTACATTCATAATTCATCGGCCCGGTTTCCGATGGTTCGGCTTAGTTGGTTGACGGCCTCTCTGTCGATAAAGGTTAAAAGATAGGACCGACACCTCCACGCGATTTGGACTCCTTTAATCAATTCCCAAATCTGCATTCATTCTAAATGAGAAGGATGGGGGAGTTAACCCACTCGGAGAGCTATCGGGATAATACCAAAATTCAAGTAGAGCCGAGTGGTTGCTGTTGATTGTAATCTCAGTCTGTAGGTTTGTAGAACCTGTCTGGGTGGTCGCTTCAAGCGTGTGAGTGCCGGTAGATAGGGATATAGGGAACCCTCGCCAATAATGCTGATCCTCAACTGGAAATCGATCATTAACAACGATCACGTTGTCGATGGAAACCCTGATATCAACGTTCGACATGGCAAAGCTCTGGTTGCTGATGAATAGTGTAAAGTTGGGGGGCGGTGAATCTGAGAAGGATTCATCATCCATTTTTTGATTACATCCGGATAAAATTAGAAGGGCTAAAACTGAGACTAAAATTCTTGTCATGGTTATCCTATTTATGTGATTCAACAGTTGATTAGGCAGAAACGGCATCTGTTTGGTTGATTCCTTAACATGGCTTTTCCCATGTGATAGGGAGACTGCATGGATCAATAGTCGATGAAAAGAAAAATGTTGGACGAAGAGGATTTGTTGATCACGCGAAGGCGCAGAGGGCGCGAAGGATTCTGGAGTTCGGCAGCTTGATTGCGCTTTTAAATGGGCACCTGCGAGGTGGACTGCCTTGCGCCGTTGCTTAAAAGCTCCGTCAGCCGGAGCACACTCCATACGAATTGAACCACGAAGCACCAAGGACACGAAGCTTGGTGGTCTTGGTGCCTTGAGCGAAGCGTGTGTTGACTATGATTACGCGGAGGTGCGGCGGGTGCGGAGGATTCTGGGTAGGCGGCCTCGTCGCGTGCGGACAGCGAGGCTGGTGTCCCTCCCGCCGAGGGCGAGAACGAGCACGAGTGAGAATGCGTATAAGTTTGGTGGACTTGGGCGTAGCGCGGATATCCGATCCGCGTATCCGACTGCCCCTTTCGGACAGGAAACCGCGCATTCAAAAATTCATTGGCTGCCTGGATCTGTAATAGATGGATGTTTACGAGTCGCTGCCGACGCTTTTTTGCTGACGCCTTTCTCTGTAAGGTGCAAACACTTAAGGATGCTCTTAGCGCTTGTTTGGCTTCAATCCTATTTCCACGTCCAAGCGGTGAGGATATACGGATTCGGATTCCGCCACGCCTGCCACCAGACGATGGCTTCAGCTTCTCGGGCCTTTCCGTCAACGCGTACGCTCAGGGCCAGTTTATAATTCATACCGGCGACAACCTGTTGTTGGGCGCTCCTGACTTTTTCCAACTTGAGTTGGATGTTTGGCTGCGTTTTTCCTTGTTCGGTGACCGCAAATTCTGCGGCGGCGACAACTAATTCGTCATTTGAAGCAACCTGCGAATAGCCTCCCGGCAGGTTTGTGTTGATGGCGGACAACGTCGAAGTCTGTATTTCCGGCAGGGGATCGGCGGGGTCATTCTGCTTGGCGGAGTGGCATCCGAAGAGAGTCAAAAGGATGGGTAGTGTAATTGCATATTTCATGTTACTTGCTCCATTGCTGTTTTGTTTTCTGTGGCCCAAATATCGCTAAGGAAGCTAGGCTGTTGAGATAAAAAAATCGATATAAACTTCCGGGTATTGTGCCATTTTTGAGTTTCCGTTGAGGAAATATGTCGTGCGTTTTGTCGTGGATCTTTCGACTACGCCGCTATTTATGATGTTGTGCATCCAAAAATCATCCACGCAAAACCTAAGTTCAAAAGTCTGCGGCGGAGCTGTTTTAGAAAAGGAAATAAATGGGTTTGACAACTGGCATTATGTTGGTAGGTTTACGTGCTTTTTAGAACAAACAGGGAATTTTACCGATGAAACGTACATACACTCCTTCTAAGCTAAAGCGTGCCCGCAAGTGCGGATTCCTTAAACGTATGAAGACAGCAGACGGTCGCGCTGTTTTGAAGCGTCGGCGCCAAAAAGGGCGCAAACGCCTTACTGCAGTTTAGTATTAGGTTAAGACTATGCCGAAGCCCCTCCAGAGGGAGTCGGATCAGATTGTCGACTCAAGCCCGCCATCCAGCGGGCTTGATCGTTGTTTGTCCAAGTCACAACGGCTCGTTCGTTCAGCGCAGTTTTCGGAAACGTTTGCGCAGGAAAAGCGCTGGGTGGGACGCTACATGGTCTTGTGGCGGCGATCGGGCGACGACGCCGCGTTGCGGCTGGGCGTTGTGACGAGCAAGAAACTCCATTTACGTGCAAATAAGCGCAATCGTGCGCGGCGGCGGTTGCGGGAAGCATACCGTAATTTGCGCCCGTTTTTTTCGGGCGATTTCGATGTGCTTCTGGTGGGGCGTCGATCCATTTTAGATGCGGAGTGGCGTGATGTTCTGCGAGAGCTGATAAAACTGGCTTCACAGGCAGGTCTCATGACGGAAGAAAACCGCAAAAAAGCGGAGCGGGAATATGAGCTGGGCTGAACAAGCGAAAGAGAGTGTGCTGCAAAGCGAACGGTTTGTTAAACCGTCGTTGCCAGCGCGCGGCCTGATTTTGCTCATCCGCTTTTATCAAAAAGCGATCAGTCCTTGGCTGGGCCGGCGCTGCCGCTTCTATCCGAGCTGCTCGAACTATTGCATTGAAGCTCTGCGTCGTCATGGTATGGTGTGCGGCCTTTGGTTGGGGCTCAAACGTATATGCAAATGTCATCCTTTTCATCCCGGCGGGCATGATCCCGTTCCAAAAAAATAACTGATTGCTGAAGAGAAAAAACAATGAATAAAAAAGATTTGATTCCTGTAATTATCCTGATTGCCCTGCTTCCTGTGGTGTACTTTATTGATCAACTGGTTTGGGTTCCCCAAATGCGTCAAAAATTAGAAGCGCAGGCCAAACAAGCCAGGGAGGAAATACCGGATGCTGGCTCATTCGAAACAAACGGTGTTCCTTCGTCCGTCAGTATCGAGACCAATACGGTTGAAATAGTGGCTGCGCCGGATCTTCCGGTGGTTGAGGATCTTCCGCCTGCTGAAGAATTTATAGAGACGATCGGGAATGAAACGATCCGTCTGGAGCTGACCTCGATCGGCGGAGGAATTAAGTCAGTCACGCTGCAGGCTAAGGATAAAAAGGGCGAGTTTCTCTATCCGCTTAAGAATGAAAAGAACAGTGCGCCCATGGTGATTGATTTTTCGGATTTTCCTGCGCTGGCGTATGAATCAGAGGAGATCGGCCTTTCTGCGGAAACTTCGTTCGCGTTGGTAAAGTCGGATGATGGAAAAAGTGTTACGCTGACCAAAGATTTTGGGAATCTTCTTATTGAGCGGACGATTGCGCTCGACGAAAATTATTTGCTGAAGGTGAAAGACCGCTTTGTCTCCAAGGGCACTTATCCGGTGAGTCTTCCTTCTATGCGGATACTGACCGGACGGATGAAAAACCCCGAAGACACCCAGGCGATGACAGGGTTGTCCATTCTCGGGGTCGATTCACATACCGCTGACGGACAGATTAATTATTGGGGTCGCAAACTCACTAAGCTGTATAAAAGTGCAGGTCAGCCGCCGGAATTAGAGGGTGTGGTTCCGGAAGGAATGGCGAATACAGCGGTAGATTGGGTGTCGGCCAAAAATATGTTTTTTGCACAGATTCTGAGCCCGGGAAAAGCATCAGCAACGATGGAGATTTGGAGTCAGAAGGATGGTGCGGAGAAGGGTAGTGTTTTGGAAAATGTATCGGCCGCGTTGGTGTTCAAGAAAGAGGTGATCGATGCAGGCAAGACGCTGGAGCGCAACTACACCTACTATGTTGGACCCAAGAGTTATTCCATTCTCAAGGCGGCGGATAGAGAGCTGCATTTTGAAGGCGTGATGGAGTTTAAAACCATCGGATTCTGGAAGTTCATGAATATTCTCATGGAGCCGTCCCGTAAGGCGCTGCTCTGGACGCTGAACCTGCTCAACGGCATTTGCCATAACTATGGCGTGGCGATTATTCTGCTGACTTTTGTGGTGCGGGTTCTCTTCTGGCCCCTGACGCATAAGAGCACGGAAAGTATGAAACGCATGCAGGAGCTGCAGCCCCAGATCAAAGCGCTTCAGGCAAAATATAAGTCGAATCCGCAGCGAATGCAGCAGGAGACCATGGCGCTCTATAAAGAAAACAAGGTGAATCCTATGGGCGGCTGTTTTCCGTTGCTGCTGCAAATGCCGGTGCTCTTTGCGCTGTTCTCAGTACTGCGCAACGCGATCGAGCTGCGCTACTCCAGCTTCCTTTGGATTTCCGACCTCAGCTCACCGGAAAACCTCTTTGCAGGGGCATTTAAAATTCCGCTGCTCGGTTGGGATTCATTAAACATTCTCCCGATTTTGATGACCGGTTCAATGATTTGGCAGCAAAAACTGAGTGCACCTTCCACGGCCGCCGCCACTCCGGAACAGCTGCAGCAGCAGAAAATGATGATGTATATGATGCCCGTTATGATGCTGTTCTTCTTCTATACCATGCCTTCAGGGCTGACGCTTTACTGGACCACCAGCAACCTGCTGATGATTGCGCAGACCAGTATCCGCAATATGCGCAAGAAAACGGCTAAGGCGTAAACCACATCTGCCAAAAAAAACAGAGGAAAAAGCCCGGCTTCGGTCGGGCTTTTTTGTTTTTCTGCAATGGCTTGCAGCGGTGTTCAAATAAGGAGGGCTTATTGAGACAGAAAAAGGTTTGAACCTCCGGCGATCCAGGGTAGTCTCACGGTACAGCAAGGGCGTTGAGCGCGAGTGCTTCAACGTCTGACATCTGAATAACCAACAAGAAAGGAGCGGTGTAATGTATACATCAAAGCGGATTAACTCGGCATCTTCTTACTTAAATGGGATCGAAACGGGTTCGTATATTCCGGTGGAAGTACAGTTCCGGCATATGCCTGAATCCAAACGAGTTCAGTGGTTGGTAGAACAGATGATGGAGCGCTTTGATAAGTTTCCCATAGGCGGAGCGAAAGCCCACGTAGTTGTTGAGGCGACGCATCGCCGGGGAAAAGAAGGACTCTTTCAGGTAAGGATAAAACTGTCGGTTCCGGGTGAGCGGTTGTATGTGGCGCACAGCTCCGAAAAAACCGGGATGCACGATGGCGTTTACAGCGCTGTTGC
>CAYOBH010000026.1:0-8393 GCA_964402125.1 uncultured Verrucomicrobiota bacterium
TGCGTATTGCGTATTGCGTATTGCGTATTGCGTATTGCGTATGATGGTGTTTCGCTCCTCTGGCAGATTCAAGCAATACGTAATACGCAGTACGTAGTCATTTCTCCGTTTCCACCGCAACAAATGCCATATCCAGCGCGTCCGCCAATGCAATCAGTTTTTCCTTCTCCAATAAAATGGTCTTCCCGGCCTCCACGGCCAGACACGAGACCTTCGCTTTTTTCATTATTTTGAAGGTTTTGGTCCCAACCACCGGAATATCAAAGCGCATGTCGTGCCCTTCTTTCGGCACCTTAACAATCACTGTCCCCGCCTTTCCGACCCTGCCCGCCCGGCGAATCGTCTGATTGGTTCCTTCAAATGCTTCAACGGCAATAATGATTCCATCCTTAATCGCCACGGTCTGCCCGATTTCAAACGCGCTCGTTCCCTTCACCAAGCGCAGGCCCAGCTCGATATCCGCCTGCTCGCGCGCGGTCGGCGCTCGGCGGCTGAGCTGTCCAGCGGTCGGTGTATAGCACTCCATAAACGCATTGCCGGGCAGCACTGTTATGCCCAGTTCCTCGATCTTTTCCACCACCGCACCGAAAATGGTATGCGCATTCTTCGTTTCCAGCGCACTCATCATCTCGCACGCCAGCTTATCCGGCCGCAGATAAAACAGGTTCGAAGGCGCAATCTGACCGACCATCACCGCCTGACGAATCCCCGTGGCAGCCAACTGATCCAGAAACGAGCGCATGCTGCCCAGATGCATCCAGTGCACTTCGTCCACCAGCGCAGCAATCTCCTTGCGCGTTTCGCCCTTGAAGCCTAGGACGACAATACGCTTCACACCTGCAGCACGCACCGCCCGCGCCAGCAGCAGCGGATAGGCATCGCGGCCGGCAATAATTATTAACGACTCAGGAACATCCGTTTTCATAGCGGGTCAAACCATGCCGGAAAACCAAACCCTTGGAAAATCATTTTTTAACGGGTTATTACCAATCCTTCCAGACACAGCCGGGGTGCGTTAATCCGCCTTCACGGCATTGATTAATTCGCTGCCGTTTTCGTAAGCCGTAATATTCTCCAGCGTGGTTTGTGCAATCCGCGCAACCGCCTCTTTCGTAAAATAGGCTTGATGCCCGGTAATCATTACGTTGGGGAACGTGGTGAGACGGGCAAAAACATCGTCCGTCAAAATCTGGAACGTTTTATCCTCAAAGAAGAGTTCCTCCTCTTCCTCGTAAACATCAATCCCCAGATAACCGATCTTTTGCGACTTCAATCCCTCAATGGCGGCGCGCGCATCGATCAGTGCTCCGCGGCTGGTGTTAATGATCATCACGCCCTTTTTCATGCGCGCAATCGCTTCCATATTGATCAGATGATAGGTATCCGGCAGCAACGGGCAGTGCAGCGAAATAACGTCCGACTGCGCGATCAGCTCCTCAAACGAAACATACTCGACGCCGTATTCCGTTTTGCAGATTTTGTTTTCCTGTTTATCGTGTGCCAAAATCCGGCAGCCAAAGCCGTGCAGTACGCTTGCCACGCACTCGCCGATCTTTCCCGTGCCGATGAGTCCCACAGTGGCACTGCGCATGTCAAAACCCAGCAACCCATCGAGCGCAAAGTTGCCCTCCTTAACGCGCGAGTTGGCCCA
The DNA here is from genome assembly GCA_964402125.1 of uncultured Verrucomicrobiota bacterium. Lineage (GTDB taxonomy): Bacteria > Verrucomicrobiota > Kiritimatiellia > Kiritimatiellales > Pontiellaceae > Pontiella. The sequence goes on from CAYOBH010000026.1 coordinate 1,652, forward strand.
ATAAATTTTTCGGTTCAGCGCCAGCATCAATCCGACCGTATGCTCCGCCACGGCATATGGAGAATAGGCCGGGACGCGCACTACGCTGATGCCCAGCTTGCCTGCACTGCTGACATCCACATTATTAAAACCCGCACAGCGCAACGCAATCAAACGAGTGCCCTGAGCCGCCAGCGCAATCAGTGCGGAGGCATCGAGCTGGTCATTCACAAATGCACATGCACATTCATAGCCCTCGGCCAGCTTCACTGTTTGACGCGTCAGACGCGTTTCAAAATAGGTGATCTCATGTCCAAACGCCGCGTTGGCTTTATCAAAGAAAACGCGGTCGTACGGTTTAGTACTGAAAAATGCTATCTTCATTTTAGTGCTCCTTAAAACAGGTCCAACTGATCCGTAGGGATTACATACTGCGGGAAACGCATCCTCCCCTTTCCCGATAGTGCAGCCAGCTTTTCGACTGAAGCCTCTTCACCGCGAAGCTCCAGCGTTTCTACAATTTTCGCAAACAGCATCCCGCAATAGGCGCTGTCCTCTTCTGCCCGATGAAAGGTTCCGCTCGGAAACCTAAAGTGGTGAACCAACGTCCAAAGCTTATAGTTCGGCAGGCCGGGAAAAATTTTGCGTGCCAGCGAAAGTGTATCCAGCACCAGCCCCCTCGGAGCCCTTGCGCGGTGCAGTTCAATGTCGCAAAGCAGAAATTTATAATCAAACGCCGCGTTATGTGCCACCAAAGGAAGGTCTCCGCAAAAATCCGCAAAATCGGAAAGCACGTCAGCGATCCATGGTTTTCCACAGACCATCTCATCGGTAATTCCGTTCACCGCAGAGGCCCCCGCCGGAATCGGACACCTTGGATTTACTAACGTTCCATATCCTTCCAGCGGACACGAGCCGTCAAACTTAACCGCACCGATCTCTACAATCCTATCTTCGGAAGAATGAATTCCCGTTGTTTCCAAATCAAATGCAACAAATTTCATATAGCACCAATATAGGATTATTTTCGGGAGGGCTACCTATTTTCTATAAAAAAACCCGCTCGGATAAATCGGAGCGGGTCTTTTCTGAATGAATGGCGAGATTTATCTGCTGGCTTGGAGGGCTCGTTTGCTCTCTGCCAAGGTCAAGCCACGAACGTCAACCTGGGTCGGCTTAATATAGATGACCAGATTTTTCTTTTCGGAGCGGGTACCTTCGTGGCGGAACAACTTACCGAGGTAGGGAATGTCACCGAGAATCGGAATCTGATCCCGGTAGGTTTCTGTACGCTCGTCGATCAAACCACCCATAACCACCGTGTAGCTATCTGCAACGGTTACCTTCGTCGCAACCGAACGGACTTCGAAATAGGGCACCTCAGCATACAAGGCCCCGGAATCCCCTAGAGTTTCACTAGTGGAATTCTCATCAACGTACGAGTTATAGGCCACAGCATACCTATCGAAACCTTTAAATTTTACAATTTTCGGCTCCAGTTCCATGGTTATGGTCCCATTGTCTTTAATCTCGGGCGTAACACTCAGAGAAACACCAAGGTCAAAGTCTTCCCAGTCTTGCGGCTTCACAACCGGAGCCGTACGCTGACCGGTTTCCACGTCGAAATCCTGCGGGTAACGATGGAGTTCCACCACGCGTATAGTCGCCAGCTCTCCGTTTACGGTCGTTACAGAAGGACAAGACAGAACATCGGCAGTCCCTTCCTGCTCAAGCGCCGACAATTTGGCCGCGACATCACCGCGATCAAAAATCATCGAAGGAAGAACCCCTCCATTACCCATACTGGAAAGAATCCCGGAAGTTACGGCTTCAAACGCAGAGCTAGCGGTACGGTCCGCGCCGGTGAAAACACCTTCGGCTCTAGAACCAGCAGGACTAACAACGGCCTCCGGTCTATAGAAAAAGCTTTTGGGTACAATTCCGCTCACAGAATCTGCTGGACCACTATAGAAAGCGGTCTTATCAACATATGTCGGTCCCCATGCAGAGCTGTTGTTCAATTTAAACCCTGCAGCAGAGCCCGTTCCCCTGACAATCCAGTCTAGACCAACCTCTTTAAGAGCGCCTTCGCTGAACTCAACAAATTTGGCTTCGATCTTAACTTGCTGCTCCGCTTCAAAAAAGATCTGTTGCTGAATCGCATCAAGGCGCTGCTTGATCTTTTTGATATTGGCTGGTGTATTTCTGACCATCACTTCGCTGCTGTCGGGCGTATACGTCGCAACGCTGCGCCGCGGAGAGTTGATACTGAGGCTCTTAATATAATCGGTCAGATCAACCGGACCCGAAGGAAGTCTTGCCGAACCACCGCCACCGCCAAAAACGCTGAAAATGTCGCCCCCCTCATCCATGCCATCATCGTCGGAAGGAGCGGCATATTCCGCCAGTTTCAGTCCGACAGCCTTGCTGACCTTGATGGTTGCATCTTCCATATTAGCGGGTCGCTCATAGTCATAGGGCATGATATAAACAGCGTTTTCTTCCACTTCAAACCGAAGATCCGCCATTTCTGTGATCACACCAAGGGTTTCGTAGAGGCTCATGTTTTCAACACTCAGACGAATATTGTTGCCTTCATATCCTGCATCCATGCCATCCGAGCCCTGAAGACCAAGCACGATCATATTCACGTTTTCGCCATCGCGACGGCATACTTCAGTCAGGTAAATCACCGCATCCTGAATACTCAGATTCCCGCTGAATTCGACAGCGACAATCATTGTATCTTGGAGGCGCTTAATCATTTTCTGCTTTGCGGCATCCGCAACCGTGTCGACTTCTTCGGCATCGTCCAGCGTCAGATTATTGACCTCAACGGCATCGTCCAGTGCCCACAACTCCTGAACTGCGGCCATCTGTCCGAGACGCGTCAATTCACGGTTTTTCTTATCGATCGCATTGAGCTTGGTGTAAATACGCGAAAGGTAATCCATCGCGGCTGTATTGTACGGATCTTCTTCAAGTACAACCTTAAACGCCGCTTTGGCTTCGTCATACTCCCCGGCATTGAACAGCTCAACGCCCTTCTTGAAAATCTGCTCTGGCGACAGCGTCTGCACCCGACCTACAGCTGAGCTGGCGTTAACGCCCGACGTGACCTCCGCATCACTCTGCGCAAAAACAGCCGTACTTCCAGCTACCATTGCGATCACCAGAGACGAGATATAGGTTTTTTTCATATTCCTTCCCCTCTATACGAACACCACTCCCCCGCGCGTTCTTAAGGGTCCGCGGTAGGCGTTCAAATAACTCTCACCCTATCATTCAGATCCATCCGGAGCACTCAGCCCCACCTCATAATCATCGTGTTTCCATCGGCCCACATCACCCACTCCTGCCGGAGCCTGCCTTCACACACTGAGCGGTGAAACCAATATTGCGCACAGATAATAACTCGCACACAGTATCAATTTCAGACCCGTGATCAAGTATATAAATCACCTCAACTTAACTTTCTGAAAGCGGGATTTATCCCCCGGTTATCTATCCATATTCAACGGAGGAAACCCCAATCAAAACAAATCTAAAGTGCTGACATTAAATGTTTTACAGCAAGACCCGGATCCGATTCGCGCAGCAAACTCTCGCCGACCAGAACCGCGTGAGCACCAATTTTTTTCAAAAAAGCAACGTCTGCGGGCGTTTTAATTCCGCTTTCACTGACCAAAGTTGCGGCAGCGGGAGCCATCGCGGCCAGCTCAACTGTTGTCTCCAGCGAAGTGACGAATGTTTTCAGATTCCGGTTGTTGATTCCAATGCAGTCGGCCCCGCAATCGATCGCGCGTTTCATCTCTTCCCGATCGTGTACTTCCACGAGAGCGGCAAGACCGAGCGAGCGGATCTGCTCCATGAAGGCAATCAGATCAGAATCCGCCAACACCCCCGCAATCAACAGCACCGCCGATGCACCCATCACCTTGGCATGAACAATCTGCCATGGATCAACGACAAATTCCTTGTAAAGCATCGGCAGTTCGACCACGCCACGCACCGCTGAAAAATCATCCGCGCCGCCGCCGAAATATTTGTGGTCCATCAGGCACGAAATCGCCTGTGCACCATGGGCTTCATAGCTCCGTGCAATCGCGATCGAATCAAACGGTTCACGGATTGCGCCGGCCGACGGCGAGCGCCGTTTCACCTCTGCGATCAAGCCCATCGGCGCACTGCGGAGGGCGTGCACAAAATCGGGGCGTGCTGGGGTTTCCGGCACCAGCGCCTCCAGCGCAGCAAGCGACTTCCGCTGCTTACGCGTTTCTATTTCGATGCGCTTGTCCGCGCAGATTTGTTCTAAAATATTCATGATCGGCTTTTCTTTAGATAGGCTTCAATAAACGGATCGAGGTTGCCGTCGAGAACGCCCTGCACGTTTCCCACCTGCTCATCCGTCCGATGATCCTTCACCATCGTATAGGGCTGCATCACATAGGAGCGAATCTGATGTCCCCAGGCAATTTCGCCCTTATCGCCATAGAGCTGATCCACGGCCTGGCGCTGCTTATCCTGTTCCAGCTCATAAAGCCGCGCTTTGAGCATTTTCATCGCGGCGGCTTTGTTCTTGTGCTGCGAGCGCTCGGCCTGACACTGCACCACCGTTCCGGTCGGCAGATGGACAATACGCACGGCGGAATCGGTGGTATTCACATGCTGCCCGCCGGCCCCCTGTGCGCGGTAGGTATCGATCCGCAGATCCGACTCCACAATATCCACATCAATATCATCGTCGATCTCCGGCGTCACATCCGCCGCCACAAACGAGGTGTGCCGACGCGACTGCGAATCAAACGGGCTGATCCGGACCAGCCGATGCACCCCGCGCTCGGACTTGAGCAAACCGTATGCGTTGGGGCCGGAAATGAGAAGCGTCACACTCTTAATGCCTGCTTCGTCGCCCGCCAGATAATCGAGGATCTGCACATCAAATCCCTTACGCTCGGCGTAGCGGGTAAACATCCGATAAAGCATATCCGCCCAGTCGCAACTCTCTGTACCGCCCGCACCGGCGTGGAGCGTTAGATACGCGTTGGAGCCGTCAAACTCGCCGCCCAGCAGCGCCTGCATTTCCAATACAGCAAATCCCTGCTCCACCTTTTCAAGTTCGGCGGAAGACTCGGCCAACGCCTCGCCTTCGCCCGCCTCAGCCAGCTCCAGCATCACTTCCGCATCGTTGAGGCCCGACATAATCACATCAAAGGGATCCAGCACCCTCTTCAGTGCCTTGGTGGAGGAAATGTTGTCTTTCGCCCTCGCTTGATCGTTCCAGAATCCCGGCTGCCCCGCCTCGGCTTCAAGCCGTTCCAACTCCGCTCGCTTAGGGGCGATTCCGAGATATTCCTCCATCTCCGCCAACTGTTGTCGAAAGTTCTCAATCCTGATCTTTAGTTCGTCCAGCATAGTTTATCCTGTGTTAGAAGCGGCCCAATATAGCGCAACCTGCGCCACAGCCAAACTCTGCTTTTATATTAAATAAGGGGCTCCCTCCAAAGCAAGGGCAAAAAAGTCGAGTTGATCATAGATTCGGTGAGACGTCGAAGTATCCCCCGAAGTCGGGGCCGCAGGAGGCAGAAAACAAAAAACAGCAATCGCATAAATTGCTGTTTTTGAAGGAGTTAGGTTGGTCGGGGCGACTGGATTCGAACCAGCGACTTCTACGTCCCGAACGTAGCGCTCTACCAGACTGAGCCACGCCCCGTTGACCAAAAGAGAGGCGTAGTGTACGAATCCGGGGATGAATGGCAAGCTGTAAAGGATGCGTTTTTAAGGGGTCGGTTGTTTTCTTTTGCGCTTACATGCCTTGGAACGGAAAGTGATCAGGGTACCGATGCTCAGGAGCACACAGACGTGTGCAAAAAAGTCGCCGCGCCGGGTATAAAAAGTCAGCGGCTCATCTTCGTAGCGCGGAAAAAGTTGGGCAACAGAATAGCCCTCGGTCCGCGGCGCGATGCGCGTCGAAACAAATGGATAAGGATTAATCACGCCGCAGGCGTCGATCAATCCACTCACCCCGGTATTACAACAGCGCACCATGGGCACCCGGTTTTCGACACAGCGAAAAACGGCATGGGCCAAATGCTGCTCGGACTGCGCCGAAGGATCGAACCACCCATCGTTGGTTTGATTCACCAGCCAACGGGCCCCATAGAGCACCGACTGCGAGGCCAGCGACGCGACCGTGTCTTCAAAGCAGATCAGCACCGAGAAGGGCGCGCGCTGTATTCCCTCGACCGGATCGGGCAGCGGGAAAACCGTGCGTACCAGTCCCGGCGAAATATCGCCTTCCACCGCCGTAAATTTTCGGATGCCGGGGAACGGCACATATTCGCCGAACGGAACCAGATGCTGTTTATCATATTTCATCAGCTCATTTCCGTTCCCGCCGACCAGAATCGAACTGTTAAACCAAGACGGAGTTTCATCCCTTGAAATCATGAAATCGATCGTTCCCACCAACAGCGGAGTTCCACCGGCGACAATCTCGTTCACCAACGCCCGGCTGGCATAGCTCTGCCCCGCATGTAGTGGATCGGGCAGCGCGGTTTCCGGCCAGACAATCAGATCCAAATCAAATTTTCCGCCGGCACCATCCTGAAGATTATCCACCGCCAGTGAAAGTCGGCGGAGCGTCTCGCGCATCTTGACTGCGTCCTGCTGCGTGATCACATTCTTCAGCGTCTGTTCCACATTCGGTTGAACAAAACCCACCCGCACAGTTTCGGACGGTTTGGGCCGGTCCAAAATAACG
>CAYOBH010000026.1:8493-21704 GCA_964402125.1 uncultured Verrucomicrobiota bacterium
AAAACGCTGCGGAAATATTCCAGCGCAACCCAAGCCACCGACGACGCCAGCATAAAACGAACATTCTTCAACACATCGTCACCCACCCAACGACGGATGCCCACGGAGCAGATCATCGCAAACGGAATAAAATAAAGTGCGCAGTAAATCGACAAGCCCGCATACCCCAGCACCGCACACGCCTTCAGCCCGGCATGATCCACGACGCCCAGCAGCCGACTCAGCCAAGAGAGCGAAAAGCTATAAAACACAATCCCGCAAAGCAGTCCCAACCACGCTGCACGCCGCAGGCGCACCGACTGTACGGCAAACATCAGCGGCACCAGCGCCGCAAAAGCCAGCAGCGAAAATCCCATACCGGGAAAGGCCAGCGCCAGCAGAATGCCCGAAAGAATGCTTCCGGCAACCCGCGCAACCAGCGTCCGAAACAGCGGATGTTCGCCCAACTGCACCGGCTCCAGCACGCGCTTCTTTCGCCCCTTAAAATATTCCGCCATTGATCCCATCATTTCGTCACCTGTATCGCATAAGTCTACAAATCCAGATTCATCAAAACCGGCACCGTGCGCCAGCCCCGCGCTTCCTGTTGCCGCACAAACAGATCGCCGATAAATGTAAGCAGATCGTCGGCGCTTGTGAAGGACCGACCCTGCTTCTTTTGCGGCTCCAGATTAAACGCCGCCAGTCCCTTAAGCCCCAGCACCCCCTCGCCCGCAACAGCATCCCAAAAAACAAACATATTTTCGATGATCGAGCGGAGCGAGCGGTAGAGCAGCATCTCGTGCTGCTCCGCCGCCGAAAGGGCCAACCGCCCCAGATCCAGCGTCCACATTCGATCAAGCTGTGCTCCTGCCCAGTCCGCCGGGCGAATAATGCCGAGTGAGAAAAAAGGGAGCAGCGCAGGGAAATGGTGCAGCTCGCAGAGCACCTCCATCCAGCGCTCAACATGCCGTTTGTGGGGTTTAAGCGACTGCAGAACACGCGCGGCACAATCGCGCTCGTTAATGGCACAGAACGCGCGGGCCACCAGCAAATTTAGATCGGCGCGCTGAACGCCATACGGATGATTCTGCCGGCAATAGAGTGCCACAGCAGCGGTCAGGTTTTCCAACTTGGGGTTCGGTGGAATATTCAGCGAGCAAAACAACTCCTCTAGATGCGCCGTCCACGCCTCCTGCTCCGCTAAAATTTCGCTTCGAAGGCTGATCATTCGCGACCTATCAGGCGTTCCACTTCGTTCATAAACTGCCCGGCATCACGGAAGCGCCGATAGACCGAGGCGTAGCGGATATAGGCCACCTCATCGAGTTTCTCCAGCGCGGACATTACCTTTTTCCCCAGCGCTGTACTCGGAATCTCTTTTTCAAACTCGGCCTCGACCTCCAGAAGAATCGAATCGCAAACCCGTTCAATCTGCTCGACGCTGATGTGCCGCTTGCGGCAGGCAATACTCAGACTCTGCACCAGCTTCGCTCGGCTCAGCTCCTCCCGTCGTCCGTCGCGCTTCGTTACCTGAAGCTGCGCCCGCAAAATCTCTTCATAGGTTGTAAAACGGTAATCGCATTTCAAGCAGACCCGCCGACGGCGGATCGCTTCTCCATCGCGGACTTCCCGACTGTCAATCACCCGGTTTTCACGTCCCTCGCACTTAGGACATCTCATTTCGTTATCCTCCTGCAGAAAGTAGGGGCAGACGTTAGACGCAAACAACCGGCGCAAACAACAAAAAAAGCCCGCTCTTCAGCGGGCTTGTCGCAACGCAAATTGATCCGTTGGTTTAAGCGGACACAATTTTACGCAGGCCATTAGCAGCATCTCTCTTACGGCGGATGGCGGTATTTTTCTTAATCACCCCTGCTTTGGCTGCCTTATCGAGTACTGAGCTGTAGGTACGCAGTGCTTCTGCACCCTTTTCGCTGTTTTTATCTTCCAACGCTTCCAACATGGCGCGTCGGGCGTTCTTAATGCGGGTACGGACCTGCACATTGCGGTCGTGGCGCACTTCGTTCTGGCGCATTCTCTTTTCGGCGCTTTTCAGATTCGGCATATCAAATCACTCCGTTTAATCAAATTCGTTCCTGTTTTTGGAAAAGAAGAGCTGGATAATAGCGAGGACGCATTTCAAGTCAACCCGCAAATCCAGCAAAAATTTCGCCCGTTATTCCACGGTCCCCCAGTGTTCGCGGAACGGCCAATAGACAAAAAAGGCCGATCCCTGAAAATCATCGCGCGGAACCCCGCCAAAATAGCGCCCATCCAGACTGTTTCTGGTGTGGTCGCCCATCATCAAATATTCGTCGTCGTCCAACTGAATATAGGCGCCATTATTTATCAATTTTCCGGCAAAGGTGTGTCCTTCATAGAAAGGGTTCTCATTGATCATCTTAAAGACCGGCGGCTCCTCAATTATCACGCCGTCCGCGAGCAAATAGCGATCGTCCTTAATCTGAATCTTTTCGCCCGGCATGCCGACCATACGCTTGATGTAAAATTCCCCTTTGGGCACATCCGGATGATCAATGCTGCGCGTATCAAACACGGCAATATCTCCTCGCTCCGGCTGCGAAAAATTATATTTCATTTTGTTGACCAAAATATGATCGCCGGCAATAACCTCCCCATTGGCAATCACATCCCCCTTTTCAACATGGGTTATCCCGCTCTCGTTAACGCTCTCGTTCACTGAATCCGCCATATATATCGGAATTTTTTGCTGCTCTTCGCCAATGTTGATGACCGCCTTTGTTCGCGTCAGAGGAATCGCATAAACTGGCGCTCCAGATCGATCGATGCCAAAAGGAATTAAATCCCCTGACGTCTTTGCCCGCACTTCTTTGTAGGACGTACCCGTGGCCAACCACTGGAAAAACTTAAACGGAAGACGATCCATGAGCGTCGGCGCAGCCTGAGCTTCCACCAGAATCCCGTTCAGCGTCGGCTGCATGGAGCCGGTCGGAATTTTGTAAGGCTGGAGGAAAAACGCGCGGATCGCCATAGCCGCACCAATGGCCACAATGAGCACTTCCACATTTTCACGCATTCCTGAACGGTTGGAGGAAGGATAAATCTTTTCCGTCACATCCTGGAGCACTTCTACCGCCGCTTTGATCTCGCTGTTCGGCCCGCCCGATTTACGGAAAGAGCGCACCGCCTCTTCGGCCTGAGCGAGTTCCTCAAGGTCTCCAGGTGCAGCAATATCTTCGCGCATGTTGCGCGCATGACGGGCGGCGTGGAGGTACTCCTTAAGCTCCTTGCGCATTCTCCGTTTTTCTAAAAATCCAATCATGCTGATCCTTTGTAATCCGTAATTCGTAACTCGTAATTCGTAATCTATTTACAAAATCGCGCCTTACACCCCAACATCATTCATTACGCATCACGTATTTCGTATTTCGTATCACGTATTGCGTATTTCTTATTACGTATCACGCATTACGTAATACGCACTACGCATTACGTATTACGTTTCACTCCTCACTGATTATTTGTCTTCAGAACGGCAATGAACGCCTCCTGCGGGATATTCACCTTGCCGATTGCTTTAAGTTTCTTTTTACCTTCCTTCTGGCGCTCAAGCAACTTGCGCTTACGAGAAATATCACCGCCATAACATTTAGCCGTCACGTCTTTGCGATACGCGCGAATGGTTTCGCGGGCGATAATCTTTCCGTTCACGGCCGCTTGGAGCGCCACCGCAAAGGCTTGGCGCGGAATGACATCAAGCAGAGATTTGCACATTTGCCGCCCGCGGGACTCCGCCTTGGAACGGTGCACGATGCTTGAAAAGGCATCGACCACTTCGCCGTGAATCATAATGTCCATTCTGACCAAATCCGACATTTGGTAATCGGCATATTCATAATCCATCGAAGCATAGCCGCGAGAAATCGTTTTGAGCCGGTCATGAAAATCAATCAGCACTTCATTGAGCGGCAGGTAGCAGGTGAGCATCACGCGGTGCACATCGATCGTATCGGTCTTGGTCACTTCGCCGCGTCGCTCCATCACCAGCTGAAGCATATCGCCCATATAATCCGTCGGCGTAATGATGGTCGCGTTGATCATCGGTTCCTCAATATACTCAATCAAACTCAGGTCCGGCAGACGCATCGGGTTGTCGATTTCCAGCGTGTTGCCCGTTTTATCCACCACCTTGTAAACCACGTTCGGATAAGAAGAGATAATATCGAGGTCAAACTCGCGTCGCAGGCGTTCCATAATAATCTCCATATGGAGCAGCCCTAGAAAACCGCAACGAAAACCAAACCCGAGCGCAATCGACGACTCGGCCTGAAAAGAAAACGACGCATCGTTGAGCCGCAGTTTATCCATGCTCGCGCCCAGTTTTTCGTAGTCACTCGTCTCCACGGGATAGATCCCCGAAAAGACCATCGGATGGATCTCCTTAAAACCGGGCAGCGGATCAATCGCTGGGTTTTTTGCCTGCGTCAGCGTATCGCCGATCTGGATTTCCGACGCATCCTTCATGTTAGCAATCACATACCCTACAGCACCCTCTTCGAGCGTCTTGCACTTATGCATTTCGGGCGTAAAAATGCCGACTTCCTTAATTTCATAATCCTGCTCCGAGCTCATGACACGGATCTTATCGCCCGCCTTCAGTTCGCCGGAAAAGACCCGCATATAGACCACCACGCCGCGAAACGCGTCATATTTGGAGTCAAACACCAGCGCCCGGGTAAAATCATCCTTCGCCGGCTCCGGCGCAGGGAAACGCTCCACTACGGCTTCGAGCAATTCCTCAATACCAATGCCCTTCTTCGCGCTCACCTGCAGCGCGTCGGTCGCCTCAATCGCCAGAATATCCTCAATCTGCTGACTGACCTCATCAACGTTCGCATTGGGCATCTCAATCTTGTTGAGTACAGGAATAATTGTCAGCCCGTTTTCCATCGCCAGATACGTATTGGAAACCGTCTGCGCCTCAACACCCTGCGAAGCATCCACCACCAGAATCGCGCCTTCACACGCCTGCAGACTGCGGGAAACCTCGTACGAAAAGTCGACGTGGCCGGGCGTATCAATCAGGTTAAAGGTATACGTTTTCCCACTCTTCGCTTTATACTTCATCGTCACCGGATGCGCCTTAATAGTAATGCCGCGCTCGCGCTCAAGATCCATCGAGTCGAGCAGCTGCTCCTTCATCTTGCGCTGTTCCACCGTCTGGGTCAGCTCCAGCATACGGTCGGCCAGCGTCGACTTCCCATGGTCAATATGAGCAATAATTGAAAAGTTTCGGATTAAACTGAGATCGTTCATAAAAAGTTGTTGTTCAGATTGCGGCCTTTTCCCTTTAAAAAGCGAGAGCACAAGCTACCGGAGCCCCCCGTTGACGTCAAGTTCCTCACGCTCACTGAATTCGGTGCCCCAATCTTTCCGATTGCCCCGTTGGACCTCACCTTTCGCGTAATTTCGGACGTCTCGGCGGTCCGTCCCTACCGGCAGGGCGCGGTGAACCACTTCGTTATTTCCGCTTGGGAAATGATCTGCGCTTCGCTTCGGGCCGAGCGCGCCCGGTGTTCAGCGAATTCATACGGTCAATTGAATCCCTAGACAAAACCTCTTCTTCCGCTTATATGCGTTTCATATGGCCGTCTGCGACCTGTGGCCTATTCGAGGTCTACCTCCACCCTGTAGAATCCTTGGTCTTCCACGTGGTATACTTCATCCGTATAACTGCTTTGCGGATAATAGATATCCGTTTCCAGCAGGGAGTAGTCGTTGGTCAACGCTGCAGCCCACCAGACGCTGTAGACACGACCGGGTTCGGCCTCCCAAGAGACGATGAAACAATCGTTGGTGGAATCGGAAACCCCGTCGAGCTCGAAGAGGGATTCCGAATTGGTCGGGTTCGTGCCGGCAATGAACTCGGCCAGATCCGACTGGCCGTCGCCATCGTGGTCGCTGGTCGCATCGGCACTGCCTACTCGACCAAAGAACTCATCCTCCCACACGTCGGGAATTCCGTCGCCATCGCCGTCGACAACGGGAATCTGGGTCGACCAGGTCCAATCGGACCACGCGCCCGCATAAACCGTGTCATTGTGGATGATTGATGCCCTGACGCGGTAGCAATAGGTCGATCCGATAGAAAGCCCCGTGAAGGTATGGTTCGTTCCGCTGATCCAGCCCGATTGCTGCAACGCCGTGGAATTGGTTGTTTCCACCATCTCGACTTCGTACTGCACGGATCCCGGAACCATGCTCCACGAAACCGTGTTGGACGTGCCGTATTCCGCCGCCGGTTCAACATCGATAACCGGGGCAGGCGGCAGCACCAGCATCGACGCCACTAGCACATTCGTCAGGGAAACAGGATCGTTGCACACCAGCGTAATGGCACTGGAGACATAATCCCCCGCAACGAGATCGCCGGCATCGAACACGACATTGACTCCCTGCCCGGAACCGGCCGATACAATCCCGGATCCCGGAACCGCAGAAAGCCATGCTTCTGATGGCTCTGCGTTGTAGAGACTTTCTATTTCCAATCCGGACAATGCCCGGTTGTAGATGCGCATTTCGTCGATCCTTCCATGGAAATACCGTTGCTGGTAGGTCATGTAATAGGGGTCCCAACCGATGTACAAAGGCATCGTGTTTCCAGTCAGGCCATTGGTGTATGCGGTTTGCATTTCAATTTCCCCATCAACATACAATACCAACGACTGATTGTCATAGGTGCTAACCACATGATGCCATTCCCCATCAAAAACGGCATTGGTTGAATTTGCCGCACCAAAGACCGTGGGCCATTCCCAATTAAGCGACATCTTCAGGTCGGAAGAAACGTTCGGAACATTGGCTGCAAAAAGATATCCATTGCGCGGCGTATTGTTCTGAATCTTTGCGAGCAACGCTCCATACGGATTCGTTCCACTCGAATTGACCCAGCATGAAATGGTAAAGGGACCTTCAAGGTTCAGATCGTCCGAATGCGGAACCTGGATTTTGGCGGTCTCGCCATCAAACACGGCACATTCTCCTTCAATACCGGTGTCGAACGAAAGTTCTCCCATTGCAATACCATCATGTCCATTGTTCGATTCGTCGCTCGCACTGCCATTGAACGGATAATGGGCGACGAGGCCGGAGTCCAGATCGATGTCCGCCGGAGGATCGTACAGCTCCTGTATTTGTTCTTCCGATAGTGCTCGGTTGTAGATGCTGATATCGTCAATGGCACCGTGGAAGATGTTATATTCTCCCCGGCTGTCTCTCCCGATGAACAGGTTCATGCTGGTCGTCGGATTGGGAGTCGGCATGTTGGGATGGACAGAATCCAAAACGCCGTCCACATAGAAGCGGATTGTTTCTTCTCCAACCTCATAGGTCATCACAGCATGATGCCAATCACCCAAGGAAACAATATTGATACCAGTACAGTAGGAGTCATCGCCGCTGGAGACGAAGTATCGCAGTTTCCCTGGAATGTTCCCCCCAAATGTTCGACCCGTCACCCCATAAAACCATCCGTCCCGAGGGGCTGGATGGGGGTTGCGCTTTGCGAGCAACGTATTCAAAGCAGAAGCATTGCGTTCTGTTTCATAGAACCAGGCGCTGATGGAAAAATCGGTTCCACTCAATCGCAGGTCGGTGCTATCCAGCACTTCGATATAGTCGTCCACGCCATCGAAGAGATAAGCGCTATCGGCATTGCCAAAACGATCCTGGGTCAGCGTAGCACCGTTGACCGTTCCATCATGTCCATTGCCCGATTCGTCGGTCGCATTGCCGCTGAACGGATAGTAGGCAATCAGGGATGGGTCCTCCGACCCGGAAATAGTATATTCCAAGGCAGCATTTCCCGCATTGGACACCGTCAACGCTTTTGAAACCGATTCACCGGCCACAACCAGAATATTGGTTAAGGGCTCGTGCGAAATCATGATTTGCGGGCTTATAATATTGAAAACCCCACTTGTGACAGACACCCCACCTCCATCGACTATTAAAGCGACACCGTTGCCGATAGTGCCGAATACCACGGTTGCAGTGGCAACACCATCGACCATGTTCGTTAATGTTCCGGGAACAATCTCTACACCGCCACGGTCGCCGGAGGCGGAAAGATTGATCTCTGTCGCGTACCCGGCAACGGGATACTCATCAATGGATTTTGCCGAAACCGTTATCGAAACCGGTGAAAGCAAGGAATGCTCCTCCGACAAACCATCGATGGAGAGATGATGAACCTCGTTGTCCAGCATGGCGATTTCATCATTTGCCGATTCATAACCGGTTGCCTGGGCTGTTACCGCTACCAATGCAGCACCATCGCATTCGTCATCGTCCCCCACGACGACTTCAAACAACGCGGCAGATGCTCCGGCAGGAATCACCACCGAAGAGGGAACCGACATTTCATCGGCGTCGGAGCTGACCAGTTCAACAAGCAGATCATTCGCGAGAATGCCGGACACCGACACGCTTCCCGCGTTGGTTTGAACGCCAGCGCCTTCGGAGAAGGACTCCGGCAGATCCAAGCTCAATATCATGGGCTCGTCATCTATCATCGATACAATGGACGTCGCGTTTTGCCAGCCTGCCACCTGCGTTTCAATCGCCACGGCACGGTCACCGTCAATGAGACCATTATCAACAACTGCAAGTGCAAACTCGGCATACCGGAAACCGGCGGGAAGCGTTACAACCGAACCTTCGATCGACCCGGGGTAATCGGATATCAACTGGACCGATACATCCACAGCGGGCGCGTTTGCTGAAACAACGACTCCTGAAACCGCCGTGGCGTTTTCAGCAACCGTTTCAGGCAATATAAGCGACAACCCGGTTGATTCGTTGTCATCCACCCTAAGTGATGCAACACTTTCGACATAATTACTTGCCGAAGCGGTTATGCTGATAGCCCTTGAGCCATCGAGGAGCCCGTCATCCTGAATATCGAGATCAAAGACCTCATTTGTTTCTCCGGCCAGGATCGTGACCGAATTGGAAACCACAACCTCCGACACATCCGACGACACAAGATTGACCACCAGATTGCTGGCGGTTGGCAAAGGAATGCTCACCGAGCCGGCAGCACTCAACAAACCATCCCCCTCGCAAGCCCCAGCCGGCAGGGTTATTGATAGACATGCCCTTTGATATTCGAAGGCACCCATATCGACCACGCCGCCTGCAATACGCGGCAGACCATCCAGATCTAGGGAGCCAACGACATACGCGTTAGACCCTGCATCGATACACGGCGACCCCGCAGCCAACCGATAATTTCCATTCGCCGCATCCACAAACACCGGCGCATTCGTGATGTTGCCATTCACGCCATGGACAACTTCCGGTGAACACGAAAAATATACCGTTGCGGAAAACAACTCGTTCCCTTGAAAAGCCGTGTTGCCATACACAATGCAGTTGTTCGCGGTGCCATAATTCATCCCACTGCCCCATGTTGCGGTATTCCCGCTCAGGATGCAGTTGTTCGCCGTACCCTCATACATCCCGCCGCCCCATGTTGCCGTATTCCCGCTGAGGATGCAGTTGTTCGCCGTGCCGCCATCCATCCCGCCGCCAAGCCAGTATGCCGTATTCCCGATGAGGGTGCAATGGTTCGCCGTGCCGCCAGACATCCCGCCGCCGCAGTCCGCCGAATTGCCAGTGATGGTGCAGTTGGTAACAACGGGGGTGGTATCGTAGCAATAGATTCCGCCGCCATCTCCGCTACTATATCCATTCGTGATCGTCAGCCCCTCGATCACGCAGGCGATGTTGCCCAGATTGAACCCACGGACTCTGCCTTTCCCATCCACGATGGTGGTGTCCGGGCCGCTTTCGCTATGGATGGTAATGGCGTTGGTGACACTGATTTCAGATGCTAGGAGATAATGGCCGTCCCAGACTTGGATGGTGTCGCCAGCAACAGCGGCGTTGACAGCGGTTTGGATGTTGGTGGCAGCAGTCTCGCGGCTCGCGTAGGGCGCTGTTGGATTTGCGCTGTTGAGATCGACGTGCAGCGTCGCCGCCATCATCAGATTCGTTCCCACCAACGCTGTGAATAGAAACACAAAACCCTTTTTCATGGACTTCCCTTTCCGATTTAACCCCTGTGCAACATGCCTGCATCCGCCCCCATACTCCGAGAACACGATAAACCAGCAAAAGGAAGATACTCGTTAATCCGATCAGCTCAACTGAATTATGACTTTTTTATAAAAATAATCCGAACCCGCGCGTTCAATAACCTTATGCAAAAAAGGCACCAGTCTGTTGAGCGCCCTTTTGCAGACACAGAAATGCAAAAAGAGCGCAATCCTGTTTTTGATGCAAAGTGTTAGGCATTGGGTATTGTTTATGATCACCCGCGGTTTTTGGGAATGAGCCATACTTTTTAATCGAGTTTCTTCTGGTTTCTTGATTCGCATCAAGGTTTACTCGCGTCGAAGTATGCATTTTGGGGTGCATCAGTTGAACACAAACCAAGGAGATGAATCATGAATATGTTCTGTTACCAATGTGAACAAACGAGCCAGCACACGGGCTGCACCTCGTCCGGCGTCTGCGGCAAAGATCCGGTAACCGCCACCCTGCAGGATCTGTTGGTCTATATCTGCAAAAAGATTTCCGAAAAGGCCCATGCGAAACGCCTGGCCGGGAAAGCCACCCGCGAGGCCGATCTGTTCGTGATCGAGGGGCTCTTCACCACCGTCACCAACGTCAACTTTGATGCTAACGACATTGCCGGCATTATTTCCCGAGGCGTGGCCCTGCTGAAGGATCTAGGCGGCGAATGGACCCTGCCCGACGATATCGATGGACTCGTTTCCCAAGGCAAAAAGATTGGGGTCGAGAGCCGTCTCGCCGCCCTCGGCCCGGACGTCACCGGCCTTCAAGAGCTGATTCAGTGCGGACTCAAGGGCATGGCTGCCTACGCTGACCACGCCTACGTCCTCGGCAAGGAAGACGATTCCGTCTTTGCCTTCTTTCACGAAGCGCTGGCCTTTCTGCTCAATCCGGCCCCGACGGTCGACGCACTCGTTGCGCTGGCGCTTAAAACCGGTGAAATCAACCTGACCGTCATGGGTCTGCTCGATGCCGCCAATACCAGCACCTACGGCCAACCCGTCCCCACTCCCGTGCGCGTCACGCCGGTCCGGGGCAAGGCGATCCTCGTTTCGGGCCATGACCTGAAGG
Organism: uncultured Verrucomicrobiota bacterium; assembly: GCA_964402125.1. GTDB lineage: Bacteria > Verrucomicrobiota > Kiritimatiellia > Kiritimatiellales > Pontiellaceae > Pontiella. Next base: position 19,669 of record CAYOBH010000026.1, read on the forward strand.
ATCTGGAGCTGCTCCTCCAGCAGACCGAGGGCAAGGGCATCAACATATACACCCACGGCGAAATGCTGCCGTGCCACGGCTATCCGGAACTCAAGAAATTCAAGCACCTCGTCGGCAACTATGGCGGCGCCTGGCAGGACCAGCGCAAGGAATTCGAAGCGTTCCCCGGCGCTATCCTGATGACCACCAACTGCATCCAGAAGCCCAAGGAAAACTACAAGGCCCGCATCTTCACGACCGGCCTCGTCCAGTGGCCCGATGTCCAGCACATCGGCGACGACAAGGATTTTTCGCCGGTCATCGATGCCGCCCTTGAAGCGGAAGGCTTCGCGGCGACGGAACCGGAAAAGACCATCCTCGTCGGCTTCGGCCATAACGCCGTGCTCAACGTGGCCCCGCAGGTGATCGATGCCGTCAAGAGCGGCGCGCTCAAGCATTTCTTCCTGATTGGCGGATGCGACGGCGCGAAGCCGGGCCGGAACTACTACACCGACTTTGCCGAAGCCGTGCCCAACGACTGCGTCATCCTTACGCTGGCCTGCGGCAAGTACCGCTTCAACAAGCTTGAGTTCGGCGACATCGGCGGCATTCCGCGCCTGCTCGACATCGGCCAGTGCAACGATGCCTACTCCGCGATCCAGATTGCCGTGGCGCTTGCCGGCGCGTTTGGCTGCGGCGTCAACGATCTGCCGCTCTCGCTCGTGCTTTCCTGGTACGAGCAGAAGGCCATCTGCATCCTGCTCACCCTGCTCCACCTCGGGATCAAGAACATCAAGGTTGGCCCCACCCTGCCCGCGTTCATCACCCCGCCCGTGCTGCAGGTGCTCGTCGATAACTTCAACATCGCCCCGACCACCACGGTCGAGGCCGACCTGGCCGCCTGCCTCGGGAAATAATTCCGCCGCAATCGAAACAGGAAAGGACTGCGCATCCCGCGCAGTCCTTTTTCAATACCTCCGCGCCGGGCCCCCGGACATGGCCAATCCGAGCGGGCCGGTCGAAGTGCAATTCCAGCGTTGCCGATCAACCACCTTGAGGATGGTCCGTCTTCCTTCCCTTGACACACTACGTTCGTTCGTCAGCTTTCAAAAACCACCCGGGACGTTCGCGCCAAATCCATGGCACTACCAGCCCCGGGCGGGGGGTTCACTTTTCGTCCCGCCGAAACGGGAACGGGATGCCATCCGGTTCTGCAGCGGCATCCACCGGCTGTTGAGCTAGGGGTCGGAAACCGAGGTTGTTGTTCGTGTTCGACGGGTCGTTTTTGTTGCGATTCGCCGACCGACAGTTCGAGGCATTGTTGTTCCAGCTGCAGGTTTTCCGGTTCGGCGATCCGGTCGTAGAGATGTCCGGTGCGTTTCATGGATGGAATCCTTTGGGAGTGCGGCGTCTGGACGCCGCTTTTGAAACGCAGTCGAGCCTGCGCACTCCAAGGCGGCGCAACAGGCCAGCACTCCATCCGCATATTTCCCGGCCTTGGCTTCGCCGACCCCCTCGATCAACTGAAGCTGGGCGGTGGACGCGGGCCGCTCCTTGGCAATGGCGGCCAACTGTTCGTTGGTTAGCACGGCATAGACCGGGATGCCCTCCTTTTCTGCAGCATCCTTGCGCCAGTCGCGCAAGGATGCAAACAGCGCAAACTCCTCCGGAGAGAGCACCTCCTTGTAGTCCACGCGGCTCTTGCCGCTGCGCGAAGATGCCGGACCGGACGGTGTCGGACCCTCCAAATATTCGACCGACAGCGCCCAGTAGGAATTATCGCCCTGCTGGATGAATTCGCGGTGCACGGTCAGTATGCGATGCGACCGCAGGAACGCATTCAGCTCCTCCTGCATTGCCGCGTCGCCGCGCGACGGGATTGAATAAAATGCCATCTGCATGGCCTATCCTTTCCGGGCCGTCCATTCCGTGCCGGGCATCGGCGGCTCCGCACGCCGACCGCTCCGCTTGCCCTGCCCGGCCTGACGGCCCTTTTCTTGTTTATGCTTGCTGGAGCGCACACCTGACCTCAGGGCCGAACCACCCGGAAGCCCATG
>CAYOBH010000027.1:0-18508 GCA_964402125.1 uncultured Verrucomicrobiota bacterium
TGCTGGCCGACACCCTACGCGAACTGGTCTCCTATGCCGTGGGCTGCATGATGGGCCGTTACAGCCTCGACCATCCCGGCCTCATCCTCGCCAATGCCGGTGACGCAGTTGAGGATTACTACCGTATTATTGGGAACCACGAAAAACACGAAGTACACGAAAAGGGAACCTCTGCGTCCTCTGTGCCCTCTGTGGTAAAAAACTGCACTTATACGCCGGATGAAGACGGCATCCTTCCGCTGACCGAGCTGCCCTGGTTTGACGACGATGTGACCGAGCGTGTCATCGAGTTCCTCGAAACCACCTTTGGGAAGGAGTCGCTCGAAGAAAACCTGACCTTCCTTGCCGACAACCTTGGTCCCAAGAAAAACGAAACCAGCCGCGAAACCATTCGCCGCTACCTGTGCAATAACTTTTTCACGGATCACACGCAGACGTACAAGAAGCGCCCGATCTACTGGCTCTTCTCCAGCGGCAAGGAAAAGGCGTTTTCGGCGTTGGTTTACCTGCACCGCTACAACGAAGGCACCCTGGCACGGATGCGCACGGAATATGTCGTCCCGCTGCTGGGCCGCATTCCCCGCCGCATCGAAGACCTGACCGAGGAGATCGAAACCGCCGGGGCCACCGCGCAGCAAACCCGCCTGCGCAAGCAGAAGGACAAGCTCGGCAAGCAGCTCGATGAACTCCGCGCGTTCGATGAAAAGCTCCGCCACGCCGCCGACCAGCGCATCAGCATCGACCTCGACGACGGCGTAAAAGTCAACTACGGCAAATTCGGCGACCTCCTCGCCGACGTAAAGAAAATCACCGGGGAGAAGTAGAAATCAATTTGGCCACGATAAAGCACAAGAGGACACGAAAATGAGGCTTACGTTTAAGGAATATTGTGAGCAGGTGCAGAGGGAGTTGGAGAACCGCTCGAGGATTCCCCGTGAATTGTTGTTCGAGGCGAAGGTTTACAATCGTATTCCCGGTACCAACTCATCGTATCGGGAAGATCCTCAGAACACACACAAAAGGGTCTTCAAGCATGCACATGTCTATGCAAAACAGGAAGGGAAAGGGACGGAGCTGTATTCCGTGGATGTGAAAGGGAAGGGGCATGATGGCTACAGAGGGACGGCCATGCCTAAATCCCATGCCGATTATTTTCGATCTATCGGCTACGACATACCCAAGTCGAATATCCTCGAATGGGTGTCGGTGGACGACTTATCGCGACTCAATGTGCAGCTAATCATAATGGAAGTTTGCGAAAATGACCTGCTGCTGGGGTAGGGAGAAAAAATGGCCAAAATCAATATAAACATAATTACCATGGAAGACATGGGCATGGCCTACCGCAAAGCCAAGGTGGATTTATATTATTCCAGCAATCCTGACCTCATGGCTTTGTTGGAATATGAGGAGGATTTGTTCAAAAACCTTACGTTTCTTAGGAAGAGAATTAGTGAGCCAAGTACGTCGTGGGTTCATGAACCTGACTTTCTCGGTAAGTGGGTACTCGTTCCTAGGGAGATCAAGGTAGATGACCCGTGCCCATCCTTGATCTGTTCCGATGCAGACTCGAAGTGGAATGTTCTCTGTGAAGGGCTGGGTGATAACAAACCCAATGCTGAGTTCCGACTCATGGCAAAGCCGAGTATTGATTTCCATGTTCTGTCTGCTCTGTGGATGATCAAGGCAGGGGGCCGCTACGACAAGCAACTGGATGACTGCGCGTACGGCAATCGGCTCCGACGTAAGAAAAAGGACGGGCCTTTGGACAAACTGGCTATTGGTTCTTTTCTCCCATATCTACATCCATTCCGGAAGTGGAAGTCTAGCGGAATTGATGTCATGAAGAATGCCCTTGAGGGTGAAAAGAAAATTGTTGCGATTACTGCTGATGTTACCTCATTTTACCACGAGCTGAGTCCTGACTTTTTGCTTGATCCCTATTATTTGTCTAAACTGGGGTTTAAGAGTCCTCCTTGCTTAACATCGCTGTTTGTTGAAGCACTCAACGCCTGGGCTGAAACAACACCACACGGCAAGGGATTACCCGTTGGTTTGCCCGCATCCGGTGTAGTGGCGAACATGGCTTTGATTGAGCTGGATAGGATCATTCAGAAAGAGGTGGTTCCTCTTTATTATGGTCGGTATGTCGATGACATTATCCTCGTCATGGAAAACAGCGCAGGGTTTAAAAACCTGAAAGATGTATGGGAGTGGATCTTCAAGCGATCAGAAGGCCTGTTAGGGTGGTCAAACAACAATGGCAATGCAAAGGACGTGAAATTTACTCCATCGTATTTGGCTCACAGCCAGATCGAGTTTTCTAATGATAAAAACAAGGTATTCATTCTCGAAGGAGAGCGTGGATTGCGAGTGGTAAACTCGCTGGCACAACAAATTCATGAACGCGCAAGTGAATGGAGGGCTTTGCCTGACCTTCCCTCCGATCCCAAGGCAGTTGCTGGGGAATTATTGTCCGCTACCCAGCTGGGTGAAGAACCATCACTAAACTTACGCGAGGTCGATGGTGTATCCCTAAACCGGGTTGGTTTTGCGATCAAGCTACGCGATATTGAAGCGTACGAGCGGGATATTCCTCCCTCTGCATGGCGGGCGCAGCGGAAGGCATTCCTGAAAGCATTCATTCAGCATACGATGGTACTACCCGCCTTCTTCGAGTTGGCTCAATATTTACCACGTGTGATCCAGTTGGCTACGTCCTGTGAAGATTATGCGGAGCTGGCTGAGATACTGGAAAGAATGGGTGACTTGAAAACCCGAGTTCGCGATGATTGCACCCTTTCAATAAAGGCATGTGACGATCTGGGAAGCCTGACACAAGACGAGTTATGCGAACGATGGGATGGCCAGATTGATGGGACATTAACAAACTACCTAATATCCGCATTCCCGGCACAGTTAAGTTCAACAGGCCGCACTGAGTGGCAGGAACAAAGCACCTTTAAGAAGTTCGATCCGGAGGTTCTCTGTCGAGCGTACAAGCGACTGTTTGAACACGACCTCGCCTATACACCATTCCGGTACTGTGGCCTTAGAAGTGAATTATCGCATCCGCATAAGATTCCTGCAGGTAATCTGGTTTTTACTGAAAAGGATTGTCCCCTCCTCGTAGATCGGCAGATTGCTGACACAATCCCGATTCTCAGTTCCCGGATGGAGCTGGGTGACTTTTCTTTGCCGTATGCCCTCTTGTTTCCTAACCGACCTTTCAGCATTCAGGAGCTGTATCTGTTGAATGGGGGTGCCTTTACCGAGCATGGCAAGGAACTCATCAATGCGTTTGTTGGAGCTCTTCGAGGATATTCTGCTGGTGATAAACTTCCTTCTATAGATGCCTGCAACTGTCTGCATGTTTTAAACAGAAGGAAGGCAACAAAAATCAAGGTTGCCATCGTGAGCTGGGCAACAAGTGAAGAAAGCTGGAATGCGTCTGTGCTCGAGGGAAAAGATCCAGACACTACCCGCTACAGACGGTTGAATGGCGTGCTGAATAGTGTGCTGAAAAGTCCGGTTATGCCCGACTATGTGATTTTGCCGGAACTATCCATTCCTCCTCGTTGGTTCATGAGCATAGCACATAAGCTGCACGGGAAAGGCATTTCTCTAATCAGCGGTGTAGAGTATCTGCATTCAAAACCTGATCGCGTAAGCAACCAGGTTTGGGCTGCGCTATCCCACGATGGCCTAGGGTATCCATCAATGATGGTATATCGGCAGGACAAACAACATCCGGCTCCATGCGAAGAGGTTAATTTGGAGTCACTTGGAGGTCGTGTTCTCGTGCCCCTTGAGAAGTGGGATACTCCTCCTGTTATTCGACATGGGGATTTTCATTTGGCCATGCTGATTTGCAGTGAGTTGACCAATATTGTCTACCGGACAGCATTGCGGGGTAAGATCGATGCCTTGTTTGTACCAGAATGGAACAAAGATACGGAAACCTTCAACGCCTTGGTTGAGTCTGCTGCCCTAGACATACATGCCTTTGTCATTCAATGCAATGATCGCCAGTATGGCGACAGCCGTATCCGGGCTCCCTATAAGGATTCATGGCTCCGCGACCTAGTGCGGCTAAAGGGAGGCCTGAATGATTATTTTGTAGTGGGCGAGATTGATGTTGATGCCCTGCGCCAGTTCCAGAGCCAGCACCGTTCACCGACTGGTCCCTTCAAGCCGGTGCCTGACGGATTCCTGGAAGACATGGCCGACGAGCGGAAAGTATTGCCACGGGGGGAAAAGAACGATGGGTAAGCCGCAACAGGTTGAGCGGTTGGCCATGGCCTTCCTTGTCAATGCCCTGGAAAATGACGGGATCAATGTGGCGTATCCGACATTCGATTCGGGGATCGATTTTATCGCATACCGAACCAGCGAGGTGGGCCGGTTTGATGCCGTGCCGGTGCAATTGAAGTCATCGACCAAGAAGGGCTTCTATACCAACCGGAAGTATCTCCAGATTCCCGACCTGAAAATCGTCTACATGTGGCACGTGGATCATGACCTGACCGATGTGCGGGCGTTTTGCATGTCGTACCCGCTGGCGGAGAAGATCGTTGACGATCAGGATCGCGCGCGCAAGGATGGAGTCTATTTTGCACAGGGCTCCCAACGGCTGGAGGATGCCCTGAAGCCCTATGAGGTTAATAATTGGAAAGCCGCTCTTTTTGGATAGCAAGAAGGTTTAGATGACACAGATATTTATCAGCAGTGTGCAGAAGGAGTTCCAGACGGAGCGCTATGCCATCCGGGATTACGTGAATGGCGACGCGCTCCTGAGCCAGTTTTTTAGAGTCTTCCTCTTTGAGGACCTGCCGCCGCGCGATCAGCGCCCGGATGAAGTCTATCTGGATGTGGTGGATAAGAGCCCCATCTATGTTGGCTTGTTCGGTGATGAATATGGCTTGGAGGATGACACCGGACTTTCGCCCACCGAGAAGGAATACCAACGGGCTACCGATCTAAAGAAGCGCAGGCTGGTCTTCATCAGGAAAGACAACAATCCTGTTCCAAAGATGAAAGCCCTCATTGGTCGGGCGGGAAATGAACTGGTCCGCAAGCGTTTCGTGGACATCGACGAGCTGGAGCGGTTGCTTTATGGCAGCCTGATCCACTATTTGCAGGATGAGGGGATCATTACTTCCCGCGATTTCGATGCCCAGAAGTGCGATGATGCCACGCTGGCCGACATTTCTCCCGGAAAGATCAAGGGATTCCTGGAGAAGGCGAAGGCGGAGCGCCGGTATGCGCTGGCCGTCGATACCCCTCCAAAGGATGTGCTTTCCCACCTGAACCTGCTGGTTAACGAACAGCCATCCAAGGGAGCCATACTGCTCTTTGGGGAGAATCCGACCCGGTACGTACCCTCGGCGGACATAAACTGTCTGCATTTCCACGGAACCGAGGTCGCCAAACCCATTCCCAGCCAGCAGGTCTATAAGGGAACCCTCTTCGAGATGGTGGATGCCGCCGTCGACTTTGTGATGGCCAAACTGGCCCGCAGCGTAGTCCCGTCCGGGAAGCAGGTGGCCAGCGATGTGCAGTACGAGATTCCCTACAAGGTGGTACGCGAAGCCATCGTGAATGCTGTAGCCCACCGCAGCTACACCTCCAAGGCCGGAGTGCAGGTCATGCTGTTTGCCGACCGGCTGGAGGTCTGGAATCCCGGCGGACTGCCGGAAGACCTGACGGTGGAGCAGTTGCGGCATCCCCATCATTCCATTCCCCGGAATCGCCTGCTGTGCGAACCCCTGTTCCTAGCCCACTACATTGAGCGGGCCGGAACCGGCACGCTGGACATGATCAAATTCTGTGCCGAAGCCGGACTCCCGGAACCCCAGTTCCGCAGCGAAGGCGAACACTTCGTCGCCACTATCTGGCGCGATCTGCTTCATCATGATGTGCTGGTTGAGATGGGCTTGAGTGAACGCCAGATCCAGGCGGTTCAACTGCTCAAACGGGAAGGGCGAATGACGAACAAGAGGTATCGGGAGGCATTGGAAGTCACGGAGCGAACCGCGCTGAGAGATCTTAAGGATCTTATGAAATTGGGGCTCTTGGAAAGGGTTGGCGAAACCGGACAGCAGACCTTCTACGTCTTGAAGGTTCCAACCCGACATAAACCCGACACAGAGAATGGAGCGAACCCGACATGAACCCGACATCCATTGCTGTAGGCGGACAGGTTTTGTCCTGTAACGGGCTTAATTCAAGAGGGTTGGGAGGTTCTCTCTGGGGAGATTGAACCCGACATGGAAGGTCGTGACGAACCCGACATGGAAAAGAAATAGAGACATAATGGGGACAATGGGGACATTGCGACCGCGTAAAAAGCGCATAAAACGGATTTAGAGAATACGGGAGAGATATTTTGGAAGCACCGCAGATAGTAAGTGCCCTAAAACGGCTGTATGACGAAGAAAACAACCGGGTTGTGTTTTGGTGCGACCCGCAGGGTGAGTTTGCCGATTCGGTCGAGCAGATCAGCGCGGAACTGCCGCAGGTGAAGCTGGCCCGGCTGGATACCGGCAGCACGCTCCAGCTTAAGATAGAGCTGGAATTCGAGCACCCCGAACAGCGGTATCTACTCTATGAACCGCAAGATGCCCCCGACCGGGAACAGGATTGGATGCTGGACATCCGGCTTTATGCCCAGCCGTTTTTTGCGGACAAGGCATCCGTGATCATGGACGAACTGGGACTGCTGAACCATAGCCTCCGGCCCTTTTTGAACGAGCGCATGGCCTTTTTCAACAAGGCCCGTACCAAGGCGCTAAAGGGAAGGATTAATCCAGAGGATGGCGAGACGGAAATCGACCTGAAGATGATGGCGGTTTTGTGCAAGGCGGATCAGTCGGACTTCTTTTCTGTCGTACAGTCGCTGTTCTTCGCCATGGCCTCGGATGATGTGGCCGAACCGGCGGAAATCGAGGAGCCGGAACCGTGGCGGCAGATGGAAAAGATGAACCTGGCAGACTCCTTTGCCTCCATGGTGCGGAGCTGGTTTGGATACCAAGCGGATAAGTTTTCGCTTTCCGGTCTGTTGCGCCGCTTGCTCGTGACCGATGTCGCTGCCAAGACCGCGACGCCCGTTCCTCCTGCGCTTGCACAGTATGTGCTGCCGGAAAGGCATTGGGAAAATGTACTGGTGTGTCTTTCCCAGTGGAGGGATCGAAGCTCGCTCGGCTTCAGCTATGACCGCTTGAGTGCTTCGGTTTGCGTAGACCTAGATTTGAAGACCCATTTTGAACAGATGCCGGTTGAGGCGCTCTACGCCTGCTTTACTTTCCTTGAAATTGAAAAGCGTCTGTTGTCGTCACTGCGTGATCAAGTGATCGAGCGGTCTGCGGCGATGGATGCCACGGAAATCCAATCGCTTGTTCACCGTCGGCGGGATGGCCATTGGGTATCGTCAAAAGCGTCGCTCTCTACCTTGGTTCCCCGTGATGCCTTGCGGGATGTGTACAGCGCACTGGAACATGCCGCCCGATTATTTGAGCTGAAAAACCGTTATGCGCACACCCCTGCGGACGACGCATCGATGATCAGGAATTATTTGGATACATGGTTCCTGATCGACCAGGAATACCGGTTGTTCAACGAGAAGGCGGACAGCGCCGAGCGCATGGGGTGGGATGTCCTGAAATCATTATCCAAAGAGGTGGAGCAGGCCTATACCAACGGCTATCTCATCCCGATGGGCTTACAATGGTCGGAATGGCAGAAGCGGGAGGCCGACACGAGTGCCGAATGGTCGGGTAACAGCCATGGACTTATTCCCCAGTGGGATTTTTACCGGAAGTGCGTAAAGCCGTTGCAAGGTATCAAAACAGCCCAGGGCGTACGCAAGGTGTTCGTCATCATCAGCGATGCGCTGCGATATGAAGTAGCGCAGGAGTTGGTGGCCGAGTTGAACGGAACCTATCGGTTCAGTGCCGAGCTGGAGGCCTTGTGGGGCGTCGTTCCAAGCTATACCGGCTTGGGCATGGCGGCACTTTTGCCCCATGACGAGCTGGCTTATCTCGATAAAGGGGATTTGCGCGTTGATGGGAGCGCGGCGTCTTCGCTGGAGCAGCGCAATACGATTCTGCAACGCTGCAAGGGGATGGCCGTCAAAGCAGAAGACCTTCGGAAAATGAAGAAAGACGAGGGGCGTGATTTTGTCCGGGAGGCGGAACTGGTTTATGTCTACCACAACACGATCGATGCATCGGGGGATTCGGCCTCCACGGAGTCGGACACGTTCCGGGCGGTGCGGGAAGCCATTGATGAAGTGGCTGAATTGACGCGCTATATCGTCAATACCTTGAATGGCAGCCAGATCTTTATTACGGCAGACCACGGCTTTCTGTTTACTCAGGATAGTCCGGGAGAAGTGGACAAGAGCAGCTTGGGCGATAAGCCGGATTCGGCGGTGAAAACCAAGAAGCGGTATGTTCTGGGAAAGAACCTTCCGCCGATGGAGCATGTCCTGAAGGGATCGGTCGTTGCTGCGGACGGTAGCATGGATTTTTGGGTGCCCAAGGGGGCGGCACGGTTCTACTTCACCGGAGGGGCACGCTTTGTCCACGGTGGAGCAATGCCGCAGGAAATGCTGGTTCCTAATATCTTTGTGGGGCATGTCCGCGATAAAAAAGCGGCATCCACCAAGATCAAGAAGGTGGATGTTCAGTTGCTGGGTGGCAGTAAGAAAATTACGACGGCAACACACCGGTTCCAGTTTATCCAGACGGAGGCAGTGGGTGAACGATTGAAGCCCATCACGCTGGAGATTGCCGTGTATGACGGGACCAATCCGGTTACCGACATTGTGCGGGTCACGTTCGACAGCAAGTCCGACAATTTTGAAGACCGGAAAAAATGGGTGTCGCTCAGCCTGAAGCAAGGGCTGGCAGGCAAGAATATTTCCTGCCACCTGATTGCCCGCGACCCGGATGATGACGGGCGTGAAGTGCTGCGTTCCGAGGTGATTATCAAGCAAATGTTTGAAGCTGATTTTTGAGGTGAGTTATGAGTGAATTGAGAGAAGACCTGAATAAGAAGCTGGCGCGACAGTTTGCCGGGCGCATTGTCCGCAAGGATTTGACCAAGCTGATGAAGGAAGGGGCCAACGTGCCCGTGTATGTGCTGGAGTATCTGCTCGGCACGTACTGCGCGTCGGATGATCCCCAGCAGGTCAAGGAAGGGTTTGAAACGGTTAAGCGGGTACTGGCCGAAAACTATGTGCGGCCTGACGAATCGGAGAAGGTGAAGTCCCTGATCCGTGAAAAGGGACGGTATAAAATCATCGACCGGGTGACGGTTACACTGAATGAAAAGCGGGATGTTTATGAAGCGCTGCTCTCCAACCTCGGTATCAAAGGAGTAGAAATACCTTCGGCAATGGTGAAGAAATACCAAAAGCTGCTCGCGGGAGGTATCTGGTCGATTGTGACTGTGCAATATTTCTACGAAGAGGGGCAAAAGACCTCGCCCTTCCTGATCGAGGAACTGAAGCCGATCCAGATGCCTTACATGGATTTGAAAGAGTTCCTGGAGGGACGTGAAGGATTCTCGGAAGAAGAGTGGATCGATGTGTTGCTCCGTTCTACAGGGATGGAGCCCTCTGTTCTCGAAGAACGGGTGAAGTGGCACTATCTCGCCCGTATGGTTCCGTTTGTGGAAAACAACTTCAATCTGTGCGAACTGGGGCCGCGCGGTACCGGCAAGAGCCATCTCTACAAAGAAATCAGCCCCAACAGTATTTTGATTTCCGGTGGACAAACCACTGTGGCCAATTTGTTTTATAATATCGGCAGGCGGGTGGTAGGTCTGGTCGGGCTTTGGGATGTGGTTGCCTTCGACGAGGTGGCCGGTATTACCTTTAAGGATAAGGACGGCGTTCAGATCATGAAGGATTACATGGCCTCCGGCTCCTTTGCCCGTGGTCGTGATTCAATCAACGCCTATGCCTCCATGGTATTCGTAGGCAACATCAATCAGCCGGTGGAACAGTTGGTTCAGACGAGCCACTTACTGGCCCCATTCCCCGAGGCCATGATCGACTCGGCCTTCTTCGACCGTTTCCACGCCTATGTGCCGGGATGGGAGATTCCCAAAATGCGCCCGGAATATTTCACGAATGAATACGGATTGATCGTGGACTACCTGGCGGAGTTTTTCCGTGAAATGCGCAAGCGCAATTTTGCCGATGCCATCAACGAGCACTTCCGGCTGGGACGTGACCTGAACCAACGTGACAGCATCGCCGTGAAGCGGACGGTCTCCGGCCTGCTGAAGCTGCTCTACCCGGCGGGCGACTTCGACAAGGAAGCAGTACGACGCTGTCTTGAATATGCCATGGAAACCCGGCGTCGGGTAAAGGAGCAGCTCAAGAAGATCGGCGGCATGGAGTTCTATGATGTGCATTTCAGCTATATCGATCCTAATGCCAACGACGAGCGGTTTGTCGGTGTGCCGGAACAGGGCGGGGCTGGACTGATTCCTGAAGGCCCGCTCAAGCCAGGTACGCTGCATACGGTGGCCGTGGGTGCGAGTACCCATCTGGGCCTCTATCGCATGGAAACCCAAGTCACCCCAGGCAAGGGCCACCTGAAGATCTCCGGCTTTGGTTCCAGCGCCCAGCCGAAGGAAAGCATCAAGGTCGCCTTTGATTTCTTCAAGGCCAACGCCACGCGGGTGAGTGCGGGCATTAAGGCCAATGACCATGATTTCCACATCCACATGATCGAACTGCACAACACGGGTGCGTCCGACCAAGTTACCCTTTCGGGCTTTGTCGCGCTCTGCTCGGCCATCACGGACAAGCCGATTCAACCCCTAATGGTCGTTCTAGGGAACATGAGCCTCGGCGGAAACATTGTTCCGGTCTCCAATCTTGCGGAGTGCCTGCAGGTGGCCAAGGATGCTGGAGCCAAGCGGGTACTCATGCCCATGTCCAGCGTAGGGGATATTTCGAGTGTTCCAGGGGAGCTTTTTGCAAAGTTTCAGGTCGCTTTCTATGCAGATCCCGTTGATGCCGCTTTTAAGGCCATGGGTGTTGCGTAAGTGCATGGAGGAGGTCTATAGGTTTGATTTTCCGTTCACTAAAACCTCCGCCGATTTCAGATTCCCCAGCTTGTGCGAACTGCTCAAACAATGATCCTATATTCGGCAGTTGAAACTCGAGACCTCTTCCAATTAGGGCACCGGACAGGTGCCCTAATCGGAACTTAAGCTAGTGGTCCGAAAACCGGGGGTAACCGCAGTGTCGGCATGAGGCGGACGGAAGCCAGCGGTTTCTGGTGCGGACGGATGGCAAGAAGCCGACGTTCCCGCCAACGAAACTGCGGGGGCAGGAGGATTTGTATGTTGCGCTGGATCGCATTTTCGAGGGGGATTTCGGATTGCCCCGCAAGAGCTTCTATCCTGAACGCGAACTCGCGCCGATCGCCAACGCGCCCGAGGGACCACGCTACGAAGGACTGCCCGAACGCTGGCTGCTCTATCCCGTGCTTGTGTCGCTCACGCCGGATGCGGCCTCCGTGCTCGACGAATACAGGAGGCACTGCGAGCCCGCTGAATTAGGAGCTTCCTGGCTGACACTTGACGAGTTGGCTGCCGCTACAGATGAACCGAATGTCCACGCGATCATCGGCTTTCTCCGTAGCATGGCAGCGAAGGAAACGCTGGAGAAAGCGCCGTCGGTGCCCTCAATGGATGCGCGGGCAAACTATTGGGCGCGATTCCACGATGGCGGGGTGCGCATCGTGCGGGGCGAGACGGTCAAGGGCATCCTCGCCAGGGGCGACCGTGCCTTCAACCTGCGTGTGGCCGATCCCTATCTGCCGTATCACCGGCAGGGGCTTGGCTTCACTTGGAGTTTTTTCACGCCCAAGGACAAGCAGGATTTGCATGTCCACGGACTCCCCGCCGTCGAGATCTACGGGGTGCTCGAAGGGCGGCTGCAACTCTGGTGGAAACCGATGAACGCCCGCAGCGTGCGGGTTTGGGAGAACCGCATTCTCGAGTCCGGCGACTGGGCCGAGGTCGAGCCGCTGCACTGTCACTTCGCCGCCTGGCTTACCCCTGAAGGGCTCGGCACCGTCATTAAAGCGGCCGGTAGTGGTGAACTGGCAGGGGTAGGGCGTTTGGGCGTTTCAGGCAAGACGATCTGCGATTGGTCGGACGGGAGGGATGTTAAGGAAATTGATAAGAAGCAGAAGCGATGCAGCAATTACGGTTGTTGTCTTTTCCCGCCTGTCTTGAATACGCTGATGTCCGAATACGCGAAACCCTATGCTGAACGGGACTATAATCGGATTAGAGCGTGCAGCGTGGGCGGTGAAAGCGCTGCTGGTGTCTTTTGAATGGTGTCTGTTTTTGAAAACATGACAGGTTTTATTGCTGAAATGTGTTAGCCCAAAAAGCTTAATCTGCGTGGGAGAATTCCCCACAAGCTTCTTGATTTTGTGTACGGATCATGGTTCTCTCTGAGCGTCGAAAAACAAGGAGTATAATTATGGCTAAAAAAGTAGTTGAGAAAAACACGAAAACTATCGGAATCAATATGTCGACCGCGATGGCGGATGAACTGGATAGAAGAGCGGAGTCTATGCATCTTTCCACCAGTAAATATTGCAAGGTCATTTTGGCCGAATGGATTAGTTCCGGGAAAACGCTGACGTTGTCCGAAGGAACTGGTGTGAAATAATCACCTAGATAAGATCTTTCGTGAAAAGCCCCGGTTTAAAACGGGGCTTTTTTTTGTCCATCCTGAACAAGGTGGTTGATCCGGCGCAGCGGATTATTTGCTCATGCGCCCGAGCTTTCTTTTGCAGATCAGCGCAATGAGGGTCAAGACGATCAGAGCGGAGTTGCGGAAGACGTGGAACATGCTTAGGGGCGCATCGTCGTTACGACCGAAGCAGCCGCAGCCGAAGTCGGCTCCGCGGGCAATATTAATACCGATGCCGATGGTAAAGCCGATGAGCAGGAGCAGAAGAATCCAGAGTGCCGCCGTACGGAACCGGGGAACAAACAACAGACAGACGGCACTCACGACTTCCACCCACGGCAGATAGATGGCAACAAGATTTACGAACACCTCCGGCAAAAGTTGGAAGCGGTAGACGGTTTCAGCAAAGTCGGCGGGGTTAGCAATTTTCGAAGTCCCCACAAAGAAGGTCGCGGCAAGAATGAGTGCGGCAATCCAGAACGTGATGCGGTAAATCGTGCGTTGGAGGCTCATTTTTCCACCTCTCCGCCTTCTTTTTCCCATCCGTCAAATCCATCGATAAAGAGAATGACGTTGGTACAACCCAGCGTTTCGAGCTCCGCTGCAAGCAGGCGGCCGTCATCGCATTCTCGGCTGTTGCAGTACACCACGAGCTCTTTTCCGGAATCGATCAGGTCGAAGGTGGTCATCAAATATTCTTCGTCGTTGAAGTGCGCAAACGGCAGTGAGACGGAACCGGGAATATGCCCCTTCGCAAACTCTTCCGCCGTACGCGCATCAACAAAGAGAGCGTTTTGTTCGCGGAATTTTTCCTGCGCCTGAGCGAATCCGATAATTTTCTGATTCTGCTCCTTGGCTCTAATCTCCACCTGATCGGAGCGTTTCTGCACCCACGGAATTTGTCGGGAGGGGATGCAGTTTGCCACCCCCGCCAGCACCGCGCTGATCAGCAGAATGATTCCAATCTGTTTAATCGTAGCAAACATTAGTCTGATGGGCTCCCATAGTGTATCGACTCTTCGGCGACCTGCATCAATGGCTCCCGTTCCGGCCAATATCCCACGGCTTCGCGATATAGCGTTTCGGGAGCAAAATCGAGTTCGCCGTCCTGCCAGGTGATAGTCTTCCACTCGGGATCGATAGAGAAGCGCTTGAACTGTTCAATATCCTTCAGCACGCCAAACACCCCGCCTTTTTCAATGAAAGGCAAAAAATTAACCACGCCGGTGTTTCCATCGAAAAATTCGAGTGACAACCGATAATTGCCCACATATTCAGCTTTTATGACATCGTAGTTCATTTCCGCACCAACGGATCAATCCTTTCCATAAAATCTGCTTATTTCAGGCATCTTATTCGGGTTGATCATCCGCCTGCTCTTCTGGAGCAGATTCAGTTGCCGGCGCTTCCGCACCGCCCTCAGCGCCCTCGCTTCCTTCGACGGTTTCCACTGTTTCGG
Organism: uncultured Verrucomicrobiota bacterium; assembly: GCA_964402125.1. Taxonomy (GTDB): domain Bacteria; phylum Verrucomicrobiota; class Kiritimatiellia; order Kiritimatiellales; family Pontiellaceae; genus Pontiella. The sequence continues at coordinate 14,193 of CAYOBH010000027.1, forward strand.
TCTCTTCCTCTTCCGGATCGAGGACCGCTGCGGAAACCAGCCTGTCGTTTTCCTTCAGGTTAAAGAGCCGAACGCCCTGCGTGTTACGACCAATGACGCGCAGATCGGACGCGCCGATACAGATCATCTGTCCGCCTTCGGAGATCAGCATCAGCCGATGTTTATCGGTCACTGCGTGGGCGCTGACGACCTTGCCGTTACGCTCGCTCGTCTGAATGCTGATAATCCCTTTGCCGCCGCGCGACTGCAGTCGATATTCGTCAAAGCTCGTGCGTTTGCCGTAACCGTTTTCGGTGATGGCCATCATGGTCGCTGCATTGTCGACGATTTCAACGGTAACCACTTCGTCGTCGCCTTCGAGGCGAACCCCGCGAACCCCGCGGGCTACGCGGCCCATGGGCCGTGCGTCCTGCTCTTTAAAGCGGATCGCTTTGCCGTTCTTCATGCTGAGGATAATTTCATCCTTGCCGGAGGTCAGCTTAACGCCGATCAGCTGGTCATCTTCGTCAATGTTAATGGCGTTGATGCCGGCCACGCGGACGTTTTTATAGGCCGAAAGGACGGTCTTTTTCACGACGCCCTTTTTAGTGGCCATGATCAGGTTATGCGTATCGTCGTCGAGTTCCCGCACACAGAGAATGGCGGCGAGCTTTTCGTCCTGCGCCATGGAAAGCACGTTGGCCAAAGAACGGCCGCGGCTCTGGCGGGTGCCTTCCGGCACATGATACGCCTTCAGCCAATACATCCGGCCCGCCTCGGTGAAGCAGAGCAGGTAGTCGTGCGTTGAAGCGGAGAAAATATGCTCCACGAAATCCTCATCCTTGGTACTCATCCCCATAACCCCCTTACCGCCTCGGCGCTGCTGGCGATAGGTGTCCGTCGGAACGCGCTTGATATAACCCGTATTTGAAAGGGTAATCACGCACGATTCATCGGCAATGAGGTCTTCTATATCAATCTCGCCTTCGTCGATCGAGAGGTCGGTTTTGCGCGGATCATCGTATTTGGCGCGGATCTGCTCAAGGTCTTCCTTGATCACCCCGAAAATTTTTTTCGGATTGGCCAACAGGTCTTCGAGATATTCAATCAGCTTCATCAGCTCTGCATATTCCGCTTCCACCTTGTCGCGTTCCAGGCCGGTGAGCTGATACAAACGCATTTCAAGAATGGCTTTGGCCTGAATTTCGCTGAAACCAAATTTTTCGGTCAAACGCTCCTGCGCCTCATCGCGGGTTTTGGAGTCGCGAATAATGCGAACCACCTCATCCATGTTTTCCATGGCGAGCAGATACCCTTGGAGAATATGTGCGCGGTCCCGAGCCTTTTCGAGATCAAACTCGGTCCGGCGGGTAACCACATCGAAACGGTGATCAACAAAGCACTGGAGTGTTTCCTTGAGGTTCATTACGCGCGGTTTGCCTTTGTCGATCGCCAGCATAATGCCGCCAAAGGTTTGTTCCATCTGCGTATTTTTGAAGATGTTGTTGAGCAGAACATTCGGCACAGCGTTGCGCTTCAGCTCAATCACCAGACGAATACCCTCTTTGCCCGACTCGTCGCGAATATCGGAAATGCCCTCAAGCTTTTTGTCGCGGACGAGTTGAACCATCTTTTGAATCAGCAGGGTCTTATTGAGCGCATACGGAATTTCCGTGATGATGATGCGGGCCTTGCCGCTTTCGTCTTCCTCAATATCGGCCTTCCCGCGCACCTTAATTTTCCCTCGGCCAGTAGTGTAAAAATCGCGCACGGCATTGAGACCGTATACGGTGCCGCCGGTCGGGAAGTCGGGCCCTTTGATCCGCTCGTGCAGTTCGTCGATGGTTGCATTTGGATTATCGATCAGCAGGATCGTGCCGTCGATCACTTCGCCGAGGTTGTGCGGCGGAATGTTGGTGGCCATGCCGACCGCGATACCGGTCGATCCGTTCACCAGCAGATTCGGAATGCGAGCCGGAAGTACGGAAGGCTCCATGAGCGATTCGTCAAAGTTCGGGCGCATATCCACGGTCTCTTTGTCGATGTCGGCCAGCATTTCTTCCGCGAGCGGACGGAGGCGACATTCGGTATACCGATAGGCCGCCGCGCGGTCGCCGTCGATTGAACCAAAGTTACCCTGACCATCGATCAACATGCCGCGCATCGCAAAATCCTGTGCCATACGAACCATCGTATCATACACTGCGAAGTCGCCGTGCGGGTGGTAGTTACCGATCACTTCACCGACCACCTTTGCACATTTGACGTACGCTTTGTTATGTGTCCATCCGCGTTCTTTCATGGCGTAGAGAATGCGGCGGTTGCCCGGTTTCAGCCCGTCGCGGGCATCCGGCAACGCACGGCCTACAATTACGGACATCGAATAGTCGATGTACGCCCGCTGCATCTCATCTTCAATATTGATCAGGTCAATACGTTCGTTGATGTTTTCCATATTCCGTCTTTCGTGTTCAACCAAGTTTGAGGAACTCGTCGTTTGAGAGTTCAACCATCTTTAAAATCTGCCGCTCAACTCCGGGAGAGATGTCTTTTCCGCCGTGATTCGGTACCGGAAAAATCTTTTCGCCGTTTGAAAACAAAACGTGCGATCCCTTCTGTCGGACGACTTTATATCCGAGCTTTCGCAGTCGCTTCTCCATTTGCCGGAAGCTATACGGCATGAGCAACCTTCTGAAGCTGGTTCCGCACCTTTCGTTCTACTTCCACCTGCTCCAAATGATAATCCATCATCATTTCGACCACGTTGCCCAACTCATTCAGAGCCTCTTCTTCGGAAGCCCCGAAGGCGTAGAGATTATCGCGGCCCTTCACTTTGGCCAAATATCCATCGCCATCTTTTTTGACTTCAATTTGCATCCTTCACTCCTCGCCTTCAATTTTATGAAGGTATTCCTGAACCCGCTTTTCGATCTGCCGGATTTCATTTTCGGACTCCAGTTCAGACTCGGCCACGCCAATCAGCTCTTCCAGCGCTTCCCGTTTGGTAAAACCAAAGGCAACGATATGTTTGTGACTGGCCACTTTCGCGGTGAATCCATCTTTATCTTTGATCAGCTCAACTTTCATTTTTCGTCTCCAAAAAACTATATGTCTAGATTTGTAACATTAAGTGCGTTGTCTTGTATAAAATCGCGCCGGGGTTCCACTTCATCGCCCATCAGGATGGTAAACATTTCGTCGGCCTTAACGGCATCTGCAAGCACCACTTTGGTCATGCGACGGGTTGCCGGATCGAGCGTGGTTTCCCACAGCTGATCGGGGTTCATTTCACCCAAACCTTTATAGCGCTGAATGCTCATGCCCTTACGGCCGAGGCCGCGAACGAGACCAAGCAGATCCATCAGCGAATTGGCCTCCAGCTTGGTGCCTTTGTCGTCCAGATTGAAAAGCGGTTCTTCGGCTCCAATCAATTGATGGATAGAGAATCCGGAGTTGGCCAGCGTATCGACAATTTCTTTCAGATTTTTGGAGAAGAAGAGCTCTTTTCGGCGCGGTTCGCAGATTTTCCGTTCCGATTCAACGGCTTCTTCTGACCCTTCAGCATCGATCACTTTTTCCGCCGCACGTTGTACTTCTTCATTGATCGCCTTCAGGGCGTAATCGTCGAGTGCAAAGCGCAGGTCGAGGTCTTCGCCCAGCTCGTTCAGGTAGACACAATATTGCGGGAAGTTGCCGGTCGCTTCATCGCGATAGGAGAGGAAATCGTTCAGTGCAATTCCCCGGCGTCGCAGTTTATCGGCAATCTCTTCCACCTGCACCAGATGCTCCAGCAGCTCGCGGAGTCCTTTAGTGTCGAGCAGCTCGGTACCATCAAGCTTTTCAAGGCGCAGTCCGTCGGCCCCGAGGTCGAGCAGAATTTGGGTCAGGTGGGCGTCGGATTCGACATACTCCTCGCGTTTGCGGCGCGTCACCTTATAGAGCGGCGGCTGAGCGATGTAAATGTAACCGTGCTCAATGAGTTGCGGCATCTGGCGGTAGAAAAAGGTCAGCAGCAGTGTCCGAATGTGTGCGCCGTCAACGTCCGCGTCAGTCATGATAATAACTTTATGATAGCGCGCCTTCGCGATATCAAAGTCGTCCTTGCCGATGCCGGTTCCGATGGCGGTAATCATGGTTCGGATTTCTTCATTGGCCAGCACCTTATCCAGACGTGCCTTCTGCACGTTGATGACTTTACCTTTTACCGGGAGAATCGCCTGAAACTCGCGTTCGCGCCCTTGCTTTGCGGAGCCGCCCGCAGAATCCCCTTCGACAATGAACAGCTCAGAGCGGGCGGGATCGCGGCTGGAGCAGTCGGCCAGTTTGCCCGGCAGGCC
>CAYOBH010000027.1:18518-21588 GCA_964402125.1 uncultured Verrucomicrobiota bacterium
CGCCGCTTTCGAGGGCGCCCTTACGTCGAGCCAGATCGCGCGCCTTGCGGGCGGCGTCGCGGGCGCGGGCCGCAACGACCGCTTTCTCAATGATGGTCCGTGCAACGGCCGGATTTTCCTCAAAATAGTTTCCGAGTTCATCGTTCACAACTTGCGTAACGATGCCTTCTACTTCGCCGTTGCCAAGTTTCGTTTTGGTCTGACCCTCAAACTGCGGATCAGTAATCTTAACACTGATGACCGCAGTGATCCCTTCACGAATATCATCGCCGCCCATCGCCTGCTTATCGTCTTTGATCAGTTTGTTGTTCTTGGCGTACTGGTTGACCGTGCGCGTCAGTGCCGAACGGAAGCCGGATAGGTGCGTGCCGCCCTCGATCGTGTTAATATTGTTGGCAAACGAAAAGATGGTTTCGTTGTACGAGTCGGAATACTGCATAGCGATTTCAACCACCACACCGTCTTTTTCGCGCTCAAAATAGATCACATCCGGATGCATCGGCGACTTATTCCGATTCAGATGCTGCACAAATTCCAGAATACCGCCCTCATACATGAAGACTTCTTCACGACCGGTGGCGTCTTCGGTGAGCGTAATTTTTGCGCCGCGGTTCAGAAACGCCAGCTCACGCAGGCGCGTTGAAAGAATATCCCACTGAAAGCCGCCTTCGTAGGTAAAAATGGTGGGGTCCGGCTTAAAGGTCACCTTCGTTCCGGTATCGTTGGTCTTGCCGATCGTAACGAGATCGGTCACTTCAACCCCGCGCTCAAAGCGCTGATGATACACCGAACCGTCGCGTTTAACTTCCACTTCCAGCCATTCCGACAGCGCGTTCACACAGGAGACACCGACCCCGTGCAGACCGCCGGAAACCTTGTAGGTTTCGGAGTCGAATTTCCCGCCCGCGTGCAGTACGGTCAACACCACCGTAACTGCCGGCTTGCCTTCCGTCGGATGCATATCCACCGGAATACCGCGGCCGTCGTCGGTCACACTCAGCGATCCATCTTCGTTAATGCAGACCTCCACGTGAGAGCAGTACCCCGCCAATGCTTCGTCGATGGAGTTGTCGACCACCTCATAAACGCAGTGGTGATATCCTCTCGATCCCGTATCGCCGATATACATTGCAGGGCGTTTACGCACTGCAGCAATCCCCTCCAACACGGTAATATGATCGGCTCCGTAGCCTTTCGCATTCGGGTTTTGCGCGGCCCGAAAGGAGGCATCTTTTTGACTTTTTAGATCATTTTGGGCATCAGACATAGTGGTCTTGTTCCTTTCCGTAAAATTGATCAGAACAAGGTAGCAGATATCGACGAATCATAGCAACGGCATAAGCCCCCAAATTTGGAAGATTCTCTTGACTTGAATATGCCGAATGTGACATAAGCGCATCTGAAATGAGTGATGCGTATAAACCACTAGTTTGGCTGCAGGGCGAAATCAAGACTCCGCCGTTCAGTAAAGAAGCGAGAATTGAGGCCGGTTGTCTGTTGCGGGATCTTCAGGAAGGCCTGAAATTAAGCCTTCCTCATTCTCGCCCAATGCCCACAATTGGCAGACGATGTCACGAACTCAGGATTATAGATGAAAATTCTACATGGCGGATCATCTATCGAATTGATACCGATGCAATCATCATTGCAGAAATATTTAAGAAAAAGACTCAACAAACGCCCAAGAATGTCATTGAAGCTAGTAAGCGGAGATTTAAATTGTACGACAGCGTTTAAGCAGGAGAGTATTTATGGACAACGTGAAAAAAAAGAAACTGGAAGCCGCTGGATTCAGTATTGGCGACACGCAGGATTTACTGAAACTAACCGATGAGGAAATGGCGTATATCGAAATCAAACGCGCGCTCAGCAAACACCTGCGTGAAAAGCGCATGGCGCGGAAACTGACCCAAACTCAGGCCGCAAAACTTCTGCACACCAGCCAGAGTCGTTTCGCTAAAATGGAGTACGCCGAAAAATCGGTCTCCATTGATTTACTCATTCGCGCCAATCTTTCTCTCGGAGCGACCCCAAAAGAATTAAAACACGCATTCTGAGCTGATTGTTCCGATAAACTACCACGAGAAAATCACATTTTTTTCAGGGTAATCAAATACAACCAAGAATCAATGTGTTTTTGGGAATTAATCCGGATCGAAGCGGTAGCCGACTTGCCGGACCGTATGGATAAAAACAGGGTTGGCGGGGTCGGGTTCAATTTTGTTGCGCAGGGTGGTGACGAAGCGATCGACGCTGCGGCTGGTGACGATGCAGTCGTAGCCCCAGACGGCGTTGAGAATTTCATCGCGCGTCAGCGCACGGCCGGTTTTTTCGATAAAGTAGATAAGCAGGTTGAACTCCTTGGGCGAGAGCTCGATTTCTGCTCCGTTTCGCCAGAGCCTTCGGGCAGCGCGATCGAGCTGCAGATCACCAAATTCGACGAGGTCGGCGGCCTCGGTTTTACGGGTGCGGCGCAGGAATGCGGCGGCGCGGGCGAGGAGTTCATTAATGCTGAAGGGCTTGGTGACATAGTCGTCAGCGCCCAGATTGAGGCCGAGCACAACGTCCGATTCCTCGCCCTTGGCGGTGAGCATGATGATCGGCATTTCCAGCCCTTCCTGGCGAAGCAGGCGGCAGATTTCGTAGCCGTTGATCTTGGGCAGCATGATATCGAGAATGATCAGGTCGGGCCGTGCGTTTAAGGCGGCATCGAGCCCCTTTTCGCCGTCGGCGGCGGTGAGTACTTTATAGCCCTTGAACGCAAAGTTATCCTTCAGTCCAATGAGCATGCTTGGATCATCTTCAATAATCAGTACCGTTTCCATTACACCCCTTATTCCTGAGCACCTTATTTTAAACACCCGCTACGCTTAAGGCACGAAGTACTCTAAGTTTTGTGCTCTTTGTGCCTTCGTGTTTAATTAATCGTTCCTCGGCAAATGCACGGAGAAGGTGCTGCCTTCGCCGAGCCGGCTCTCCACATCGATGCGCCCTTTATGCGCGTTTACGATGAATTGGACAATACTCAATCCAAGTCCGCAGCCTTCGCTGGAGCGCGCCAGCGAGCTGT
>CAYOBH010000028.1:0-21378 GCA_964402125.1 uncultured Verrucomicrobiota bacterium
CCTATCGGCCCGCCCGAAACTCATCCTTCCTTTTCATAGAATTTTTGACAGAACCTCGCTAACGTTTCCACTAACGGGCGGCGGTACGCCGTACCGTTGCGTGATGTTCGCATTTCCTTGTTCAGAAGTGTCCTGCGATCACTCCCGTGCTGTTGGTCCCAAAGCTGATCTCCAACTCCGGAAGCAGATCAAGATCATCTTCCTGCCACCTGCGGATCGGGCCGGACAACTGCATGTCTTTGGTAAAGTCCTTCAGCATGAGCGTGTTCTCCAGCGGGACTTCCTGCCAAGCAAATCTGCCGAGCAGTTCCTGCTCGGCATCGGCAGTGTACCTGAATGTGGCAACGAAGATCCCGTCGCCCAGTGACGGGTTGAAGTAGTAAAGGGCCTTGAGGTCTGTCATCCCCTCGGGAATAGGCTTGAGCAGGTGCTGGTCGAGCAGTTCTTCCAGCGTATACTGCGGCCAGGGGAGGAAGAACACTCGGGCAAGGAAGATACACAGGGCGGCCAGTGCCGCCCATCCCAACGCTTTGCCAAGTGATATATGTTTCATCTTCTCCATGCGAACAGTTGATTAGGCAGAAACGGCACCTGCCCGAATATTTCCTTAACACAGCTTTTTCCACGTAATGTGAAGATTGCATGGATCAATAGTCGATGAAAAGAAGAATGTTAGAAAAAGAGGACTTTTGATCGCGCGAGCGCGGCGGAAGCCAGAGGTCGGGGGATGAGGACAGAGGACTGAAGACAGAGGACAGAAGACAGAAGACAGAGGACAGAAGACAGAGGACGAAGAAAGCAAGGCAGGCAAGAAGGAACAAATTTCCGATTTCTAATTGATGAGTTCCGATTTCCGATTTATGGATCTGCGACGGCTTTTGTTTTGGGAGGGCAGGTCGGATGCCTGCGATACGTGGAGATTACGATTAAGATTACGAGGACGATTACGAAGAGAGCAAGGCAGGCAGGATGCCTGCGGTACGGAGAAGTTGGGCGGTTTTTGTGATCACGCGAAGACGCGAAGGCGCGGAGGGCGCACTAGAACATGCAGAAAGGTGTGGAACGCTCTTCCCGTCTGCGGAAGCGCGTATGATTTGTAGATGCGACGTCCTCGACGCATGACCGAATATAGACAAAGCGACGAGGACGTCGGCTTCTACGGGGGTTGGGTCACTCGTCGAAAAGGCGTTCGTGGTGGTGTCGAATTAACTGGCTCAGGTGAAAGATCTGCTTGAAACCGGTGAGTTTGATTTCCTTTTCGGACTGCCGCTTTTTGATCGACAGAGTGAGAATTTCGGACACAAGTTCGAGGCGTGCATCGCTGATGTCTGCAAATTTAATCTCGCGTCGATGGAGCAGGGCGATCAGGTGGATGCCGTCCGCATTAACCGCTACCTTAATCGGGTCGAGGAGTAACACTTTGATGGATGGGAGTGCGAATGCAAACAGGATTGCGCCCCCATAAAAAATTCCTTCAGCCCAAGCCCATGCCGCCAAACCTCCGAAGAGCAGAAGAACAAACAGGTGACCGATGTAGAATGAGGCGTGTTTGCCGAAGGTATGGCGGGCTGAGCTTTTTATAAGGTGCGTCAAGTTGCGTTCCAAAAGGTCCAGCAGTGCGGGAAAGTTGTTGAATTGAAATTCGATTCGGATCATTCGTCCGTCGGCAGATCGAAGCTTGAGGCAGCGTGCTTTTAGAAAATCATCGACCGCCACAATCTCCTCCCATGCAATTTCTGTATCCGGCTTATATCGCCGTCGCGCCGCAATGCCATGCTCCGAGATTTCGACGGTGTCATCTGTCATGCGCAATACAGAAACGCAAAGTGCGGTAAACACCGCATAGGCTACGGCGGAGACGGGCCATGTCCACCAGTGTTCGGCGATATGTTCATTGGAGGATGGAATGAAGATGAACACAATGCTGCCTACGAAACCCGCCGCAAAAAGCAGTGCTCCAAAGGCCATGAAGTACTTGAAAAAGCGCGACGCTCCAAAGGTTTCTATTTTTGTTTCCATCCTCTAGACCTTCTTGCGGTGGTCGACCACGCGCTGGGCTTTGCCGACGAAGCGGTCGAGCGTGTTGGGCGAGACCAGTTCGACGTTCATGCGCAGACCGGTGATGCCGTGGATGGCGTGGTCGATCCTTTCCCGCAGCTCCTGCATCTCCTTCATGCTGGCGCTGAACGACTTTTCGGTCAGCTCCACCTTGACGGTGACGATATCCCTGCGGTCCGGACGGTCGATCTCGATCTGGTAGTGCGGCGCGGTCCCGTCCACCCGCAGGAGCGCCTGCTCGATCTGCGAGGGATAGACGTTGACGCCCTTGATGATCATCATGTCGTCGCTTCGTCCGGTTACGCGGCTCATGCGGACCGTGGTGCGTCCGCAGGCGCACGGCTCGGGGTTGAGCGAGGCGATGTCGCGGGTGCGGTAGCGGATGATCGGCATGGCTTCCTTGCAGAGCGAGGTAAACACCAGCTCACCCTCTTCGCCGGGGGCCACCGGTTCGAGGGTTTCGGGATTGATGCACTCCACGATGAATGCGTCCTCGGAAATGTGCATGCCGTCGCGCGCGGCGCACTCGCCGCTCACGCCGGGTCCGATCACTTCGCTCAGCCCATAGTTGTTGAAGCAAAGGATGCCCATCTCAGCCTCGATCCGGGTGCGCAAGTCTTCCGTCCACGGCTCGCCGCCGAAGTGGGCATACTTGAGGTTGAGCGCGCTGCGCGGAATATCGTTCTGGATGATGAATTCGGAGAGCGTCAGCGCATAGCTCGGGGTGCAGACGAGGGCATCAACCTGCATGTCGAGCAGGAGCATAATCTGCTTGGGCGTATTGCCTGCCGACACTGGAATCACCGAAGCGCCGACGCGCTCGACGCCGTAATGCAGGCCGAACCCTCCGGTGAACAGGCCGTATCCAAACGCGATCTGGACGCTGTGCTCGGGGCGCAGGCCGCCCCCGGTGAGGAAGCGGGCGCAGAGGTTGGCCCAGGTTTCCAAATCCTTTTTCGTATAGGCCACCATCGTCGGTTTTCCGGTGGTTCCGGACGAGCCATGGTAGCGGGCAACCTCCTTCCGGTCCACGGCCAGCATGCCGAGCGGATAGTGTTTGCGAAGATCGTCCTTCGTGGTGAACGGTAACCGCCGGAGATCGTCGAGGCTGCGGATGGAATCGGCGCTGACGCCGGCTTTCCCCAGTGCGTCTCGATAGAACGGAACCTTCCCGACGCGCGCCACGGTCTCCTTCAAACGAACCGTCTGCAGCGCCGCCAGCTCGCTCCGGGGCAGGCATTCCTCCTTCTCCCAGATCCTGTTTTCTACGACAAAATTCATTTCCATAAGTCGGTTCTTCATTGTGTAATGATTTTACATGTATATAGAATTGATGTGCCTCATGAGGATTCTTGAACCAAGTTGCGAAGGTGGTCCGCGTGTTCATTAATGCGCTGAATTAACACGTTCGCATTGCGCGCACTAGGAGAGATACTACAGAAGAAACAGTTGATTCGCCTGCCATCCGAATGCTCTAGAAAATGTTTACCAACTCGACCGATTCCGTGGTTCTCGGCTTTCTCATGCAGTTCCCACCCGTATTGAGGAAGTGAACGATCAAGAAAATCGTTAATGTAATAGCGTTTGGTTACAGTTCCCGACATTAGAATCAATAAAGGCGGCTTAACCATATCCAAGAGTTTCGCGAACCATTGAACATCACGTCCTATCATTGAACAGAAGCAATCTTGGTTTTGCTGTCCCATTGGAATTGTGGGTCGTGGAGATAGATCGAGGTGTGCAACAGCGCCTGACTCGTATGAAAGGTTCAGAACTTTCAGAGCCTTGCTCCAAGTGTTGAACCATGGATGGGGTGGGACAGATCCTTTGAAATAGCCTAGCAACCGCTGTGTTAAATCCTTTGCATTGATTGATTCGGGCCAGTTGCGATTTCTAAATTCCCCATCAGATGGATTGACCCCGACTGTTAAAACCCGTGCCCTGTCAACTTCCCCGAAAAATGGAATCGGAAAGCTGGGAATAGTAGGAAAGTCTATGCCGACACAATCAGGAGCTGTCGCCGCTTCGTAGTCGATGACCTCGGATATGTAGCCGATTAGATCCATTGCGTTTTGCTAACCTTCGGCGCGTTGATAGAGTTCGAGGCTGTGAAGAACGCCCATCCCACTCGCCTGCAAGGCATCGAGCGCCTTGTCCATGTCGTCGAAGCGGAAAAGCAGCACGGCGTTTTCGCCGCTCTTGATTGTGAAGGCATACATGTATTCGACGCTGATTCCCGCCTCCTGCTCGATTTGCAGGATGCGGCTCAGTCCGCCCGGTTCATCCTTGACCTCGACGGCGATGACATCCGTGAGCTTTGCGACGAATCCCTTTCCCTCCAGCAGCGACTTGGCCCGTTCATACTCCTTGATGATCAGCCGGAGAATACCGAACTGTTCCGTATCGGCCAGCGACAGGGTGATAATGTTGATGCCGTTGTCCGCCAGCAGTGCGCAGAGTTCGCGCAGGCGTCCCGGCTTGTTTTCTAGGAAAACAGACAGTTGTTTCAGCTTCATCTTCTTACTCCTGTATTGTTCGTCCACAGATTGCACAGATTAAGAGGATTTCTATCTGTGAAAATCTGTGGAATCTGTGGATTGATTATTGATTACGTTTATCGATCACTCGTTTAGCTTTTCCCATGGATCGTTCGATAGTGTTTGGCTCAACGAGGGTGAGTTTGACGCGGATACCGAGAATGTGGGCGATGGCGTCGGACAGCTGCTTGTGTACGGCTTCGAGTCCACGGACGGTATCGCTGAATACGTTGGCGGTAACCTCCACCTGAACTTCCATCTGGTCCATGCCGCCGGTACGGGTCAGTATAATCTGGTAGTGGGGCAGGGTGGACTCCACTTTCAGCAGCGCGGCTTCCACCTGCGACGGGAAAACGTTAACTCCGCGGATAATGAACATGTCGTCGGAGCGGCGGGCGATGCGGTTGATGCGCCGGATGGTTCGCCCGCATTCGCATTTTTCGGGAATGATGCTGGTAATGTCGTGGGTGCGGTAACGCATGACCGGCATCGCTTTTTTGCTGAGCGTGGTGATGACCAGTTCCCCTTCTTCTCCGTCGGGCATCGGCTGGTCCGTCACAGGATCGACGATCTCGATCAAGAAGTGGTCTTCAAAGATGTGCAGACCGTCTTTGGTTCCGCAGGACATGCCGACGCCTGGGCCGACGATTTCGGAGAGCCCGTAGATGTCGTACGCCTTGATGCCGGTTCTGCCCTCGATGTATTCCCGCATTTCATTGCTCCAGGGTTCCGCGCCGAAAACACCTGCACGCAACGGAAGGTCTTTCCAGTCGATGCCCATTCCCTCGGCATATTCGATCAGGTGCAGGAAATAGCTCGGTGTACAGCAGATTGCGGTGGCGCCAAAATCGCGCATCACCATGATCTGCCGTTCGGAGTTGCCGCCGGAAATCGGGATGACCGTCGCGCCGAGCGCCTCTGCGCCGTAATGAGCGCCAAGTCCGCCCGTGAATAGGCCGTAGCCATAGGCGTTCTGGATAATGTCGCCCGAGTGCAGACCAGCGCAGGCGAATGATCGGACCATGACTTCCTCCCAGACCTTGATGTCCTCCTGGGTGTAAGCCACCACAATAGGTTTTCCGGTGGTTCCCGACGAGGCGTGCAGACGGACGATTTCGTTCATCGGTACGGCGAAAAGGCCGTAAGGATAGGTGTCGCGCAGATCGGTTTTTTGGGTAAAGGGTAGTTTTCGAATATCCTCCAGCGTCTGTATGTCTGCCGGCGTGATTCCCTTTTCGTCCATACGTTTCCTAAACAGTTCCTGATGGGCATAGGCGTGTTCGGTGATGGCGCGAAGCCGCTGGAGCTGGAGAGCCCTCAACTGTTCTTCGCGGATATAATCAGGGGCGGAAGCGGGATGGATTAAACTTTCTCGGTCGTTCCATTGTGCGTGCATGCTGAACCTTTCGCTGAATTAAAATTAACCCAAGACAAATACAGTAAATAGTGCGCCAAGGCAAGTAAGCGCGATGGTGAAAAATTCCGCTCCTTAATCTAATGCGGGGAAACCTTTATTTTCGTCGAAGGGCGGATTTGATTTCGCGCAATTCCGGGGCGCGGAGGAGGATCGAGAGTAGTAGATATGCGAGTGCTCCGGCTCCGACGGCTGCGGTGAGAGAGGTGACCTGCGCGATTTTTATGGGAAGATGGGCGCTGAGAAGCGGCGTGGCGGCCAGAGCGGTGCTCCATGCGGCGGCGGCCATGGCAAGCGCGCAGACAAATGAACGCGTGGCGGTTTGTGCAGTTTTTTTCCATTCAATGCCCTTAATGCGCCTAGCAAGCAGGATGCCCAGCATAATCATTCCGGCGGCTTCTGCGAGTACGGTGGCGAACGCCATGCCGGCGTGTTTCCAGTAGAGCGGTAAGGTGAGGATGAAGATGATGTTCAACGTGAGGTTGAGCAAAACAACGCCAATGCCGATGCGGACGGGCGTTTTGGTGTCCTGCAGCGCATAGAAGGCGGGGACAAGCAGTTTGGCGGCGCTGAAGACGACGAGGCCGGGAGCGTAAAAGGCGAGGGCGCGCGCGCTGAGCAGGGTGGATTGGGCGTTAAAGTTCCCTTTCCATTCAAAAATGGTGCGCATAATGTCGGGAGCGAGCACGAGCAGGCCGAGTGCAGCGGGCATCATAATGAAGATCATGTGGCGCATGGAGTGGGACAGGGTGCGGGTCATGGCGGTGTGGTCACCTTGGACGGCATGCGATGAAAAGGTGGGGAGAAGGACGGTGCCCATGGCGGTAGCGATGATGCCGAGCGGGAAATAAATCATGCGTTCACTGTAGAACAGTGCGGCGGGGGCCCAGTCGCCGATCCAAAGGGCGAGGAATCGGTCAATCAGTACATTAAACTGAGTGACGGCCATTCCGAGTGCAGCGGGGCCCATGAGCAGCAGCATTTTACGGATACGCGGGTCATTCCAGCGGCTGGAAAAGCGGAAGGGGCAGCCGAAACGTTTAAGTGCGGGGATCTGAATAACCATCTGTGCAACGCCGGCTACGAGAACCGCTATGGAAAGTACATGGGCGCGGTCAAGCTCATTGGAGCCGATAATCGGAAAAATGACCAGCATCACGATGATCAGGATGAGATTGAGCAGACAGGGCGCGAAGGCTGAGGTGGAGAAGTGTTTGTATGAATTGAGCACGGCCATGAACAGCGCGGCGAGGCAGATGAAAATGACGTAGGGAAACATGATGAGCGCAAGCTCCATCGTGACCGCCCATTTTTCTGAAATCCCGGGCAGTTTTGCGGCAACCGAAAAGAGGATCATTCCGACGATTGAAATGGCGGAGAGCAGGGCGGCGATCATCGTGACGACTTTGGAGGCCATCTCCCATGCGGCATTTTCTCCCTCTTTGGAACGGGTTTCGATGAAGATCGGAATGAACGCGGCGGAGAGTGCACCTTCGCCAAAGAGGCGGCGGAAAAGATTGGGGATGGTGAAGGCCACAAAGAAGGCGGAGGCCACGAGCGAGGTGCCGAAATAGAATCCGATGATGACATCGCGAATCATGCCGAGGCTGCGGCTTAAAAGTGTGAAGCTTCCGACCACTCCGACAGAGCGTATAACTTTTCCCTCTTTCAACAGTCCCCCTCGTTTTGTTTGCGTTGGTGTCGCAAAGTCAGTAAATATAGCTCACACAAACATGCAGATCAAAGCAGAACGGATTCGATTATATGATTCATCCCGGAACAATTTTAATGGGCGACGGCGAGGCGGTTAAGGCTTCGTATGACGCAATGAACCGTCAGACCGTCGATTGGGACCTGAGCGCAACTCCGACGGTTCCACTGCGGAAATTCCAAACCACGTTGGCGAATACCGCCTCCATCTCCGGTCCCGGAACCTTTATGAACAAGGCGATGCGGACGATTACACTCGAGCCCACCTCAATGAACGGATGGTGGCTGGATCGCGTTGATCTGCCGGGCACGCTGCCGATTCGGGTGAGTATTGCCAATGTCTGGACGACCGGGCAGATTGTGAGCAATATTGTACTGCGGAGCGGGAATCCTCACAATTATGTGCGCATGGTTGAGCACATCATTGCGTTACGGATGGGGCTTGGGATCGATAACGTGATGGTTAAGCTCGATTCGGGCGATCCTCCGTTGTTTGATCAGGGCAGCCTCGATTTGGTGGAGGCTTTTGACCGCTGCGGTCGCGTGGAGACGGATCAGCCGATAAACTATGTGACGGTAAAGGAGCCGGTAACGGTGGGCGGAAACTATGGCGATTTTGTAACGCTGGCTCCGCCTGAGGATTTGGATAATCCGAGGCTGACCGTCGACTGCGCGGTAAACTTTAATACGGCGATCGGGCAGCAGCGAATTCTCTTTCCGGTGACGGAGGAGTTGACGCGCATGGCCTCGGTTGCGCGGACCAATACGTCCTACGGGAAGGTGCTTTACTGCAAAACGATCGGACGAATTTTTGCGGATGTGCGGAACCTAGGGTACAACAAAACCAACGTATCGATTGCCAGTAAAAAACGGTATATCAACGAACCTCGTCTTTTGCACGAGGGCAAAGCACTGGAAGCGGCGTGGCATCGCTCCGTGCTGGATCTGCTGGCGGCGATTGCGTTGATCCATAACGGTCGGTTTGTGGGGCGGATTAAGTCCTACAAAGCCGGACATCGGTTGGACTGCGAGTTGGTGCGCCAGCTTTATCTGAATCAGGTGTTGGTTCCGCTTAATGATTTGTGACTTCCGATTTTAGATTGTTGATTTGTTGGCGGAGGTTGCCCGCACCTCCCTTGGGCGGAAAGGTTGTCGCAGACCCGTAAATTAAAAAACCATGAATCAAAGTTCAAAAATGGAGACGAAGCTGAGATGAAATCGTATCGAAAAGAGCTGTGGTTTGAGGCGCGGAGTCGACGTCAGATCATCCACATTACGCCGCAAATTGAGGAATGTCTGCGGGAGTCCGGCATTAGGGAGGGGCTTTGTTTGGTGAATGCCATGCATATTACCGCCTCGGTTTTTATTAACGATAATGAGAGCGGACTGCATGCGGACTATGAGCGGTGGCTCGAAAAACTTGCTCCGGAAAAGCCGTATAGCCAGTATGCGCATAATGGGTATGAAGATAATGCGGATGCGCATCTTAAACGCACGATTATGGGGCGAGAGGTGGTGGTTGCCGTAACCGATGGGCAGCTTGACTTTGGCCCTTGGGAACAGATTTTTTATTATGAACTCGATGGGAAGCGGAAAAAGCGCGTCCTGGTGAAAATTATCGGGGAGTAAACTATTTTGCGTGCAGGTGAGATTTTGCATTCCGAAATGGTATTTTTTGAAATCCACTTATTTGAACTGCTGGACTTTAGATTTAGTGAAGGATTCTCTCGACATTGAGAGATAGGGGAAGCACCATCTTATTTGGCTTGGTTTGTGCTGAAAACCTCTTCCATCAAGGAGATGACTGGATGATTGACGAAACAGAGAGTGTACTGGGTCAAAAGGTGATGCACAGCATTTCGATGCTGAAGCAGATTCTTGAGGTCATGCCTCACGATATAGAGGCCATGGAGGCGATCTATACGGCTTATCGTAACATGGGAGATGACGATAATGCAGTTGCGTATCTAAAGCGGCTTGTTGATATGAGTATAGAAGACCGCGATACCGATGCGTTTGATTTTATTCGTGATGAGCTTAAAAATTTTGCCGACAAGAAGCCAGGTATCGTCTCTTTTCTGCAGGAGCGGATGGATGTTTACGAGAGTCTTGAGGAAGGTGAACTTCTGGAAGAGGAAGTTGATCTTCCGAAGGATCAGGACCTCGGCGATGAATTTGCGCTGGTCTGGAGGCTCTATGAAGAAGGACAGCTTGATCAAGAACAATATTTGAGTGTGCTTCATGATCTGATGGATGTTTCTGGAAGAGAAATGGATGTTCCCGTCAGTGTGTTGCATGTTTTAAATGACAGCGGTTTTGCTCAACTGAACCGTATTATGAATTATCTTTCGGCTCGTTCAGGGGTTCCTTGCATTAGTTTATCCAATTTTGAAGTTTCTGAGGATGTGGTCGGAATTCTGCCGTATAAATATCGAGCCCATAAGGGCGCTCTTCCTTTTGGCCGGCTGGAGAAAGATCTGATGGTTGCTGTGCTGAATCCTTTTAATCATCGATTGGAAGATGAGATTGAGACGGTGAGTGGGCAGCGGTGTCATACCTTTCTGGTGGAACCTTCGGATTATGATCTGGCGTTGAATAGAATTCGGTCAAAAGAGAAAAAAGGAGCAGACGGGGAGGGGGTTGCTGTCGCTTAGTAATGTCATTGGACGGCTGACTCCTTTTGGTGTTGATACTATTGATTTTCTAGAAAATACATCTTTAATTTCGGTCAGGATATTTGGCAAGATGCAACCCAAGTAGGCGTCTCGAGGATTACACGGTTTGGACGTGTCGGGGTTTAAAAAGAGGTGTTTTAGGGGTTTAAATGTTAAAAAAGGCTCGAAAATCTGAAGGAGAGGATCCTGCATTAAAAAAGCGGGATTGGAGGAAATGTGACATTTTTTTGGGGTTTGACTTTGCTAGTACGGCCACCAAGGTTGTGCGACTGAAGCGTTCCGGAGATTCAATAATACTAATGAATGCTGCGCTTTTGCCGCCAGTTGATTTTTCTACTCCTGTGTGTCCGGAACTGCCCCGCAAAATGAATGCATACTATGGGTGTCTATGCTACAGCGCGAAAAATGCGGCTATCCGGGTTCTTCATACGCCGCTGCGGCCTAATGAGACCGAACCTTCGAATGATAAACTGCTGGAACTGCTCAGTGTGAACAGCGATTTTCGTGTGGCGTCTAGACTGCTCCAGCAGGGGAAAGGGCGTCAGGATTCCACGCTGCTCGGAGTTGCTGTTCCGAAAGCAGATGTCGATTTTTTTCTCAGTATGTTTTCAGCAGGTCCGCCTGCTCCGGCATCACTGGAGGTTTCAGGGCTCGCTGCGATATCTGCATTTCTACATGCGCGGGGAGCTGAGTTTCAAAATGAAGTGGTTTGTTTGATTGAGGCTGGCGAAAATATAAGTACCTTCGCTTTTTTGAATAGGGATGAGCTGTTTCTGGTTGGGAAGTATAACTTTGGGCTTAGGTCGTTGCGGGAACGATTGATCAGGGATCTGGACGTTGATGGCGAGTTGGCCATGACTATTTTGAAAGACCGATCCATAAATATTTCATCCTCTCTCACGGGCGTTCAGGAGGCCTTCATTAGGCAGCTTTCTGTCTCAAAGGATTTTGTAGAGCGTCACGAGAATTGTAAAATTACAAAAACCTATCTGTCCGGTGGTCTGAGTTTACTCTCATTCTGGCCGCAGGAAATCGAACAGCGCCTCAATATTTCAGCGCAGGTCTGGAGTCCGTTGGAAAATATTCGGCTTTCCTCTGCGGATGCGATGCCGAGTGAGCTACAGGATCAGGCAACCCGGTTTACTGCCGCGATTGGCGCCGCATTAGGAGGGTTACTGGAATAATGAATGCTCCGCGTGTCAATTTGCTGGATAAGAGCGAGCGCCGTCATCAGGGACCCGTCAGTCGGAGGTTTGCCTTCGTTTGTGCTATGGTAACACCTCTTTTGCTGATTGCAGTAATTGCTGCCACCAAAATGGTGCAGCTTGGCATCTCAAAGCAAGATCTTCAAACAAAACGGACTGAATTGGAACGACTTCAGCCTTTGTTGGCGGAATTTGACGAGAAGAGGAAAGAGTTGGATGAAAGTCGTCAGTTGCTTGAGCTTTTTGAGGCTTGGGAAAAGTCGCGTCTTCCAATGGAAGATTTGCTGGAAGAGATTCGAGAGATCGTCCCAGAGCGCGTGGAACTCAAACAGTTGAGCCTTGGCGTGACATTAGACAGAACCATGCGTTCTGGTTTCAGGAAACCTGCAGAGATGGCGTTGAAAAGCCGACTGCAAATCGGGGGCCTTATTCGAGAAGAGAGAGATAAGGCGAGCGAATGTATGACTGGATTTCTGGAGGATCTTCAGCGTAATACAGTGCTCGGCAATTCTTTTTCGTCGAAGGCGATCAATCAGATTGGCCCCCTTGTGATCCGGGCTGGTACTGGTGGTTCGGCTGCTTCTGAATTCAAGATTCAGGGGGAAGCAAAATGATCAATTTCAGTCAACTGACCAAAGAGCAGAAGCAATATGTTTTTCTTGGTGTTGTAACACTGGCTATTTTTGTGTGGCTTGGGGTACTCGGAGCAAAAGAAGTGCTCTCTTCAATGACCTCAATTGACACAGAGTTGGCAGAGGTGGATGGTAAACTGAAAGACGCCTTGCGTAAGGAGGCGCAGCACAAGCAGGTCAGTCAAGATTATCTCCCCACAGTGCAGCAGACGATGAAGTATCTTGTGCAGGATCTCCCGGATAGGAACCGATTGACTGAAATCCAAACCAAAATTTATTTACTGGAAAAGGGCACCGAATTTTCGGTTGTCGATATAAAGGAGATAGAGCTCGCTCTAGGCGGGAGTGCTGGACGCGGGGTTCTTACGCTGAATTCGTATGCGCTTCAGATCAATGCCAAATCGAGTTATGAGGGTGTTTTGCAGTTTTTGGCGGCATTATACAAAGAGTTTCCTCTCGTCCGTGTGGTTTACGTAAATATCAAATCGCAGCCTCAGGACCCGGAACAGCACCTCGTGGAAATTCAGGTTCAGTGGCTGTGTGACTTTAGTTCATTTCTTGAAAAATGGGAAGGGCTTGATGCGTTGAGCACGAGTCAGGATGCGGAATCCGAAGCCCCATTGACGGATGACTGATGAACGTATTATGTGCTAGATGGTTTTTTATGAATGAGTTGATATGCAGAGTGAGAAGGTCTTCCGGGAAGATTCTTTTTTTAACCGCATGGGTCTTGCTAGAATTTACGTTGGGCTCTTCCGCGCAGAATGAGAGCGAGGCGCTGGCGGAGTCGTCGGGGCCGTCTGTTGTCGGGAAAGAGCCGATGAAGCGGGATCCTTTCTGGCCGGTGGGGTATGTTCCTAAAAGCCAAACAGTCGAAGTTCCGGTTGTGGAGAACTCTGCTGCTCAAGTGGATTGGGAATCAGCAGAAACGCAGTTGAAAGTTAGTGCTGTGGGGGAAAAACTTGGGGCCCCTTTTGTCGTAATTAATGGGAAAGTGATGACCGAAGGTGTGCTTTTTCAAATTAAAATCAATCGGGTGACCTATACGTGGGAAGTGCCTGAAATTGATCCGGGAAAGAGCGCCATGGCGGTTGAGCTGCGTCGGGTTTCAGCGGAAACGGAATAATAGTAGAACAATTAGGAAGATATAGATGAAAGCATATAATACGATAGGGTTTGCATTTGCTCTGGCCGTTGTAGTGCTGTCAAATGGGTATGCTCAGACCGATCAAAAA
This sequence comes from uncultured Verrucomicrobiota bacterium, assembly GCA_964402125.1. Taxonomy (GTDB): domain Bacteria; phylum Verrucomicrobiota; class Kiritimatiellia; order Kiritimatiellales; family Pontiellaceae; genus Pontiella. The sequence continues at coordinate 13,467 of CAYOBH010000028.1, forward strand.
ACCGAGGCGGAAAGCGATATGCAGGCATTACTTCGCCAGATCAATCCGCGGCGTGGGAACGAGAGTTCGACCAATGATGTGGATGGCGTTGAACTGCAAGGCGATCCGGTTTCCGGCGGTTTGGCAACTCCTGAGGTAGTGCTGCTCAATAATCCCGAGACAACGATTGTGCCCATGAAAAGGGATGTAGCGGGTAATGAATTGATTTCTATCAACGGTTTTAAGGGAACTCTGGAGGAGGCGATTGAATTATTTGCTGAGCTTTCTGAAAAAAATATTATTATTCCCCAGTTGCCGGTAACGTCGGCGATTTCCTTTAGCTTTATGGATGTGGAGTGGCGTTCAGCCCTGCAGTCTGTGCTTGATACGTATAACTATGAACTCTACCAACGGGTTTCCGAATCGGAGATTTACAGTGTTCGATTGCGTCCTGAGGGCGCTCCGGACCCATTGTTGGTTCGAACCTTTGTGCTGAAATATGCAACGGTTCCGCTGGCGGCTGAGCTCGTTCGCGGAATTTTGAGTGAGGATGAGGCCAAAATTTCCGAATTTGCTTCTCGCAATATGTTGGTGGTTAAAGCAAGCGAAGAACGGTTGCGCGAAATTGAAGCCATTGTGCAATCGATTGATACGGTCCGTGATCAGGTCTACATTGAATCCAAGTTTATGGAGTTAACCGATGATGCACAGAAGGATCTCGGTATCGACTGGGCGGTTCTTCAGGCGTACAGCTTAGGAACGTCCGGTGACATAACAAAAACGATTGAGGATCTGGACAGTTCTTCACGAACCGAGAAGACCTATCGGGATTCCGAGGGGAATGTCTATGAGACGGCCAGCGGTTATTCGGAAACCCACCGCGGCGGTTCGTCGGCTGCTCCTTGGACGCTGACGGGCGTAACGCCCTCGCTGGAGACGGTAACCGGGAGCGAGAAAACAGAGCTTTTCGCCAGTATTTTAAGTGCGGATCAATTCCGTATTGCTTTAAGTGCTTTGGCTCAAAACAAGGGAGTGAATATTATTTCGAATCCGAAAATTATTGTGGCGAACGAAGAACCTGCGAATATATCGATTATCCGAAAAGAACCCAACCTTCGGCAGGAACGTCAGCAGGCGATGAACGACACACCGGATACGATCACGTTCAGGCTGGATGAAGAGCAGCCTTTCTTTGAATACGGAATTAAGCTGGATGTAAGGCCTTCGATTAATACCTCGAGCAACATTACCGTTCAGATCAATCCTTCGCTGACCCGAAAATATGCGGATAAAGAAGCGGGACAAAATACGTATCCGATTATTGACGAAAAGAGTATTCAGACGGTCTTTAATCTGGCCGACGGTCAGACAGCGGCGATCGGTGGACTGACCGAAATTTCGGAATCTGAAGTTGTGCGCAAGGTTCCGGTTCTGGGAAGTATTCCGTTGCTTGGAAGACTCTTCCGTTGGGAACAGACGGTACGGGGTCAAAAGGAAACCATCATATTCGTAACCGTTGGTTTAGCCAATACCCATAATTTGGATCCCAATGACGGAATGCCCGCCGATTCCGAATTGGCGCGGCTTCAGATGATTCAGGATGACAACACCAGACGTATTCGCGAACTGAGTCGTGAGTACTATTCTGCCGAGGAAGAAGATAAGCTCAACGATGCACTCAATGAACTTGATCGGAGAGAGCAGAAGCGTATTGAGGCGCGTGCGATGGAACTGATGCAGGCCGAAGAAGAACAGGCCATTAAAGACGCTCAGAATAATATAGAGTCTGTGGAATAATTTTGAAGATCTGTTAACGCCTGTTTTTCAGGATTTGACAAGATGGGGGAGACGTTATGAAAAAGAGAATGTTCAAATGGATCGCCGTCGGAGTTTTTCTGCTCAGTTTCGGGATACTCTTGTTTAACGCAAAACCGGAAGACGGGTTTCGATCGGAGGGTGATTCGGCCCCTGTTGCTGTTTTTGAAACAACGGTTCAGCAGCCTTCCCCTGCAGTTGTGGTTGAATCGACTGTAGTTTGGGAGGCCGACGATAAAACTGTTTTGGTTTCCGGCGAGCCTGAGCGGGAAACCCTGCTTTCAACCGGGGAGGTCGAGCGTCGACGGCTCGTTACGTGCAGCGGAAAATATCCAAACCGTCTGGTGGTCGAAACGTATGTGCGCAATGCCGGTTTTCAGCAATATGAGCCGGTTTCTTGTGTGGAAATGGTGGCAGATCAGGTGCTCGTTCGTTTGCGCGAGACAGCAACACAGGAAGATTTAGTTCGATTGGCCGAGGCGTACGATGCGGTGGTGGTGCGTGTGTTATCGGATGGGAAGACCTTTGTTGTTCGTTTGTCCGGTCCGGGATTGGATGCCGTGGATGATGCGATTGCAAAATTTTCTCGCGCTTCGGCGGAAGTGGCCTATGCGGAGCCCGACTATATTCGTCATCTCAGCGTCACACCGAATGATCCGATGTACGGGAACCTGTGGGGAATGGCTAAAATTTCCATGCCGGATGCGTGGAGCCTTTCGACCGGAAACCGCAGCGCAGTGGTGGCGGTGCTGGACACCGGCGTTGATATGGATCATTCCGATCTGACGGCTAATCTTTGGATCAACAGTGGAGAGATTGCAGGCGATGGCGTAGATAATGATGGAAATGGACAAATCGATGATGTGAACGGTTGGGATTTTCTGGGAAAAGATAACAATCCCGATGATGCCGACGGACACGGTACGCACTGCGCCGGAACCATCGGGGCGGTGGGAAATAATGGAACACTGGTGGCTGGAGTCTGTTGGACGGTTTCCATTATGCCTGTGCGCATCGGAACTAAGGCCGGGTTGGCGGACTCGGATATTGTGGACGGAATCCGTTATGCCGCACGCAACGGAGCCAAGGTGCTTTCAAACTCCTATGGCGGAACGGGATTCAGTCAGACGACGTATGATGCGATTGCCTATGCCTATCAGCGCGGATGCATATTTGTTGCTGCGGCGGGGAATGAGGGCGTGGACAACGATGCAATCCCGCAGTATCCCGCAAGCTATGATCTGCCCAATATTATTTCTGTGGCCGCAACGGATGAAAATGATGCGCTGGCGGACTTTTCCAACTACGGAGCAACGTCAGTGGATCTGGCGGCTCCAGGGGTGAATATTGTCAGTACGTATCCCGGCGGTGGAACGGAAACCCTGCAGGGAACCTCCATGGCGTGCCCCCATGTGGCCGGTGCATTAGCACTGCTGGTGAGTGAAAATGCGAATATTACTCCGGAAGAAGCCAAACAGATTCTACTCGACAGTGTGGATCCGGTTGATGCGCTGGCGGGCAAGCTGGTTTCCGGCGGTCGCCTGAATGTCTTTACACTCTTTGCCGGTGCGAGCGATCTGGATCAGGACGGAATTTCTGACTCATGGGAAGAGCTTAACGGCCTTGATCCGAACGATCCGCTGGATGCGTTACTTGATCCAGACGGCGATTTTCTCTCGAACCTTCAGGAGTTTAAGAATGCCTGTGATCCGAACAATCCCGATTCCGACGGTGATAGTTTGGTTGACGGATGGGAAGTTCATTACGGCTTTAATCCCGGCAATGTGCAGGGGGCACTGCCCAAACTGCAGTATTTGGGTTTCAATGAATATTGTCAGGATGCGTATGATGTTGCATTGGCCAACGGCTATGCCTATGTCGCGGACGGGCAATACGGCCTTAAAGTGCTGAATTTGAGTGATCCCGAAGCGCCCGTGGGTGTTGGCAGCTATTCCACGGGAGGCTCGGCGCGGGGCGTTTCGGTGGTCGGCAGTCGGGTATATTTGTCTGATGCAGAAAAAGGCCTTCTTATTATCGATGTTTCCAATCCTGCTTCACCGCAGTTGATGGCTTCGCTGGCGACCTCGGCGTACAAAACCGATGTTCAGGGGGATTATGCCTATGTGGCGGCCTATACGAATGGTCTGAAGATTGCGTCGATTGCCGATCCGCGAAACCCGCAGTGGGTCGGGCAATTGTTGCGAACCGGTATGGAGGCGTTCGATGTAGAGGTGGTCGGTTCGAAAGCCTATGTCGGAATCGATGGAGCGATGATTGTTGTGAATGTGGCCATGCCTTCAAAACCGTCGATTACGGCCAGTCATATCAGCGGTATGGATGCCGTAAGTGTGGAATCGGTCGGGAATGATTTATTGGTTGCGTATAATTCGTATGGAGTGATTGCGTATAACGCTGCGCTGAGTCCGATCGGTGAGTTTAGAACCCCCGGCGATGCGCAGGATGTCTGTTACGACGGCGGGCTGATTTATGTAGCCGACGGATCAAAAGGTCTGCAGATTCTGGATGGATCGGTTTTGATCGACCTTACTTCTTATGCGGTTTACTCGTATGTCTCGGCGTACGCTGTTGCGGCTTCAAACGGCTATGTCTACGTGGCCGGAAAAGAGAGCGGGCTGCAGATTTTCCGAAGCTCGCCGGACGCCGATGAAGACGGTTTGAGTGATATGTGGGAGATGGAATATTTCGGCAGCCTCGCTCAATCACTGACCGACGACTTTGATGCCGACGGTATTTCTAACTGGGGTGAATATTTGGCGAGGCTCTCTCCAGTAAACGCAGACCAAGACGATGATGGACTGGTGGATGGTGTCGATGAAGTGCAGAAGTATAACACCGATCCTCGCACAGATGATACCGATGGCGACGGCCTGCCCGATGGCTTTGAAGTCACCACAAACGGAGTCGATAATCTCTATCTGACCGATCCGCTCAACGCAGACTCAGACGACGATGGTATGCCGGATTGGTGGGAGCTGGAGTATGGATTTAATCCATTGGTTGATGACGCTGCGGATGATGCCGATTCGGACGGGGCCTCCAATCTGGAAGAGTCTCAGGCAGGTACGAATCCGCAAAATGCCGATTCAGACTCGGATGGAATTCCGGACGGCTGGGAAATGGATCATGGGCTCAATCCGCTGAGGGATGATTCCTCAATCGATACCGACGGCGATACGCTCTCAAATGCTCAGGAATATGCTGCAGGAACCGATCCGTTTGCTGCGGATACGGACAGCGACGGCCTTGATGATGCAGATGAGCTGAACGTTTATCATACCAATCCGAATGAATCGGATACAGACGGCGATGGTATGCCGGACGGCTGGGAAGTGGAGAACAACCTTGATCCAACAATCGATGATGCGGCGGATGACGCTGACGGTGATACGCTTTCTAACGGATTGGAATATCTGAACGGAAGTGATCCCTCCAACGCCGATACCGACGGCGATGGGTTTAGTGATTTGGACGAGTGGAATTCTGGCACCGATGCAACAAATGCCGCAGACCCGATTTTTGTGGACGATGATCATGCCGATGATCCGGATCCATACGATCCGGTTAGCAGTAATCCGAATGAGAATGGAACGATTGATGCTCCGTTTGATTCCATTCAGGAGGCCATTGACGCGGCAGTGGATGGTTCGACGGTGCTGGTGACCAATGGATATTATATCGGTTCCGGCAATCGAAATATTGATCCGAAGGGTAAGGCCGTTTCGATCATAACTTTCAGCTCCAATCCGATGGATACCGTGATTGACGCCGACGGTCTCGGCGCAGCCTTCCTGTTCCAGAGCGGTGAAACGACGAATACCCTCGTTAAAGGTTTTGCCATTACATCGCCTCCGGGGGACTGCTCCGACGGAGCCTGCGGCTATGAATACGGTGTGGTCTGCAAAGACGGTTCCTCTCCGTATATTCAGAATTGCTACATTTACAGCTGTGCGTATGCCGGGATTTTCTGTTCCTTTGCTTCGAGTCCGATCATCGATAATGTGGAAATTACTTCCTGCGGAAGCGGCATATCCGCCGTCTCCGGTTCTGTGCCGCGCATCATGAATTCCTTTGTTCACAGTGTTGGATCGGGGATTTCTGTGTCCGACGGCGATGGACTTATTGTTTCCGGAACGACCGTTTCAAACTGCTTCGGCCGCGGAATCAGCGTCGTAAATTCGGCGGGGAGCATCATTACCAACTGTGTGGTTGTCGGCAACCTCGGTGGGTTCAGTTTTGAGGCCACCTCTTCGACCCTGCTGGATACCCTCATTACCAACAATGTGGCTCCTGATTATTACACCTTCTCCGGAGTGCAGTATAAGTCGAGGGAGAATATTGCGCTTTATGCCGCTAATACGGAGGACACGGAAGACGTTACCGATTCCGACGAAAACGGCGGCGGAATTCTGCTCTCCAGCGGTTCAACGCTGACGCTGAAAAACTGCGTGTTGGGTGCCAATCGTGCGGTTGCGCTCGATCCCGCTTATCCCGATTCGCTTCCGGCCTTCGGTCTGGGCGGCGCGCTCTATATCGGTGCCGACTGCTACACAACCAACATTAACTGCACGTATGCCGATAACGAAGCCCGCCGCGGCGGCGGTATTTCCAGCCACGGCACCCATGCAGATTTTATCCGAAATACCATTCTGTGGGGCAATACTGCAGAAGATCTTTGGATTGGCGAGCAGACGCTGAGTGTGACTACGATCGAAGACGGAGTAACTAATGTGGCCGATGTCACCACCAACGTGCTGATGAGTGCAACGCAAAACGCTTATGCATCACTCCAATGCCGCAACGGCGCGTTTGACGTCTGGTATAGCGATGTCGAACATGGCGGCAGCTATGTGAAGCCTTCAAAATATGTAATTGAACTGAACCCGTTGTTTACCCCGGTTTATACCCTCAGCATGGGATCTCCGTGTATTGATTCCGGAACCTTTATGTCTGCTCCGCTGTTCGATATAGTGGGAACTGAACGCCCGCAGGACGGAAATCTCGATACGGTGCCGAAGGTGGATATGGGGGCCTACGAGTTTATCCATCCGTTTTTTGCTGAACTTGATGTGAACGGACGCTCATCCCCGGATAATGACCACGACGGAATATCCAATTTGGATGAATGGATTTCCGGAACCGACGTGAACGATTCAAACTCAATCTTCAAAGTATCTATTGCGCCGCTGACGACCAATAATGGGGTCCGTGTTTCATTCAGTTCGGTGCTGGATCGCCTCTACACGATTTATCGGGCCGAGGAGCTCAGCGGCCCTTGGGCGGTTTTTCAGGCCGATTTGCCCGCCGATGGAAATCTGCTTTCCGTCATCGATACCAGCGCCTTGCCTCACTCTTTCTATAAAGTGGCGGTGCGTCCACTGCAGGTGGTGGATGAAGATCATGACGGCCTTTCAAGTTATGATGAATATTTGATCGGCTCGGATCCGTTAAATCCGGATTCCGACGGCGATGGTTTGGTTGACGGCTACGATGAAACTCAAACCTACGGCACGAGCCCGGTCAACGTGGATACGGACGGCGACGGTTTGGATGACCGATTCGAAGTTTCTACAAACGGCGTCGATAACGTCTACTTTACCAATCCGCTGAGGGCCGATTCGGACGGCGATGGTATGTCTGATTCGTGGGAACTGGATCATGGGTTTAATCCGCTGGTGGATGATTCGGCGGAGGATGCAGATGCGGACGGCGCAACCAATTTGGAAGAGTTCCACGCGGGAACTGATCCGCGGGATGCCGATTCGGACAACGACGGGATAGTGGACGGCTGGGAGCTGGATCAGGGCTTTGATCCGCTGGATGACAGCGATGCTGCCAAGGATACGGACGGTGATTCGCTGACGAACGAACAGGAATATACCGCAGGGACCAACCCGAACTCGGTGGATTCCGATGCCGATGGAATGCCCGATGCGTGGGAGCTGGATAACGGATTAAATCCGTTGGTTGATGATGCCGCGGACGATGCCGACTCCGACGGCGTGACGAATCTGGACGAATACACTGCGGGCACGGATCCGCAGCGTGCGGACAGCGACAGCGACGGCATGCCGGACGGCTGGGAGCTGGATCAGGGCTT